>NZ_KE992946.1:0-19306 GCF_000466485.1 [Clostridium] symbiosum ATCC 14940 | reverse complement strand
TAAGCGAATTCGGGCCAAATATGCCGCGAAGTGGAGCGTGCAGCTGGTGGGAATGAATTTTCAAACACGCTCTAGGCCTCCTGCTGCCGCTATGTCCTCCGGGCAGCCAATTTCCCATGCCGTTTCTCCGCTTCACGGTACTTTTCCAGTTCTTCATCCCATAAAGTGTAATCCCGCTCAAACAGCTCTTCGCACATCTGGTGTTTCAATCTGTCCCAATCCAGTTTTTCCATCAGTTTCTGGTGTACAAATTTTTTACTCTTCTGTTTATAGGCCGGCAGATGATTAAGAGCGAGAATTTTTTGAAGCTCCGGACGCCACAAAAGAGTAATTTGAAGTTCCCGCTTCATTTTAGGGTTTTCCGACGCCGCTTTTTTCTCATTAATAACCATCTCTTTTCCCTCTGCTTCCACTACAATAATTCCCCACCAGGAAGGAATATGTTCCTCCACATGCTTTTCATGTGATTTTCCGACGACGACATAATTGACGTCACAATACTTGTTGTAGTCGCGTATCTGCCGCTTCAAACGCTCATATGTATCGGCATCACTCTTTATCTCCAGGCCGATCAGCTGACGTTCCGTCAGCATGATGATATCTGCCCGGGAGCGTCCAATGATTTTTTCTTCAAACATCCTGGTCTTGCCAAACCGCTCCTCCAGATAGTCAAACAACGGTTCTCTGATGTCTCTGTCATATAATACTAATGATTTTGATTCCATCTCTGTATTCATATCTATATCCTGCCGTTTTCTGCCCTCGTTTCTCCAATATCCCCTATAATATGGCTTTTTCCTTTGATCGTCAACTGCATCCTCCTGCCTTTGTTAAATCCCGGTGTCATTTCACCGTCGGCCGTTAAATATTATTATTATAATCTATTTCTATTTAATTTAAAAGCATATTTCGATCCAGTGTCTGATCCCCGTTATCCTGGTCTCCCTGTTCTTTGCCGTTACCGGATATGTCCTGAGTGTGTCATGGGACAGCAGTAATATTACGAATTTCGGTTCCTATCTCTTCCTGAAACTGTTTGATAAGATTAGCGGGAACCTGTTCGGTATTCTTCTCTATGTTGTAATGACATACCTTTTATGGTTTATGGGCATTCACGGCACCAATACATTGGAGGCTGTCTCAAGGCATCTTTTTGAACAAAATGTGGAAATCAACCAGTCTCTTGTGCTGGCAGGACACATCCCCACGGAGATTTTTTCAAAAACCTTCCTGGACACCTTTGTATTTATCGGCGGCTGCGGTACTGCCCTGAGCTTTGTTCTCGCACTGTACATTGCTTCAAAGCAGAGCCACAACCGTAAAATGTCCTTTGTGGCTCTTCCTTCTGCCCTGTTTAATATCAGTGAGATTGCAGTATTCGGGTTTCCGATTATTTTCAATCTTACAATGCTCATCCCTTTTATCCTGACTCCGGTAATCCTGACATTGATCAGCGCATCGGCTATCAAGACAGGGCTTGTACCGGCCGTAACACAGTCTGTGGAATGGACCATCCCGGTTCTTCTCAGCGGATATCAGGCCACAGGCTCCGTCTCCGGCAGCCTGCTTCGCTGGAAATAGTCAGGCAGTATCCCTTAGAACGGATCCATGTCGTGCTGGAAATTACGGAACGGGCCGCTATGGAATTGTCTGCCGAATTGAAAAAGAAGATGGAATATATGAAGGAACAGGGGCTTGAATATGATTGAGCGGCACCTTATTATCAATAAAACTCCTGCCAATCTTAATTCTCTCCACTACTTATGATACGGTTCTCCATTCACAATCCGGTAACTCCTGTAAATCTGCTCCAACAATATCACCCGCATCAGCTGATGGGGAAATGTCATCCTTGAAAAACTCAGCTTATAATCAGCCCGCTCCAGCACTTTTTTCGACAGGCCCAGGGAACCTCCAATCACAAACTGAATGTGGCTCTCTCCCCGGACTCCCAGACCATCTATCAGTTCCGCCAGTTCCTCGGAGGAAATCATTTTGCCTTCTATGGCAAGAGCCACGACGTAAGCCGTGTCTTTGATATGAGAGAGAATCCTCTCCCCCTCCTTATCTTTAATCTGCGTTTCCACCACCTCACTGGCCCGGTCCGGCGTCTTTTCATCAGCTACCTGGATAATTTCAAGCTTACAGTAGCGGCTCAGTCTTTTGCTGTACTCCGCAATAGCGTCCTCAAGGTATTTCTCCTTGATTTTTCCCACTGTTATCACTGTTATCTTCATACTAAGAAAGCTCCCTTTTCAGAAAGGCCAGCAGGTTCACTCTCGCCCTGTCTTCCGTATCTTTTTTTCTTCTCTTCACCTTTTTAACGACTTTGCCTTCCGGCGCAATGCGGAGCTGGTAGACGATTTTCAAGAACTCACCGACCTCTTCCCATGCGTCCCGGCTCTCCGGTATCAAATCAAGCCCCATCTGGAACACATGAAACATACCGTCATAAACAGAGGTTCTGACTTTTACCCCCGCCTTCTTGGCTTTGCCGGACACAGACAATGTGTCGCTGAGCAGAACCTCGTAGCTGCCAACTTGCATGAGCATGGGCGGGAACCCCGTATAATCCCCGAACAACGGGGATAAATAAGGATTTTTCGTATCCGCATCGCCGATGTAGCTGCACTGATACAGCATATTTTCCTTTGAATTGCCAAACAGGGGATCAATCTCATAATTCGATTCATATGTCTCACCGCTTAATGTCACATCCGTCCACGGCGACATCGTGATGACGCCCCCGGGCAGAGGGAGTCCGTGATCCTTGGCATACATGCAAAGCGCCAGTGCCAGACCGCCTCCGGCCGAGTCTCCCGCCACCACAATCTGGTCCGGCTTGTAATTTTTCTCGTCCAGCAGCCATTTGTAGGCATATACCGCATCCTCAACAGCCGCCGGGAACGGATTCTCCGGCGCCACCCTGTAATCGATCGTAAGGACATCCGCACCGTAGCTGAGCTTCGAATATTTTACTGCAAATCTCCTGTAAATGTTCTTCATCGGTCCGATGTAGCCGCCGCCGTGGAGCTGAAGAATAACCCTCCCGGTGACGACGCTCTGGGGTCTTAAATATTCCATTATAAAATTCTCTGTCTCAATCAGTTCATAGAGAAAGCCGGCAGGGCATCTCCATGCCGGTTCTACAGGATTCTTTCTGAATTCTCCCGTCTGAATCGGCTTTTTAAGAGCCGTTTCCATCACATCATTCATCATATCGCGGGTCAGGTTTCCTATCATGCTGACATTTTTCTTACGCATTCTTCATCTCTCCTTTAAATATCAGTTACCGTACACGGCCTTGCCGGAAAGCGCGGTTCCGTGAACAGTAACACGCATCGCGGTATCTGCCTGGGCCACATTTTCTGCTTAAAAATAAAATCTCCTCTTCAGTTCCTTCTTAACGCTCCTATCCCCCAATATGATGGTAATCAATAGAACGGATACCGACAGTATTACCGTGATAACCGACATCATCGGGCTGGTAATCCAGCCGGCCGCCCATAAAATCAGGGGGATAAAGCTGAAAATAGTAATGGCAATCTGATACATAAAATAGCTCTGCCAGTTCAGCCTGTTGATAAGAATCAAAAACACTATGGCTATCACAT
Source organism: [Clostridium] symbiosum ATCC 14940 (assembly GCF_000466485.1). Taxonomy (GTDB): domain Bacteria; phylum Bacillota; class Clostridia; order Lachnospirales; family Lachnospiraceae; genus Otoolea; species Otoolea symbiosa. The sequence goes on along the minus strand of NZ_KE992946.1, from coordinate 15,692 downwards.
CGAACAGAATCAGGCTTGGGATCGCATAGTTCACCGACCAGCCCCTGAACCCCGTCATATAATCAATCAGCACAAGCAGTATCTGCGCCCCAATCGACTGTCTTACCAGAATCCCCGCCAGGCTTGCCCTCCTGATAATCGAATACCTCAGTGTCATAGCCACATAAGCGATTCCTCCGATGGTGATCAGGGACCACCATATTTTAACCTTCTCATACGTTAAAAAGTTAACCAGACCGGTAATCGCAGCAGCGGTGAGAAGCACCAGATATATAATGTTCGTCATCTTCCTGAGCTTTCCCCGGTCATAGCTGACAGCCGGAAAATTCCCTCTGTCATACTTCTTATCCACGGCCCCATTGCTCTCAAGTTCGGCTGCCGCTCCCCTCTCCTCCAGAAAAGAGAAAAAGAATTCCTGCAGCTTCAGATCATCCATAACGCTGTTAAATGAAAGATAGATTCTGTCCCTGAATGCTATCACTCCGCATTTCAGTTTCTGCTGCCTGGACACGCCAATGAGGACGTGGAACGCATCCACCATATTTTCCAGTTCCGGTTTAATTGATACCGGTCCCAGGTTTGACAGCGTCATGGTATATGCTTTGCTGCTCTTAAGAAAGATAGCGTTCATCGCCATATTCTTGATAAACAGCGGAATAATTCTTATATACCATTTCTTTTCATTCGATACATTATAGGAAATCGTCTCCTCCAGACGTTCCTTCACAATCTTCTCATCCATCTGCCGTCCGACCTCGGCCAGCACATCTTCAAACCGTTTTGGAGCCTTCCCCTTCGGCCACGCAATATTTGTAACGGAGAAAAAATTTGCCAGAGTCTCAGAATCAAAAAAGCTTCTCAGGTTAATCGGCAGGTTCAGAGCCACCGGCTGATCCAGAGTGTTTCCATCGGTATATACCTGAATCAGGGACCAAATCAGTGCGGCTGTCAGATATTTTGTGATGCTGACACCTTCCTGCTTGCACAGTCCCTTCAGTTGATTAAGCCGGATGCTGCCGTGAAGTACCGACTGACAGTCTAACGGCAGATACTCTCCCTTGATTATCAAAGCCGGCTCCGTCTCATAATGGCGGTGGGGACGTTTTTTATAATGTCTCAGATAACCGTCCTCCTCCATCTGGCGTATCGTTTTGTTTGTATCGGCTCTTGCCACGGGATCCCCTTGACGGGTTGTTTGTTTTTCCTGTATTCCGGGCCTTTTCACTTCCTTTGCTTCCAGGGTATCCCTTAGCGCTTCCCGAAATCCTGTTTCTTCCGGCCCTGCCGCTTCTTTCCGTCTTTCTGCTTCTTCCCGGTCCCCTGCTTCTGCCCGGTTTCCTTCATTTTCCTGTCCTTCCCGCTCTTCCTTACTTCCTGGCTTCCCCCGGTCCCCCGGCGTCTCATCTCTTCCTGTTTCTTCCAGGCATAGTTCCAGGTAATGTTCCGTCAGACTCTTTAAAAAATTTAATGCACCGAGCCCGTCTGTCAGGCCGTGGAAAACCTCAAAATTGATTCGTTTTCCATAATAGCTGACCCGGAAGGGAAAGCGGTGGCTTTCATGAGGATCAATAAACTTGCACGGGTAGGTCTCTTCCTTCTCTATTAACGGTTCTCTGTTATTTGTCTCAAAGTAATTCCAGAAGAATCCCTTGCGCAGCTTCACACGGAAATTCTCAAATTCCGGCAGCGTCCGCTCAAGAGCCTGCGAAAGCAAATGCGGCTTAACCTCGGCTTTTAACGACACCGAGAGCCGGAACACATTGCTTAAATCCTCCCCTGCCACTGCGGCAAACAGCTTTGCCGTATTATCCAGTTTTCTCCAGCGCGCGCCTTGTATGCGCGGTTTTACTCCATCCTTCTCATCCACGATATCCGTCACTCCAAATCTGTCCCGGCTTATTTATAATTCCAGAAGCATGTCATACCAGACAGCGCCTCCATGTACTGATTCCGAAACTCCCAGATTAACATATCCAAATTTCTCATAATAATGAATCAGCCTGTCCTTGCAGGTAAGAATCAATCCTTTTCTCCCTCTTTTACCGGCATCCTCTATTAAATAATCCATCAGCTGCGCCGCAATTCCCCGGTTCCTGTATTCGGGAACAACATCCAGCCCAAAGACGCTCTGATAAGCTCCGTCCGCCTTATGCAGGCCGCAGTCCTCGAACATCTCATCCCGTATGGTCTTTTCATCAGTGGCACAGCCATTGATAAAGCCAATCAGCTTCCCCTGATCCTCCGCTATAAAAAAGCTCTCGGGAAATGTCCCAAGCCGTTTTTCAAACACCTCTCTGCCGGCCGCCTCGGCCGGAGGGAAGCACCTGGCTTCCACCAGGGTCACGCCATCCAAATCGTCCATATCTGCCTGTCTTATTCTTATATTATCCATCTTCATCCCGCCGCTTTCTCCGTTTAATCCGCTCTTTCGTCTTTCCATATGATCTTCAAAGAGCCTGCACTGCGGCAGACTCTTCAACAGGGCCGGCTTCTTTCCCTTGCCCGCCCCTCCTTCTATGTTCTGTACAGCTAAGCTCTGAAATAATACCCTACTCCCCATTTTGTATGAACATACTTCGGTTCACTCGGGCTTGGTTCAATCTTCTCTCTCAGACGCCTTACATGTACGTCCACCGTCCTCACATCGCCTCCGGCAGCCGCTTTATTCCCCCATACAAAGCGCAGCAGTTCTTCTCTGCTGTAAACTTTATTGGGGTTGCAGACAAGAAGCTCCAGAAGGTCAAATTCCTTTGCCGTCAGGTTAATCTCTTTTTCTGCAATAAAGACGCGTCTGCTGTCCGTATCCAGCTTTAAGTCCCCCGCCTGGACTACTTTTCCGCTGCTCTGTGACTCTTTTTTCGATTTTTTGGCATTACGCCTCATGATCGCCTTAATCCTGGCCTTGACCTCCAGGATATTGAACGGCTTTGTTATATAATCATCAGCTCCATATTCAAGTCCCAGGATCTTATCCATGTCTCCGCCCTTTGCCGTTACCATGATAATCGGCATCTCCGAAAATTCACGGATCGCCTGGCAGACCTCAAAGCCGTCGAACTTCGGCAGCATCACATCCAGAAGCACAATATCATACTCCGTCTCTTTAGCCATCCGGATAGCCTCTTCCCCGTCGTATGCACAGTCCACTTCCATACCGTCCTGCTCTAAACTGAACCTGATTCCTTTAACAATCAGTTTTTCATCATCCACAACTAACACTTTTGCCATTTTTCCACCTCATACCTATCATTCACACCGTAATGTCTTCTTTTATCTTCTGAAAAGCTGCTTCCTTAATTCCGGGAACCTCCATAATATCTTCAATTCTGGCAAAAGGCCCATATTCCTGGCGGTAAGCGATGATCGCCTCGGCCCTGGCCTCCCCGATCCCTTTCAGCGTCATAAGCTGCTCTTTCACCGCCGTATTCAGATTAATTTTAGAAGTCACAGCACCGCCGTCCGCCCCAGCCGATATACCCGGATAGGCTGCTGCCTCCCGGCTCCACTGGACGGCCTCTTCCCGGTCCGGAATCTGTACCTTCATGCCGTCTTCCAGTTTCCCGGCCATGTTTAAAAAATCACCGGCAGCATTTTCCGTCAAGCCTCCGGCCATTTCCACCGCCTGGTAAATACGGCTTCCTTCTTTCATCTCATATACTCCCGGAGCGGCCACTTCACCGCATACATGTACAAAAATCCGTCCGGCCCCGTTATCCCTTTCGGAATCACCGGTGTTCCCTGCATATTCCGGACTATGATTTTCCACCCCGGCCGGCGCCAAGGCATCCGTACCCTCCTCCGCCGTCTCCTCCTGCAGAGCGGTCAAATGAAACTGCGCCGTGTCACCACTGCCTTTCCACTCTACATTATAGCATATGACTGCTGCCAGCATTACTATGCCGGCTGCTGCTGTTTTAATCATTCGTGCTGTTTCTTTTTTCATATGTAATGTACCTCCCGTTCATATCGGAAGATACTGTTTGCCCGTATTTCTATACTATCTAAATACCACCCTGAACACAAGCGAAAAATAAAAGAATTTCCCTGTCACCACCTGAAAATAATAATCCCGGCAATGGCAACCAGAGCGCCAATGGCCTTCTTCCATTCAAAACCGGCCTTATCCACGCCAAAAAGCCCCATCACTTCGATGGCATAGGCAACAATAATCTGAGCCACTACAATCAGAAGCGCGGATTTAGCCGGCCCCAGCGTACCCACACTCTTTATAACGGTATAGGTAATCAGGGCGCCCATGATACCTCCGGCCAGCATATACTTCGGTTCTACCTGGAACAGGCCTCCCACTTCATTCCGGCCTGTAAAAAACCACATGATTACACAGGCAATAAATGCACTGAACTGCACCCATCCCGATGACACCCAGATACTCGTCTGCTTTGTCACTTCCGTGTTAAATACGCCCTGTATACTCATAAGGGCACCGGAAACCAGGGCGATAATAAATCCCCACATAATAAAACCTCCGCATTCTATTCGATATTGCTTATTATCTCATAGGTGCGGAAGTTTTATACTTTCAAAAGGAATTTACTTATCTTAATGAATTTTAATCGATAGAAAAGTCCACCGCAATATTGGCCTCAATCTCAACCTCACCCGGCATCACTCCCATATCCATCATGGCCGCTTCCTTGGCTGCGGCTCCGGCTCCGGAAGAATATCCATTATACCGCACAGACTGATTATCACCGTATTCCCTAATATTTGCAATTTTGCCAAGCTTGCATCCGCCCGCATCCGCCATGGCCTGTGCCTTCACCTTCGCTGCATCAATTGCTTTTGCAAGAGCCTGCTGATATGCCTCATTGTATTTACTGGACATATAGTTGACAGAATCAATTGAATTCACGCCGGCATCCACGGATTCTGAGATAAGCTGCCCTACCTGATCAATCGGAATATCAGATACCGTGACCTGCGTTGTCATCTCATATCCGCTGACCGTCTTTCCGTCTTCCCAGTTGTAAATCGGACTCATTCCATAATTGGATGTCTGGATTGATTTTTCCTCCACTCCCTGTTCCTTTAACATTGTGAGAACCTTATCCAAATCTGAATTATTCTGTGTCTGGCATGTCGGAGCATCCGACGCCTGGGAATAAACGCTGTAAATGATTTCTGCTATATCAGGCTCCACCTTGACCTGCTCCCTGCTGCTGACGCTGATTACATTATTTTCCACATTCTGTACATTGATCGTATCCGGTATTGCAGTGCTTCCACAAGCCGTAAGAGTAAGGGCCCCTGCCGAGATAAGAACGGCTGCAAGCCCTGTTTTTAAATGATTCATAAGTATTTCCTCCTCTTCTTTCCTGTTATACAGAAAAACATCCTGAATGTCTTTCAGCTATAATCATTATAACCGAAAGACATCCAGGATGTTTTTCTTTTACCTTAACTTTCCATATCTTATTTCTGAAAATATCACTTTTCACTTCCGGCTTCTTCCTGAGCCAGGGCTGCGTTTACAAGGCGCCTCGCCAGAACGGCAGTCGTTACGTTGCCAATCCCCCCCGGTACGGGAGTCGCACACGCTGCAACAGAACTGATTGCATCAAAATCCACATCGCCGCACAGATGGCCGTTCTCATCCACATTAATTCCGACATCAATGACCACGGCCCCTTCCTGGACGTAGCTTTCGTCTATCATTCTGGCGCTGCCTGCACAGGTTACCAGAATCTCAGCCCGGCGGCAGATATCCTGCAATTCCACAGTCTTTGTATGGCAGACCGTCACAGTGGCATTATCCTGCAGAAGCAGCATGGCCAGGGGGCGGCCGACCACCATGCTCCGGCCGACCACCACCGTTCTTTTACCTGCCACGGGAATATCATACAGCTTCAGTACATTCATGACTGCTTCCGCGGTACATGGAGCAAAACCGGTGCTGTCCCCGCTGAATACCTTTGCAATATTAACGGGTGAAATGCCGTCCAAATCTTTCATCGGATCGATCATTCTCTCAATATCCTCCTGAACAATCTGGGGAGGGAGAGGCCGCATCACCAGGATTCCGTCAATCCGGCTGTCCTCATTTATCTTCTTAAAGGCCTCCTTGAACTCCCTGTCACTGATATCTTCCGGAAAAACAAACTTTTCCACTTTCAGTCCAAAGGCATGCATCTTTTTCACAGCGCCTGTTTCATAAGAAATATCGTCCGGGCTGTCACCCACCCTGACGATGGCAAGTTGTGGAATCCGTCCCAGCCTTTTCAGCAGCTCTTCCACCTGTACTTTTAATTTTGCTGATACTTCAGCTCCTCTTAATGTAATCATTCTGCCCCTCATTTCAATATACTACGAATGCCGTCAACCATTCTGCCGCCAAAACTCCCCCTGCCAGTTCCAACAGGTAAACCGAAATAATCGCGGCCACAGCAACCACTACCAGGCTCTTGCCCCTGTAGCCGAGAATTACCGCCACCAGCGTTCCGCCGGCCGCCGAATAAAAATGCCCGGTTGAGAAAAAGACATCCGGGAATGTCAAAGCCCCCAAAACCGCATAGGGGGTATAATCCAGAAAAGAGCGTATAAATCTGGACTTAATCTCTTTTCTGAAAATTGTGACCGGAAGTACCCTGGGAATATAAGTTACCAGCGCCATCAGTATCACGCATATCACGACTCTCGTCAGATTCACTCAAAACTCCCCCCCTCTTCTGTTATTTCCGGCGCTGCCGCAGTCTCCTGCCCGTCTTCCTTTTCCTCTCCGTACTCATCCGAGGGAAACAGCCGCGCCCCAAGCGCAGAGGCTGCTATCGTGGCCAGAATTACCCGGAACCCGGATGAGATAAACCCAAAAACCGGTATGTATTTTAAAATGCATGTCACTGCAACCGCCGCGCCTATTACGCACAATACAGCTACAGATTTCCTGGCGGCAGGAATGATCAGTGCAATAAACATTGCATAGAGTGCAATTCCCATCGCATTCTGCAGAGCCTGGGGAAGCAGCGCCGATATGGAACCGCCGAGCAGCGTGCCCAGGTTCCATCCCAGAATCGGCATTGTCATCAATCCAAACATAAAAGGAGCTTTCAGTTGTCCCTCATGCAGAGAGCTGACGACGAACGTCTCGTCCGTGATTCCAAACGCAAGAACCAGCCGTTCCAGCGTACCTGTGGTCCGTTCCAGCTTCTGGGAAAGTGAAAGGGACATCAGCATGTATCTTATATTAATTACAAATGTGGTCAGCGCCACTTCAAAATATCCGGAACCGGCCAGAATCAGATTCGTTCCCGCAAACTGGCCCGCACTCGTCAGGTTAGTCAGGGATATCATCACCGCCACCCAAACCGGCAGCCCGCCTGAAACCGCCAGAAATCCAAATGTAAACGAAACAGGAAGATAACCCATTCCAATGGGAATACCGCTTTTCAGCCCTTCCCTGTATGCTCTTTTCCAACTCATTTTTACTTTCCCTGCCTTGTTAATTCTAAATTAACCCAAAACTCTGCGGTCATTATACCATGTTCCTGACGGAACATGGAGTCTCCGACGGAAATCAGCGCCGGTTTTCTGCGGTGAACGCAGAAACCGTTTATGCGCAGTATAACGGCGTGTTTTGCCGTTTCTGTGCATCGCGAAGCGTGTTATTGTTCACAGCACGCCGCTTTTGGGCGGGGTGTGAACAGTAACCTGTTACCGGAAATTTTCGTGCCGGCTGTTCAGCCACGCGACACCGCTTACGATTCCTTCCTCGGTAAACGGAAAATACTCGCTTGTCTTCTGTTCCGGCGGCGTGGCGTCATAGCCATAAGGCTCCGGCCACACCGTAACTTTCAGAACCGTTTCTTCCTCTTTTGAAGCTTTCTCCATACGGTAGCGCATGCCTGTATCGCTTCCGGTAAAATTTTCTTTTTTAAGGAAATTGACAGGCATCACGTCTTTTCGTTCTATCATTGTCCGCCTCCTGCACTGTACCGCCTAATGAAATCTATATTTTCTGACTACCGCCTGCAGGCTCTTATTGCCGTTGTATTCATTTATCTCCGGATAGTAAACGATGTCCATTACCCGGCGGCCGCCTCTCTCATCTTCAAAAGCAATTCCGTCCCCGAAATATATGGCCTCCATTGCAAAACCGTTTTCCTCCTCCAGCGTCAGTCTCACCACGTTCCTGTTCCTTCCGATAACCCTGGAATTCCTGACTCTCAGGTTCTTCTGCGCAAACAGAGGTTTTTCATTTCCCTGGCCGAACGGTTCAAGGCACCGGAATTCTCTTATCAGCCGTTCCGTCATATAATTTACCGGCATCGGCACGTCAATCCAGACCTTGGCCTTAAAATCTTCCTCCCTAAGTCCGGACCTTTCATTGAGCTGCCTTCTGAATTCCCCGATATTTTTTTCCTCCAGGGAAAGTCCGGCCGCCATCGGATGGCCTCCGAATTTCAGCATCAGCTCTTTGACCTCAGACAGCTTCTGGAACATGTGGTAGCTTTCAATCGATCGTCCCGAGCCTTTGACTGCCTCTTCCCCCTTCGTCAGTACGATGGACGGTTTCTGGTAATGTTCCCTCAGACGGCCCGCTATAATTCCTGCCAGTGATTCATGGCATTCAGGCAGATATACAACCAGCACCTTATCCTGGCTGTAATACGTATCGACCTGAAGTCTGGCCGCCTCCGTCCCCTGCTCCGTCATATCCTTCCGCATATCGTTAAGCTCTTTTAACTCCGTGGCCAGCCGGTCGGCTTCCTCCTCATCACCGGACAGCAGAAGCGACAGCGCAAGCTTTGCCGTCTGCAGTCTGCCTCCCGCATTCAGACAGGGACCGATTACAAAACCGATATGGTATGCCGTAATCTGGGATAAATCCAGATTGTTCTTGGCAGCCAGCTTTCTAAGTCCGATGCTGGACGTGTGTTCCATCCTGCTCAGACCATATTTTACAATGATCCTGTTCTCATCCTGCAGACGCATGACATCGCCTACCGTGGCGATTGCCGCAAATTCCAGCAGTTCTTCCCACTCCTTCGCCGGTACACCGCACTCCGCAAACAGCACCTGCACCAGCTTCCATGCGACAACTGCTCCGCAGATTTCCGGAAACGGATAAGAGCATTCTTCACGTTTTGGATCAATCACCGCGTCGGCAGGAGGAATTATCTCTTTTCCTTCTTCCAGCGGCACCTCATGGTGATCCGTGATGACTACCGTCATTCCCTTCTTTTTGGCCAGCTCAATCTGCGAATATGCCGATATGCCGTTGTCACAGGTCAGAATCGTGTCAATTCCCTGCTCCGCCGCCTTTTCAATAATCGATTCATTAATTCCATATCCGTCCCGGATCCGGTCAGGGATATCGTAATCCACAGGAGCGCCGAGCCTGAGAAACGCTTTGTATAATATGTAGGTAGAACACACTCCGTCGATATCGTAGTCGCCCACAATCCGTATCCTTTTTTTCCTGTCTATCTTGTCTTTTAAAATGGCCGCCGCTTTTTCCATATCCTTCATCAGTCTCGGGTCATACAGTGTTCCCACTGTCCCGTTCAGATACAGGTTTATCCTGTCCTCACCTTCAATGCCGCGGTTTCTGATAATTCTGGCCGTCACCGGGTCAATACCGAAACGCTCTGCGATTCTGTTAAAATCCGCTTTTTTTGTCTGTACCATCCAGACTTCTTCTGCCATCTGTTCCTCTGCCTTTCCTTTATCTGTTCGTTTACGAAGCGGCTGAGCCGCTTATATCCTATATGCCTTCAGAAGCCGCCGTCTTTCCTTGTAATCGGGCAGAATCTGCGCCACCTGCATCCAGAAACGGGCCGAATGGTTCATCTCCAGACGGTGGGCCAGCTCATGCACAATCACATAATCACACAGCGGTTCCGGCAGCAGTGAAAGCCTCCAGTTAAAATTCAGGTTGCCGGCCGAACTGCAGCTTCCCCATCTCGTCTTCTGGTTCCGGATTGTAATTCTTCCATAATCCACTTTCATCAGAGATGCATAATAAGAAACCCGGTGTTCCAGCACCGGGCGCAGCTTCTCTATAAAGGCACGTATTTCCTCTTCACCGTATACCGGCCGTTCCCGCTTCTGCTCCGTCACTTTCCGGTAGTTTCTTCCAATCCATCCTTCATGGCTCATGGCAAATTTAAACGCCTCCTTCTCCGGCAGTCTCCGAGGCAGTCGCATCACAAGATGCCCGTCTGGTGCTATCTGAAGTGCCATCGTCTTCCTGGACGAACGGATTATCTCAAATGGTATGCTGATAAATTCTCCCGTAGGCTCATCCCCACATGGATGAGGGTTCCAGGGGTTCAAAACCTGCAAATACGGCATAGAATTTTCCATCCCTTTCTTCAACCGTCTGTGCCGCATCTTCCAGCACCGTTTCAAGCTTTGCCTCAAATTTCTTTACAGGGGCGTCCAGTGCCGTACAGCGGACCAGTTCCACGCAGACATTCCCGGCCGCTCCGTCCGTCAGCATATCAGACAGGGCATCCAGATTTTTTCCATAATAGTCGGGAAACGCCAGTTTTTCCATCAGATAATTATGCACGGCCTCCTCGCTCTCCATCTCGTTCATATCCAGAAGCAAAAGTTTCATTCTTTATCTCCTCCTGTCTTATATCAATCGTCTTTCTTATCATAATCTGTTATCATTATCAGTAAATCTGTTCAAATGTTTTATAATGATCCGCCGTATAGTATATCAGGCCGTCGTTGGAATAAACAAGACGCTCCGCATTCCGGAAGCCTCCTTCATAGTTGATGTCGCATTCAAACCACTTCCGTCCATCCTTATCCGGCAATATCTCTTCATAATTACCGAAAGGGCTTCCTCCTATACTCTTTCCGGGCGCCACATCCCAAAGATTGCCTTCCTTGCTCACCCAGCCGGCATTTTCCGCCTCTTTCTTGGTGATAAAATTGCCCGGCAGCGTCCCATATATATGGATATAAAGGGCAACATCCTCTTTACTGGTATAACTTCCATCTTTGTCAAGAGCAAGGGCAGAGGTTTCCGCCTGCCCTGCCTGCTCCTGATGTACCGGCATGTCCGCCCGGCTCTCCTGCGTCTGTGCAGGGCCGCAGCCAAACAGTAAAAATATGGCCAGAAAAAATGGGATCAGCCATTTTACAAAAGATCTGACTTTATTCCAGTATTCGATTATCATAATTTCCTCCTTCAGGCACCGGATGCCTGATTTGTGCAGCGTAACTGCAGCTTATATATTATATAAGGCATTGCGGGAAAAGTCAAATATCTGTACAAAAAGAACCGCCCTCAGACGGTTCTTCAGATAGTTTTATTTAAACAGCGTATAAATCACCAGTGTTAAAAAGAACAGGCAGATGAAGATATCGGTCAGCGAAATTATAACGCCCGCGATCAGAACCTTTACCATTATGCCGCTGTAAACACCTGTAATTAATACGAGCAAAGACAGCAGTAAAAATATAAGCAGCTCAAAGCAGGTCAGCAGATATGAAAACAGAATTGTCTTATAATGCCCTGTTGCTTTTATCTCTTCTGTTAATTTACTTCCTGTAAAGGTTAACAAAATTGAAACCGTTGTTATAATAAAGCCCAATAATGTCGCCCAAACCCCGATTATCACTTGTAATGAAGCAAAAAAAGATTCTGCCGTCACATTAACCGGTATCAGTAACGAAAAAATAATTGATATAACTATTGGAATAACCGCAATGCCACCGCGTCTCACCCTATGTTTTCTTTTACTCATCGTGCATCCTTCTTTCTTTTTATGCACCGCTTACTACATCATTATAGAATTCAATTATTGTCTTGTACATTTCATTTGAATCGATTACCTTATCATTCGTGATAATAAATTCCTTTTTACATACCAGTTTATCACTCAAAAGATCGACACTGTCTTTGTACAGTCCCTGACTTACGCGGAAAGACTTTATCTCCTCCCTGTTCTCAATAACAATTTGTTCTAACTCCTTAATATTAACCGGCGGCCGAAATCCTTTTTTATTCCTGGTAATTCTTCTCTTCAAACTTATTTCGTAAGTATCCACCTCATCGATGTCGTCAAAGAATGCGCCCAGCAGTCCCATGCCGTCCCGGAGCACCTTCCTCATGGCCGGTGTGTTTTTCACCCCAATCTCAAACAGACTGTAGCCCCTGTTGTCAGCAATTCTCTCGAAAACATCTTTTCGCAGTTTTCCCGTGCATGATACGTATGCCACCTTCGAAAATATCCTGGGCAGGTAATCAATTATTGCACTGGGACGCGCTCCATTAAAATTCGTCTCCGCCCCCATGATATTCTTCTCCGGAAAAATGACACAATGAGTTACCTCTGCCACGCTGTAATTATCCTGGAGTTTGGAAAATAATTTTTCCAGCTTCCCGTCCTTCTCCAAATAAGGCCAGGCGTCTTTCCTGCATAGCACTATTTTAAACTTTATTCCTTTCGCCGTATCAATATCCTCAATTTTATTTATTTCTTCCACAAGAATATAGATCTTGTCACCATGAACCGTAGGACATTCTATTTTTCGAAGAGCCGCTTTCAGCGCCGCTTCCTCTTTTAGGCCATCAATTTCCAAATTCGCCTGATAGATATACTTAAAGGTTTCTCTAATTACCGATTCCTGATCTGCATATGGTATAACCTCATTATGTTCCCCATGGGCGTATAATAAAATATCATAATAATAGATTTTTCTTTCAATTTTTCCTGAATCCATACAGAAAATCCCCCATCGACATTTTATTACATTATAACATAAAAACCGGGCCGGTGAGAACTTTTACTGAAATAAGAATTTCCTGCAAAGCTGCTGTAGAATAGAGTCTGTCCTGGGAGACTCCCCAATAAAAAGCAAAAAAATCCCCTGGAGAAACTCTCCAGGGGATTCGTACGTGCGTGAGAAGATTCGAACTCCCGACACCTTGGTCCGTAGCCAAGTGCTCTATCCAGCTGAGCTACACACACATATTAAAGGACATTGTCCTTAACAACGATACTAATTATACAATGCTTTTCCATAATTGTCAACTGAATATTTCGCTTTTTTTATCCTTTTCACCGCGGCATGGAACAGTGCAGACAGCATGAACTATTACCGCCGCATATAATTCCTAAGACATGCATACATAACCTCCGCATCAATCGGTTTCGTCAAATAATCATTGATCCCTGCTTCCAGAGCTTCCTCACGTTCCTCACTGAATGCATTGGCCGTCATTGCTATAATCGGTATGGTTTTGGCATCCCGGCGTTCCATCTCCCGTATCTTTTTTGCTGATTCAATTCCATTTAAAACAGGCATTCTGATATCCATTAAAATGGCATCGTACCAGCCCGGCACAGTTTTTTCGAAGGATGATACGCCCTCTGCGCCATTCACCGCCGTCTCGCACCGGATTCCTGTCTGTTCCAGCAGCATCACAGCGATTTCCCTGTTAATTTCATTGTCCTCGACCAGCAGCACCCTCTTGTTGCGAAGGGAATCTTCTCTGTCCGTTTCCCTATGCTGCGTCTCTCCAAGCTTTCGAACCTTCTGTTTTTTATCTGAAATTTTCATCGGAATTTTCACCGTGAAGACAGTCCCTTTGCCAGGCTCACTCTCGGCACTGATGGTTCCGTTCAGCAGTTCAACCAGCTTTCTGCTAATAGAAAGCCCAAGCCCAGTGCCTTCAAATATCCGGCTCCCTCCAAAATCCTGTTGTTCAAAGGGGTCAAACATCCGGGCCATAAACTCCTCCGACATACCGATTCCCGTATCACTGATAATAAACCATATGAGCTGCTCCCCCGCTTCCACCTTCCCCGCCGTAACGCACAGACGTATTTCCCCCTGTTCCGGAGTATATTTCAGTGCATTGCCCAGCAAATTCAGTAAAATCTGATTCAGCCTCAGACTGTCACAATAATAGAACTCTCCCACCTCCGGCGCAACCGAAACCAGAAATGTCTGCCTCCGCTCTTCTGCCTGAGCCTCAATCATCACCTTTATATTGCGTATCGTGTCTTTCAAATTCATTTCCCTGTTGGCAATCTTCATCTTTCCGCTTTCAATCTTTGACATGTCAAGAATGTCATTAATCAGCGACAGTAAAAAAGCAGACGACATTTCTATCTTTTCCAGACAATTAAGCAGCTTTGCATAATTCCCTGTTTTTTCATCACACTGGAGATTCGCAGTTTCCTTCGCCTCACTCTGCAGCACAAACCTTGCGACCGACGCCATTCCGACGATAACATTCATTGGTGTCCTGATATCATGGCTCATCCTGGATAGAAAGTCTGTTTTTGCTTCGTTGGCTTTCTCAGCCATAGCTAACGCGTTCTGAAGCTCCCGCTGCTTTCTCTCTTCCTCCTTCTTTACGTCATCGATGTCCTTCAGATACAACATGACCCGAATGCAATCGGTGGTCATCTCAGACAGACGGACATATAAAGAATGCCACCGGTAAGAACCGGATGGAGTCAGACGCCGGTAACTGATTGTAACCTCCGATTTGCCGTTTTCAAAATCCTCTTTCAGTCGGTCAGGCGATAATCGGCTCAGGAAGACCTCCTTCTCTTCAGGATGTACGATGGTATCTGCCGCCCATTTTATCTGCTCTGAAAAGGAAGGGCTGGAACGAAAATATGGAGTCGATTTTTCTCCTTTCCACTGCCGCAGATAATCCGTATACAATTCCCCCTCATAAATTTCGTCATAAGACTCGTTTACTGCCCTGACAAAGCGCCGGTTCGCCTGTCTCTCTCTAATACGGGCTTTTGCCAACTCGTCCGTATCGCGGTATGTCAGCATCATTTTTTCAGAAATGCCTTCCCTGTCTTTATAAAATATTCCAATTAATTCGCAGTAACGGTACTCTCCCGACCTGTCTTTTCTGCGGACTTCGGCTGAAATCATTTGTTGTCTTTCCCTGGCACGGTTTCTTATATTTTCCAGTGTAAATGAATCATAAAATACCTGCCTGTCATGAGGATGTATTAAATTTTCTCCATACAGGCGGTTAAAATCACAAAAGTCTGCTTCCTCAAACATTGTATCCGGCAGTCCGTCGCTCTTATAAACGAGATATCGTCCGGTATTTATATCTAAAAGAAATACTTCACCAAATAAACGCATTGCGCAAAGAAGAAGTTCTTTCTCCTCTTTCCCGTTTTCTTCCGTCCCACTCATCGCGTAAGGTTTAACAGTAATTGCAAAAGCCGGTGTTTTTTTCTCTCCCCACTCTATTTCAGATGCTGTGAGCATTACTGTCGCTCCGAATGTCTCATCGAACCCTACCGCAGAGTATGGTTTTTTGCTTCCAATGCCGCTGAAGATACAAGCTTCCTTGTATCCTGTCCAAAGTTCTCTGCAAAAATCTCCTTTTCGAATGCCGGGTACCATTTCTCCGACAATATCATTAAAATACAAAATTCTGTAGTCGTCCTTTCGTACCACATATACAGCCGTATCCCCCAGGCTGTTTAATAGAATCTCAAACATCGAATCAGCTCCCATCAGTCCACCCCTCCTGGTCAGTTAAAAGATAAATTTCCATCAAACTTTTATCTGGTTATTATATACGAAACCATGAAAAAGTAAACAAACACCGCCTTCAATCAAGAAAGAATCCCGCTCGTGGGATTCTTTCTTGATTGAAGGCAGGTTGCTTCGGCGGAGAACTTTCCTGTTAAATAAAAAAGGTTCTATACTGAATGTTGGGGTGTGCT
>NZ_KE992945.1:11565-14637 GCF_000466485.1 [Clostridium] symbiosum ATCC 14940 | reverse complement strand
CTTCCCCCGGGACGAAAGACTCATATACACCCCCGGCCGCCGGCCGTACCGGCGGCGTCCCCACCTGCCTAATTCAATCTCTATTTTTCCCTGCGTCCTCCCCGGTGCTCTATCCTTTCACCAGGTCTTTTAACGGGTTCTTTTTTCTCCTTCTCCAGTTTTTCACTGCAGGCAAGGCAGTCTTCATCGATTTCGTATACGCTGTTGCCTTCTATTATTAAACGGGTGCTCATTCCCACTTTCCTCCTGTAATTTTCATCGTACTTTAGTATATGCGGTAATTTCCAAAGCGTCGGTATGTTCTATTCTTTTCGTGCATATATTTAGGCAAGGAATTAAGAGGTATTGTCCCATGAGCAATGAACAGACTTTAAAAATGACAGAGCTGGATTATCTGACGGCCGCGCCTCATCTTCAGATGATCAAAGCGGCTCTTCCCTACATCAATATACAGGAACAGCGTATCTTTTCCCTGCTTGTCAAAATCGGTGAACTGGAACGCACCGTTCAGCTGTTTGGAAAAAAAGAAGAAGGAGAACTGGGGATTTGTTCGCTGGAAGAAGATGCACCGGCCTCCCCGCTGGATATGCTGAATGCGATGAAGCCGTACGGAACAGAAGCCGAACAGGATTTCATTGATCTTATCATCAATTTCCTACAGGGCTCCCAGCTATACCAGTCCTATATGGACAGCATGGACGTTCCGGATCAGGAGATTCCACGGCAGGAACCGCGCCAGGAACAGGTACATAATCAGGAACGCAGTCAGAATGAACGCAGCCATGACAGGGATTCCGGAAACGCTTCTTCCCAGAACAGAAGCCGAAACGATCATTTCCGTTTTCCCATCGACCAGATTAAGAACATGCTGCCGCCTGAGCAACAGTCACGGCTGGAAACAGCGCAAATGCTGATGCAGACGTTTCAGCAGTTCTCATAAATCAAAACACCGGAAAGGAACTTAAATTATGAATGAAAACTGGAGACAGGATCCCCGTCTGAAAGGCATGGATGAAAAAAAGCTAAAATATCTTACGGAGCTGGCCGATAAGGCAGGAAAAACGCCTAAGGACAAATTAATGCCGCTGCTGATGAGCATGGCCGCCGGCAATAACGGTTTGGATTTCAATGATCAGGAAACTGAACTCATCGTATCGATTCTGACATCGGGCATGAACCCGGCACAGAAAAAACAGGTTGAGACACTTCGCACCCTCTCAAAGAGAATGGGCGGCGGACGCAGATAAATTCCTCCCGGAATTAAAAAAACGGATATTGCGGCTGAGCGCCTGTAACTGTCCGGCCGCTCCTGTCACACGGCCTCTGTTACGGTTCACTCAGCGCAATATCCGTCTCTGACCGGGGCCTCAGTCCTGAATAGACAGGTATGCGGCCTTTTCGGCATGGATCCTTGTCGTATCAAAAACAGGAAGCTGTGTATCTTCCCGGCTGATCATCATTCCGATTTCCGTACAGCCCAATATTACCCCCTGGGCTCCTTCGGCGGCAAGCTTATCAATTATCGCAAGATACTGCTGTTTCGAAATTTCTGAAACGACACCGCGGCACAGCTCTTTAAAAATCACGTTATTAACCGTTTCAATATCCGGCTGCTCCGGAATGAGTACCTCAATTCCAGCATCGGTCAGTTTTTTCTTGTAAAAATCCTGGGTCATCGTATACTTTGTTCCAAGCAGAGCCACCTTCCGGATCCGGCTCTCCTTCAGCACATCTGCCGTTGCCTCCGCGATATGGATAATGGGAATCTGAATATGCGTCTGTATCTGGGGCACAACTTTATGCATAGTGTTCGTACAGATAACAAGATAATCAGCCCCGGCTTTTTCCAGGTTTACCGCCGCTTCCGATAAGACCTCCCCTGCCTTCTCCCATTCGCCGCCGGCCTGGTATTTCTCTATTTCATCGAAATCTACGCTGTACAGCAGGATTTTTGCAGAATGGAGCCCACCCAGCTCTTTTCCCACCGTCTCGTTTATGATCTGATAGTAGAGAACCGTACTCTCCCAGCTCATTCCGCCGATCATCCCTATTGTTTTCATCCGTTTTCCTCCCTTTGCGCACTGGCCGCCGCCTATGGCGATAACCTGCACGCTCTGCGTACAGGTCACCCCCATCTATAAAGAAAGCAGGAAAACGCAACCGGCCTCCCTGCTCCCAATGTCATATTAGATCTCTTTCTTCCAGAGGCCGTGAAGATTGCAGAATTCATATGCTGCCACAGCTTCATCGTTCGCACTCAGTGCAAATTCAGCCACAGGCTTCATCTCCGGTGTAAGATGCTTAATCTGTACTCCTTCTTTTGTCTCCAGGGCAATCCACTGAATATAATGCTGCTCCATCATAGGATGCTCTACTTCTCCAACCTTAACCGTTACCGCCCTGCCGTCTGTCTCAACTGCCGGTACGTGTTTTTCAACAGCCCCGTCGCTGGTTCCCGGCACAAGCTCCGTCATCTTCTGGCCGCAGCACATAACCGGTACTCCGCTGTTGCGCACATACGTGATGATATTCCCACAATGCTCACAGACATAAAATTTTAATTCCATTTTTGTTACCTCCTGATTTCCATATATTTCTAACTATGTAAATACATTATATTTCCACCGGATGCAAAATACAAGTAATAATCAGGATTTTTCACACATCATTTTTTTCAAGGCTGATTCCGCAAAGAGACAGGAATACTTCTATCGCTTTTGTCTTGTAGCGGCCCTTTTTACAGGTTACATATATCTCGCGCCTTGCCAGCGGGTCGCCGTTCTCCATTCTTTACCGATACAGCGCGCGCGGCCGCAATAACAGCCTTTGTCATTTTTAAACCTGTCTCACGAGATACCGTTATTATATATCTTTCATACATTGATATAAATTGTTATAAATGGATTCATATAGTCAGAACCTGGCGCTTATGATTCCATCCTGCTTATACTGGCACAGTCCGTTACAGTTCAGCCTCCGGCCAAACTGCAACAAATGATGCACAGAAACGGCAGAAAACGCCGTTTCGCGCCGCATATCTCGGGATTTTCGCAAAAAACAGCGAAAACACCT
>NZ_KE992945.1:0-11465 GCF_000466485.1 [Clostridium] symbiosum ATCC 14940 | reverse complement strand
AAACACCTCGCGGAATACATCATGTCTGAACTGTAACCACAGTCCGGTCCAAAATGACAAAAAGGATTGATTTCCTCCGACTTTCATGCTACAATCAGCTAGTAAAAAAGAAACAGGGGAGCTTGTAAACTGGCTGAGAGGAAATTGTTAATTTCGACCCTTTACCTGATTTGGATAATGCCAACGTAGGGACGTGAAATACTGAACCTTGATATCCCGCCATTATCCGGCGGGATTTTTGTTTATTTAACAGGCCACGCGGGAGTCATTCTTATCCTGTGAAATATACCTTTACTTTACCATTTAAAACGGGGGAGTCATTCATGAAAAAATACTGTCAAAATATAATACCGGCCCTTTTCATCATTATCCTGCTGCTGATTTGGGAAGCGGCCGTAGGATTTTTCCATATTCCTTTGTATGTGCTTCCATCACCGGTACAGGTAATCAGAACACTTTTTTCGGAACTCGGCACCTTGGGCGGCCATGCGGCAGTCACTGTCTCAGAGGCTCTGTCCGGTATTGTAATTTCCCTGATACTGGCTCTGCTTCTCGGCATCGTGATGGACTGTTTTCCCATCATCAAGCAGGGACTATACCCGGTTCTTGTGGTCACCCAGACGGTTCCCATGATCGTGCTGGCCCCAATCCTCATTATTTATATGGGTTTTGGGGTTGCCCCGAAAATTCTGACGGTTGTCCTGATGTGCTTTTTCCCAATCGCAGTCAGCTTCTCAGACGGGCTCGCCCAGGTGGATGAGGAGTATGTCCATCTGGTCCGCTCCTATGGGGCAGGCAGATGGAAAACATACCGCCTCGTTAAAATCCCGGCCGCCGTTCCCTCTCTGCTGTCCGGCCTGAAGGTTTCGGCCACCTACAGTATCAGCGGCGCTGTTGTCGGAGAGTGGATCGGCTCCCAGAAAGGACTGGGCTACTACCTGCTGAGAGTCAAAAACAGTTACATGCTGGACAAGGTATTCGCCTGTGTTCTGGTTATCATTTTCCTGAGCCTGTGTATGAACGGGCTTATCCGCCTCTACCAGCTTGCCGCCCTGCCCTACCTGCACACCAAAAATTAATATCACTATTCACGGACCTGCTGAAAAATGCAGTTTCACGCCGTGTAACCCGGGATTTTCGCGCAATATATGCACAAAAACACCTCGCGGGATACAGGCCATGAATAGTAATAATTAATATACAATTAAGGAGAATAATTATGAAAAAGAAAATGCTAGCAATCCTGTTGTCCACCGCTGTCCTTTCCGGCGCACTGACGGGCTGTTCCCGGTCTTCCAAAGCTCCGGAGTCAGCCGCCCAGCCAACTGCCGCCCCGTCCGCCGACGCAGCCGCCTCCGAAGAAACCGGAGCATCCGTGACAGATTCCCAGGGCGTTTTACCGGCAGAGGGGACAGACGGACCTGAAACCGTAACCGTCATTTTAGACTATGTGGCCAACACCAATCATACCGGCATGTTTGTAGCCCTGTATCAGGGATATTATGCCGAAGAAGGACTCGAAGTCAATATCATCGAACCTACGGAAGGAGCCACTGCAACTCTCGTGGCAGTCGGAAAAGGTGATTTCGGAATCAGCTATCAGGAAGATGTCACGATAGCCCGCACTTCGGCAGATCCCCTCCCAATTAAAGCAATCGCTGCCATCATCCAGCACAACACCTCCGGTTTCGCCACCTACGAGGGTAAAGGAATAAAATCCCCAAAAGATTTTGAGGGTAAAACGTACGCCGGATGGGGCGGCCCCGGAGAAGAAGCTGTTTTGAACGCCGTTATGACAAAGGATGGCGCAGACTTTTCAAAACTTAACATGGTGATATCCGACGGTTCCGGTTTTGAGGCATTAAAGGATAAGGCGGATATCATGTGGTTTTATGAGGCCTGGGATAATGTAAAATGCCAGATGAATGATTTTCCAATCGACTATATGCCGGTAAGGGAGCTTGACGAGCGTCTCGACTACTATACTCCTGTGATTATCGCCTCCGACGATACACTGAAAAACAAACCGGAATTGGTAAAAAAATTTCTTGCCGCAACAGAGAAAGGATATCAATACGCAATTGAAAATCCGGAGACAGGCGCTGCCATCCTCCAGAGATATGCTCCTGATTATCCTCTTGAGATGCTGGAAATATCACAGAACTATCTTGCCGATAAGTATATGGAGGATGCGGACAGATGGGGTGTTATGAAGGATGAGGTTTGGGACAGATATACGGAATTTATGATGGAATACGGGGTAATTAACAAGCTTATCCCTGCATCCGACTGCTATACGAACGAATTTCTTCCGGAATAAAGAAAGGACTGGAACCGATGATGAAGTTGGAAGTATCAGGATTATCGTTTTCATATGATAATAAGAAACTGTTTGAAAATCTGGATTTTTCTATTAAAGAAGGAGAATTTGTCAGCCTGCTGGGACCATCCGGCTGTGGAAAGTCCACAATCCTGAAGCTTCTGACCGGAGTCATCCAGGCTGAGACCGGACGGATTACGGTGGATGGGCAGCCTGTTACCGGACTGTCGGAGCATTTTGCTTATATGCCGCAGAATGATCTGCTGTTTCCCTGGAAGACTATCCTGGATAATGTCTGCCTCTACGGCCAGATCCATGGTTCCATGGAAGAAATGAGGCGGGAGGCATCTAAGAATTTCCCCGCATTTGGGCTGGAGGGATATGAAACGAAATATCCTTCCTCCCTATCCGGCGGGATGCGCCAGCGCGCCGCATTTCTGCGGACAGCCCTGTGTAAGGCCGACATCCTTCTTCTGGATGAGCCCTTCGGCGCTCTGGATGTTATAACAAGGGGCGATATGCAGGACTGGCTGATCAGTATGCGGGCCAGGCTGAACCGGACCGTACTCCTGGTCACCCATGATATGGATGAAGCGCTCTATCTCTCAGACAGGATTTTAATCCTGAACCAGGCTCCGGCCCATATCACCTGCGAAATTGAAATCCCGGACAGGGTTCGGAACAGAGACTGGCTCTATAACCAGGGCGCCCTGAGACAGAAAATCCATTCGGAAATCATGACCGGCCGGGTCTGAATCTAATGCACCGGAAAGGAAGAAAAATGACCTTATGTGATTCCCATGCCCATATCGGCAGCAGTAAAGAACTTGAAGAGCGCAGAATAAAAGGCGTCCGCTCCCTCCTGTGCGCAGGCAATCCAAGGGAAGCCGTAAAGCTCTACGGCCTGGCCTCCCGGCCGGAATATAAGAATATTATAATTCCCACCTACGGCCTTCATCCATGGTATGCCGGTCAGTATTCATTATCGGAAATGCTTTCTTATTTTTCAGAATGTCCCGTCATCGGTGAAATCGGAATGGACAGCGTCTGGTGCAACGTCCCTCTGGCTGTCCAGGAGAAGGTGTTTACCGAACAATTGGCCGTCGCAGCCCAACTGGACAAACCGGTTATTCTGCACACGAAGGGCCAGGAACAAAGGATTGCCTCCCTGATTGCAGGTTATCCGAATACCTACCTTGTCCACTGGTACTCCGACCCTGTTTTTCCAAAGTCTTTTCTGGAGCTTGACTGTTATTTTTCTATCGGCCCCGACGTCTGGTGGAATCCGGCCGTGAGAAATCTGGCTGCCGCCCTCCCTGCTGATCGGATCTTAATCGAGACGGACGGAATGGGCGCTGTCAAATGGGCATACGAAGAAGCTCCGGAAAACCTCCGCACTCATCCCGCAAAGGCGGCATCCCTCTCAGTCCCGGCATCCCTTTCCTTTACACTTCAGCAGATTGCAGAAATCAGGCAGGCTCTGCCGGAAGCTGTCGGGGAACAACTTAGGCAGAACTTTTTAAATTGTTTCCGCCTGTCTCCCAATCGCTAGAACATGTTTGATAATTGCTTTCTGCCAGCGGTACGTCACACTTTGTGGGAGATTTGGTCTGAATGAGTGCTGCGTAGTGGGCTACGGTAAGCGAATTTGGGCCAAATATGCCGCGTAGTGGGGCCTGCAGATGGCGGGAATGAATTTTTAAATACGCTCTGGTACTCTATCCTACGGATTATCACAGACTCCGATAAAAAGCCATACGCCGTTTTTCTCAATTCCATACAGGAACGGACGATCCAGTATCAGGTCCGCCCTTCCTTCAGGGAGCGCCGCTCCTGCGTAAGTAATATCGGTAAATGCCGATGCCTCCACCCCCTTTTCATCGATGGCAATATGGCCGTCCTGGGTGATGGAGGAGATATAAATCCCTTTATTATCTGTCATTCCTGAGAAATCTCCATCCTCGAAGATTCCGGTTATACCCAGCTTTATCATCACCTCTCTGATATCGGAATGTGTATCGGCCGTAAACTTGGGAACCTGGAAAACCACCTCGCCCATATGGCTTTCTCCGCCCTCCAGAACCTCCTTCAACCGGTCCGGCGTCTCAAAAAGTCTGTCCACCGGGACGCCCTCATCCGGCAGCACAAAAACCATAGAGCCGTTCTCCTTAAGGCCCAGACTGGAACTGACAAATCCGTCCCCATTTCTGTAATTATGGGAGCCGTATGTAGCGTTCATAAAATCTGTCTCCGCTGTGGTGCCGTCCGCCAGATGAAAATCGCCTTTCTTTGTGGCCGACTGATTAAACCGGTCGATCCATTCATCGTAAAAATAAACCGTATTCATAAGATGCATAAGCTGCTGGGCTTCAACCCTGATCTCCGGCACAATCGTCCCTTTTGTATTTTCCTTTACCCATTTCCCCATCTCTTTTCCGGTTTTTTCATCGGAGAAATCCACCGTATGCAGGGATGCATAATACCGGGCGGCTGCCGTCTTAGTAAATTCTTCCTTCAGGCTCATGCTTTGATCCACCCAAAGGGAGGTTGCCATCCGCATCTGGCTGATGGAACTGTCGCAATATAAAATCCGGTAGAGCCTCCCCGCATACTCAGCGGCGCTGTCGGGATCCTCCACTCCCAGAAACCGGTACAGCTCCCCGGCCGTTTCTCCCCGTGTTCCCGATGCCGCCAGCGACAAGGCGTAATAAAGGCTCGCCGGGGAGTAGACCAGATTTTCCTCCCGGCCGGCCAGAAGCTCTCTCGCCGTCGTGAATGTAAAGCCGGACTGACTCTCTATAAATGACTGTGGCACCTCGTTCTCGTCCTGATTTTTCCTCCACTTATCCCAATCCTTTTCCTGGTCTATCGATTCCGGATAGGATGGCAGGACCGTCTTTGCATCCGGCGCCAGGATTTCACTTTTGCCGCATCCTCCCAGAACCGCAGAGGATATCGCGAGCAGTATCAGGCCGCACAGGGCAGCCGTTTTGTTACATGTTCTTTTTTTCATAAAATACTCCTCCTCTTCCTCTTTTTATTATACCGGATTTTACCAGGGCTTTTTTTGCTTTTCTCTTACTCATTCTTAATTTTTACCTCTATAGATTCTTTAGGCAGGCCGCCAAATGACGAGATTTTCTGCCGAAGCAGTGCGATCCTCCTCGGAGCGGTTTTCATTTAACAGGAGAACTATCCTGTTAAATGAAAAAAATCCGAACAGCCGGTGCAGTACCTCCCCAATGGAATGGCCTGCATGGCTGCCGGATTTATATGCTTTACGCTGTCCCTTCTGCTTCTAATAGGAGGCCAGCTCTTTTTCATTCTGCACTACAATGATTTTCGTATTCTGATCAACGGACTGCACCAGCAGCTTCATATATTCTTCCGGAATACTGATGCAGCCGGATGTGCCTGTATTGTTAGCAGTCTTAGGGCAATGCAGGAATATGGCTGAGCCTTTTCCCGGAACATACGTATCATTATAGTTCAGAACCAGGGCGTAATTGTAATGCGGTGCCTGGCGTATCAGGTTCTCCGAAGAATTCCAGTCCTTCTGCACCTGGGATTCATTGACAAGGCGGTTATAGTACCTGCTGCCGCTGTCGTCCACAAAATGATCTCCGTTTACCACCTTGTGATAGGGGAGAATGCTGCCGGGATTGTCTTTCATCCCAAAGGCCATGGTAAATGAATAGATTCCGGACGGAGTCTTCTTATCTCCTTCCCGCTTATCGGCTGATATGCCGTTCATCCCGCTGACCGCCGGTACTGAAAAAGCCGGTATCAGCTTCCCTTCCTGATTTCTGACATACCATGTCAGCGTCCCCTGCGCGGGATCCGCCTCATTTCCCACAGCGACAATTAACTGGGATGCCTCTGCCGCTGCCTTCAATGTGTTGACATCACCGTTAAAAACGGTATTTCCGGCCGCCTCATCCGTCAACAGTCCAAGCCTCATCTGTTCACTCTCCCAGGCCGGACCGCGGGCCAAGGTACTCGCGGCTGCGGTCCGTACATTCACAGATGCAAGAAGAATCCCTGCCAGTAATGCAGTTCCGGCTCTGTTATATTTTTTCAGCTTTCTGCCAAATTTCTCTGCCATCTTATCAAATTCCTTTCTTCAGTCATTCTGTCTGCACTATCCGTTGCTGCAATTAGCCGCATCGATGGCGATAACAAGCATCAGTCCCAAAAGTTCGTCCTCCGGATTCTGGTAATCAAGTACATACGTATCCCCCCAGTGCAGGATTTCCTTCTCTATATGCATCACGGCGGAACATTCTTCGTATATATCGTAATTCCATCCCAGAAAATCCCCCTCTGCATACCAGCCGTTAAAATCTATCTCATATTTTGGACGAAACAGTGTGAAACGCTTTTCAATATGTCCCTTCGGCTCTCCGTCCAACTCTATTTCGAACCGTGGCATCAGGCTGAACAGCTTCTCCCTCACAGCGCCGACTTCTCTGTCCGTACGGCTGTCGTATACATGGATCTGATGGGTCAGTGACAGAAACTCCGCTTTGACAAAGTATTTCGGAGTTTCGTCCTCCCCATATACATCGTAAGTGTCGGTCCAGGAAAAGACTCTCTGTTTGATTAATAGTCTGGGCATCTGTCCCTCCCTTATCTTCTGCGTTAATTACTTCTGTTCTGCCTTCTGCTTCTCAATCTGGGCCGAAAGCAGCTTGTCCAGATAGATGGACTTAAATTGTCTGCTCGCCATGGCCTGCTTGATTGGCGGAAGTTTTAAAATTGTTCCGAAAACAGCAGCCAGAGCCCTGTGGTTGGCAAATGCCTCATTATCAAATATCAGGTTCTGCAGCGTTCCCTTTTCGATGGCCTGCAGGACAAAACGGTGGGTGCTGTTGACCGGGGTAATAATCTGTACCGGCCGTTTCTCAAGCCGGATTGCCGAGACCGGACAGTTTCTGACGCAGACGCCGCAGCCAAGACAGATATCTTTATCTACCACAGCTTTCCTCCTGCCTGTCTTCTCCCCTTCTCCGGACGGATTTTCTTCCTCCATCCTGATCGCCAGCACCGGACATACCTTGGCACATTTTCCGCAGCCGATGCAGGTTTCCATATTAACTGAAGGGATATAATTCGTTGTCGCCACCGGCTGCATCGGCGCGAAACGCCTTGCCGCCTGCAGGGCCTCGCAGCAGCAGCCGCAGCAGTTGCAGATAAAGGCCGGATATTCCCTTACATTCTCTCCAATCTGTACCAGATTGGCGCCGTAGGATCGCTCCAGTGCATCCATGGCTTCCTCCCTCGAGATCAGCCGCGCATGTCCCCCATGCTCAGCCAGGGAACGGGCAACATTGCCAAAGGTCAGACAGACGTCGAGAGGGGCGCCGGTCTCACATGGGTGGCCCGCATGAGCCGCTTTATGACGGCAGTAGCAGAGTCCCAGTCCGATATAGTCGGCTTCCTCCACAATGTGGCTGGCTCTCTCATAATCCAGGATATGGCTCATATTCTCATTACCGAGAACCGGTTCCTGGACGAATACACGTCCTAGCTTCGTCTCGGTTGCGTAGAAAAGATCCTTGACAAAGTCCTCTTCCACATTCATATACTGGTAGTAAAGTTCACTCAGATACTTCTGATCGATATCTCCCCTGGTCCGCATCAGCGCAAACTCAAAAAATCCGGCCATGGGCGGGGGGATGACAAATTTCCTGACTCCGTTATGCCAGGAGTCCACCAGCAGCGCTTTTTCACAGAGGTGATCGAGTACCTTCTCCGCTTTTGCCTCGGAGGTATTCCAGATATGCGCCGCTTTCTTTAAAGTAAATGGCCTCACCGGAAGCATGGCCATGACCTTTGCCTCTTTCTCGGTGAAAAGCACCTGTAGTATTTTATATAACGTATCTGATGCCGGAGCGCCCTGGGTAAACCAGTTGATCCGCTCCTCCAGGCTTTTGTAGGCATCTTTTGATGTGATATGCCCCATGTTCTGTCAGTCCTTTCCTGTTTCTTCATTTTTTATAATCATAGCACAAAGCGCTATTATTTTCCAATTACGATTTTCTTGCAATTGCCGGCTTTCTCACCGGGCCGGTTCACTGGCGAATCGTTTTCGCCACGGCAGCTTCTCCATTGCCCTTTCTCCCGTATTTTAGCATAGATTCAGTAAAAAATCTCGATTTCACGTTGAATTGCAAAAAAAGAGAGCCTCTCCCGGCACAAAATCAATTTAATTTCATGCCGGAAGCAATGCTCTTTTACTTTTATATATTTTATTTCATAACAATATTGACAATTCTGCCCGGAACGTAAATCTCTTTCACCACATTCCCGGTCAGCTTATCCTTCACCGCCTCTTTACCGGCTGCAATGGCGTCCTCTTTCGACACATCGGCAGGAAGTGTTACAACGGCTCTTGTCTTGCCGTTGATCTGAACGGCTATCTCTTTCTCATCGTCCTTCATCTTCTCCGGATCACATTCCGGCCACTCGGCATGGAATACACTGTCCGTGCCGCCCAGCGCCTGCCACAGCTCTTCACCGAGATGAGGTGCAAACGGAGCTAACAGAACCGTAAAGGTTCTCAGCGTCTCCCTGTCTATTCCGCCTTCTTTTTTAGCCAGATCGATCAGCTTATTGTTATACTCCATAAATCCGGAAATAACCGTATTCAGGCTGAACTGCTCAAATCTCTGTTCGATATCGAACACCAGCTTATGGCGGATCTTAATCATTTCCTTTGTTGCCTCGACCTCTTTGTCCTTATTATCCATAACCAGATTGTAGAAACGGTTCAGGAAACGGGATACGCCCTCGATCCCCCTGTCGTCCCACTCTGCATCCAGTTCCGGCGGTCCCACGAATAACTCGTAAAGACGCAGGGAATCACAGCCGTAATCGCGTACCAGATCATCCGGTGAAACCACATTGCCCTTGGACTTGCTCATCTTGATGCCGTTTTTGCCGGTAATCATACCCTGATTAAACAGCTTCTTGAACGGCTCGTCAAAATCAATGGCACCAATGTCACACAAAAATTTCGTATAGAAACGGGAGTAAAGAAGGTGAAGCACCGCATGCTCTACGCCGCCGATATACATATCAACCGGCAGATATTTATCTGCTTTCTCCCTGGAAACGAGTTCTTCATTATTCTTGCTGTCCACATAGCGGAGGAAATACCAGGAAGAACCGGCCCACTGGGGCATCGTATTCGTCTCTCTCTTAGCCGGAGCGCCGCAGCACGGACATGTTGTGTTAACCCACTCGTCAATACCTGCCAGCGGTGATTCACCCGTACCGGTCGGCTGGTAGCTCTCCACTTTCGGAAGTTCCAGAG
Source organism: [Clostridium] symbiosum ATCC 14940 (assembly GCF_000466485.1). GTDB lineage: Bacteria > Bacillota > Clostridia > Lachnospirales > Lachnospiraceae > Otoolea > Otoolea symbiosa. Next base: position 1,827 of record NZ_KE992945.1, on the reverse strand, counting down.
GAAGCTGGTCTTCCGGAACCGGCACATTGCCGCAGTTCGGACAGTGGATGATCGGGATCGGCTCGCCCCAGTAACGCTGGCGGGAGAATACCCAGTCACGCAGCTTATAATTCACCGTCTTCTTGCCCAGGCCGCGCTCCTCAATCATAGCCGGAGCTTCCTGCTTGAGTACGGAGGACTCCATTCCGTTCCACTCGCCGGAATTAATCATGATTCCGCTGGCCTCAGTGTAAGCCTCCGTCATATCCTCGATTTCTTTTCCATCCTTGGCGATTACCTGGATAATCGGAATGTTGAATTTTTTAGCAAATTCAAAGTCACGGTCATCGTGAGCCGGTACGCACATGATTGCGCCCGTACCATAGTCGGCCAGTACATAGTCGGAGAGCCAGATCGGTGTCTTAGCCCCGTTTAACGGATTGACGGCATAAGAGCCTGTAAAGACGCCTGTCTTCTCCTTATCCTGAAGACGATCCACATTGGACTTCATAGACGCGTCGAAGATATATTTCTCCACTGCTTCCCTGGTCTCATCCGTTGCCAGGCTCTTTGCCAGGCTGTGCTCCGGCGCCAGCACCATGAAGGTGGCTCCGTAAAGCGTATCAGGCCTTGTCGTATATACCGTAATCTTTTCGTCTCTTCCTTCAACCGGGAAGTCTACTTCCGCACCGTAGGATTTTCCGATCCAGTCGGTCTGCATCTTTTTAACCTTCTCCGGCCAGTCCAGTTTGTCTAAATCATTTAAAAGGCGCTCCGCATAAGCCGTAATCTTAAGCATCCACTGGCGGAGATTCTTCTTGGTAACCGTGGTTCCGCAGCGCTCACAGCAGCCGTTAACCACTTCCTCATTGGCAAGACCTGTTTTACAGGACGGACACCAGTTAATTGGAAATTCCTTCTCATAGGCCAGTCCCTTTTTAAACATCTGGACGAAAATCCACTGGGTCCATTTATAGAAGCCGGGATCCGTGGTGTTAACCTCCATATCCCAGTCGTAGATTGCCGCAATCTCGCCAATCTGACGTTTGATATTCTTCACATTTTCTGCTGTGGAGATCGCCGGATGGACGCCCATCTTAATCGCATAGTTTTCCGCCGGAAGGCCGAATGCATCCCAGCCCATCGGATGAATCACGTATTTACCTTTTAATAACTGGTAACGGCTCCATACGTCTGAGATGACATATCCTCTCCAGTGTCCCACATGAAGTCCGCTTCCCGACGGATAAGGGAACATATCAAGACAATAGTATTTCTCCTTTTTTCCGTCATTTACATTGATCGGGTTCTTTTCCCAATTGCTGCGCCATTTCTTCTCAATGGCGGTATGATTGTACTGTGACATCTTCTTCCTCCTGAATTGATTTAATTTCCCATAAAATATCAAGAGCGCAGGAAATCGCATTTTCCGATAAATTAAAAAGCCTGCGCCTCTATATGTTTCCATAGAGACGCAGGCATATATTCTATACTGCGCGGTACCACTCTATTTCATACCGTGTATGCTCTTATCCCCGGATGAGGGCATGAGACGTTCGGTATGCTCTTTCAGCTCCCATAACGGGGGATTCCGGCTCTGCCTACACAAGAACAGATATACTTTCAAAAATACATCCGGTCTTCTCTTCAACAGGCTGCTCCAAGGCGAGTTCAACTGACAGATTCATAACCGCCTCGCACCCTCCGGCGGCTCTCTGATATGACTTTCAGCCTACTATTCCTCTTCTCTGCATTTATGCTAATGATTAATTTATCATAATCACCGGCGGATGTCAACCCTCAACCAGTCTGGGGATAGCGTCAATTTACTTTCGGATCAAATGGTAT
>NZ_KE992944.1 GCF_000466485.1 [Clostridium] symbiosum ATCC 14940 | reverse complement strand
TGGAGGAAGTGCGCCCAGATAGGGCATTGTGTGAAGTAGCGTAAGGTACTACCCCGTAAGATAACACGGGAAACAGCCTGCCTAACCGAAAGGCGAAAGCTGACACGGGAACATAGCACGGCAGGAAAGCGGTAAGTCACCTAAAGGCATTTTGGTGCGACTGAACCACAATGTTAAGCGGATATGAGGTTTAAGTTGGATTTACTGAACGCAAGTTTCTAATTCCTGTTATTTTCAGGTGGAGGAAAGTGCCTGTAACCTCCGGCATGAGAACGATTGATTATGTTCGTCAATCAATCGGTTATCGACAATCTCATGCAATCTGTAGGAGAACCTATGGTAACGAAACGAAAGCGAAACCGACAATCTGCAATTACCTACACACAGTGCTAACTGGGGATACCCTAAACAGGAGTGCCACCAAGGAGGTGTATATCGGCTATGGCTATGGAGCCTGAAAATCCTGCATGGGTACGGAGCGTTCGTAGTAGTCCGAGGACGGTAATGCCGTCTACATGGCGAAGGGACGCAGTTATTGTGTACTAAAATAAAAGTTGATTAGGGAGGAAAACCTCAAATGCAACCAACAACCGAAATTTTAGCAAGAATCAGTAAAAACTCACTTGCAAACAAAGAAGAAATCTTTACAAAACTGTATCGCTACCTGTTGCGTCCTGACCTCTACTTTCTGGCGTATAACCATTTGTACGCTAACAACGGAGCGGCAACGAAAGGTGCAAACAATGATACGGCTGATGGTTTCAGTGAAGTAAAAATCGCAAACATCATAAAATCACTGTCCGACGATACCTATCAGCCTACGCCGGTAAGACGAATCTACATCTCCAAAAAGAGCGACCCCAAAAAGAAGCGTCCGTTGGGAATACCCACATTTACGGATAAGCTGATACAGGAAGCTCTACGCATGGTGTTGGAAGCGGTGTATGAGCCTGTTTTTCTGAATGCATCACATGGGTTCAGACCAAAAAGAAGTTGTCACACTGCACTAACGTCACTGAAAAAGGAGTTTAACGGCACACGTTGGTTTGTTGAGGGCGACATTAAAGGTTGCTTTGATACTATCGACCATGCCACACTTGTAGGTTTTGTAAACAATAAAATCAAGGACGCACGGATTATTAAGCTGATTTACAAGTTTCTGAAAGCAGGATATTTAGAGGATTGGCAGTACCATAAAACATACAGTGGAACGCCGCAAGGCGGCATTATCTCACCACTGCTCGCCAACATCTACCTGCATGAGCTGGACAAGTATGTGATGAAGCTGAAAGCCGAGTTTGACGCACCCAATACAGAGAAGATAACGCCTGAATACCGAGAACTTCACAACGAAATCAAAATGCTCTCCTATTACATCAAAAAGGCAGACGGCACGGAGAAAGAACGGTTACTTGCAGAATATAAACCAAAACGCAAGCGGCTTATGTCAATCCCGTGTACTTCGCAGACTGACAAGAAAATCAAATATGTTCGGTACGCCGACGATTTTATCATAGGTGTAAAAGGGAGCCAAGAGGACTGCCAGTGGATTAAGAGCAAACTTGCCGAATTTATCAGCGAAACGTTGAAAATGGAACTCAGTGAAGAAAAAACTCTCATTACCCACAGCAGTGAATGTGCAAGGTTTTTAGGCTATGATGTGCGTGTTCGGAGAAGTGGAGAAATAAAGCGTGGCGGCCCAGGCAATGCCAAAAAACGGACGCTGAATAATCATACCGAACTGCTTGTGCCGCTTAACGACAAAATCCATAAATTCATCTTTTCAAAAGGAATAGCGATACAGAAAATCGACGGGACACTGTTTCCTGTACATCGTAATTCTCTGCTACGGCTTACAGACTTAGAAATCGTTACCGCCTACAATGATGAGCTACGAGGGCTTTGCAACTACTACGGTATGGCAAGCAATTTCCACAAAATGAAGTATTTAGCCTACCTCATGAAATATAGTTGCTTAAAAACTCTTGCGTCAAAACATAAAAGCAGTATCTCAAAGGTCATAGCCATGTTCAAAGACGGCAAAGGCGATTGGGGTATCCCGTATGAAACAAAAGCGGGTGCAAAGCGGCGGTATTTTGTGAATTATATCGACTGTAAAGAGGCGAAGAATCCGACTGACATTATCAGCAATGCGGCTGTTATCTACGGTCAATCGGTGACTACCCTTGAAAAGCGGTTGAAAGCAAGAGTTTGTGAGCTGTGCGGCACGGCGGAAAGTGACCATTACGAGATTCACCACGTAAACAAGCTGAAAAATCTAAAAGGCAGGAAACAGTGGGAAATCGCAATGTTAGCCAAACGCCGGAAAACACTTGTGGTGTGTGAAAAATGCCACCATGAGATACATAACCAGTGAGTGAATACTGAACGAACAATGACAGAGCCGTATACTCCGAGAGGGGTAAGTACGGTTCCCGGAGAGGGTGGTGCAGACCTACCGCCGAAATGCGGCAAGGCGGCACTTCCCTACTCCACCAGAAAAAGGC
>NZ_KE992943.1 GCF_000466485.1 [Clostridium] symbiosum ATCC 14940 | reverse complement strand
CCCGCCGCTCCCAGTGTGATATCCCGGAAGATTGCTGCTGTCCTCGTTGTGATGCCCCAAAGCCTTTCCTGTACAAAAACAATGGCTCCAAAGGGCAGGTTCTCTGCAAGGTCTGCGACGCCAGATTCTCCCCAGAAGAAAGCCGTTTTTCCTCCATCAAACTCCGATGCCCACACTGTGGAAATACTCTTGTTCCAAAGAAAAACCGCAAGCACTTCATCATCCATAAGTGTGTGAACCCCAAGTGTCCTTACTATCTTCACAATCTTCGTAAAGTTGATAAAAACGACCTGGATGAGGACTATGGGAAAAACAAATACAAACTCCACTACATCTACCGTGAATTCACGATAGATTTCTTTCGCATGGACTTAAACTCCCTGCCAAAGAACGCTTCTTCCCTGAAGTTCAGCAAGTTTGATTCCAACACCATGGCCCTGTGCCTGACCCTTCACATCAATCTTGGATTATCTCTCAGAAAGACCTCTCAGGCGTTAAAGGAGTTATACAACATCTCCATCTCTCATCAACAGATAGCCAATTACTGCAAAACTGCCGCTATCTGTGTCAAGACTTTTGTCGATCACTACGATTACAACACCGGCAGTGTCTTCACGGCCGACGAAACCTATATCAAAATCCGTGGTATCAAGACGTACATCTGGTTCATCATGGATGCCGCCAGGCGCTCCATCATCGGCTATCAGGTATCTGACAACCGTGGTGTTGGTCCCTGCATTCTCGCCATGAGGATGGCTTTTCGCCATTTAACGGAGCTTCCAAAAAACTTTCGTTTTATTGCTGACGGCTATAGTGCCTATCCTCTTGCCGCGCAGCAGTTCTTCCGCGAGTTTGGTGCAAAATTCAAGTTTGAAATCACCCAGGTAATTGGACTTACCAACGACGATGAAGTCTCCAGAGAATTCCGTCCGTTCAAGCAGATGATCGAACGGCTGAACCGTACTTACAAGGCTTCTTACAGGCCTACAAACGGTTTTGATAACATCGACGGCGCAGGCTATGACCTGGCTCTCTGGGTTGCTTATTATAACTTTCTCCGACCACATAAACATGCCGGATATAAAGTCCTCAATGAAGTGGAGATGCTCAAAGGCGCCGACAACATGCCGGGCAAATGGCAGCTTCTCATTTTCCTTGGACAACAAACAATCCGAAATCTTCAAAATCAGGCATCCGCATAACGGAGCGGAACCGTTGTCAGGCGAACCGTGGAATAATGGAGCGAAGCTCTCTTATGCCGCGAAAGTCGCTTGACATAAGGTTCACGGATTATCCTGTCTGTGCAGAAAAGGGGCAAATGC
>NZ_KE992942.1 GCF_000466485.1 [Clostridium] symbiosum ATCC 14940 | reverse complement strand
CGTGGCATACCCCTCACAGAATCCGGACGTGCGGATTTCCCGCATCCGGCTCTTTATAAGGTTCATTGTTCGTCAGTTCAAGCGTATATACTCACATAGATTTTAGGTTTCGCCAATGGGTGCTGCTTCATCATTTCCCTGAACCCTTCCCATGTATAACTTTTCTTCTGGCTCCTCCGGTTCAGCCACTTGTACAGCGTCTTTTCTACCTCCCGGTAGAACAGGCCGATACTCCGACTGTTATCGGTCAGTCCATAGTAATGGTAGTATCCAACTAATATCTCATTCAGCTTCTTCACCTGCACGGAAATTTCCTTATGACGCTCCTTTTTGATTTGCGCATGGATTTCCCTGCTTTTCTTTTGCAGCTTCTTTCTGCTGGTTTTCCTCTTCACCCGGAACTTTCCGTTCCTGCTTTCTGAAACGTAGTGTGTAAAGCCCAGAAAGTCAAAGGTTCCCGTCTTCTTTCCCTCACGCTCTGCTCTTTCTTTTGCAAAACGGCCAAATTCTATCAGACGGCTCTTTTCTTCTTCCAGGCTCAGCCCGAAGTGCTCCATTCTATGTTTCAAGCGGCTATAGAATTCTTCTGCCTCCTCTTTATATTGGAAACAGGCTACAAAATCATCGGCATATACGATTAGACCACAGTATCCCCGCATCTTCGGCTTAACTTTTTCTTCAAACCACCATAACAGTACATAATGCATATAGATATTTGCCAGGATGGGCGAACACACACTTCCCTGGCCGGAACCCTCCGGACTTTCCTGATACCCATAATCCTCCATGATTCCCGCTTTCAGCGTCCTCCTTATCAGACGCGTGATGTTCGGGTCTTTGATTCTTGATTCCACAAATCTTTCTATCCATTTATGGTCCAGATGATTAAAGAAACCCTGGATATCCGCATCCAGCACATAGTTCGTTTTTTCTCTTTCCAGCATCTGATTTAGCTTCCTCAGCGCCTGATGGCAGCTTCGGCCTGGTCGGAATCCCATCATGTTGTCATAAAACTGTGGTTCAAACACAGCCTCCAGGATTTCTCTCAGTCCCTCCTGTACCAGCTTATCCTCGTAGCAGTAGATGCTGATTGGCCTGGTCTTTCCGTTTTCTTTAGGTATCTCTACCTTTCTGGCCGGCTTTGGCTTATATGCCTTTCTTTTCAGGCTTTCCACCAGTCTGGCCAGATTTTCTTCCAGATT
>NZ_KE992941.1 GCF_000466485.1 [Clostridium] symbiosum ATCC 14940 | reverse complement strand
AAATTTTTTATTTAAATTCCACCGCCCGCTTATGCGGTGGAATTCACTCCCGCACAGTTGATATTTACTCTTTCATACCATTATGATAATGTAGTCTCTCCTTCTGACAGCAGTAGATGGAGGAATCATGAGTAAATATATACCTGGTAATCAAAAACACCTTACCCTGCATAATCGTATCTATATCGAAAACGAACTGAATAAAGGTACCTCTTTCAAAGACATCGCTAAGTTCCTTTGCAAAGACCCTACCACCATTTCAAAAGAGGTAATGGCTCACAGGCTCTCGGACTGGTATCACAAAGGGACCTTTTACAACGCCAAAAACTTCTGTGTCCACCGTTATCACTGTAAGAAGACAAATGCCTGCCGAAAGATTATTCTTTGCGGCATCAAGTGTACTTCCTGTCCAACCTGTAACCAGACCTGTCCCGATTTTGAAAAGGAACGCTGCACCCGTCTCACTAAGGCACCATATGTTTGTAACGGCTGTGACAAACAGATAAACCACTGCACCATTGCACACAAATATACCTACGATGCACGCTTTGCGCATCGCAAGTACAAAGAGAAGCTCAGCGACTCCAGAGCTGGAATCAACCTCACAAAACGGGAGTTACACCAAAAGGATATCATAGTCTCTCCACTTATTCAGCAGGGGCAGTCTCCCTATCAGATTGTAACGAACCATCCCGAATTGGAAATGTCGGTGCGCACGGTTTACACCTATATGAACATGGGGTTATTCACTGCCAGAAATATCGATTTAAAAAGAAAAGTGAAATTCAAATCCAGAAAGTGTCATAAAACCCAAATCACAAACCGTTCCGTTTTTGTGAATCGAACCTTTGCCGATTTTTCAGAACTTCACCTTTCACGCTTTACGGAAATGGATACCGTACATTCATCCAGAGAGTCTGATAAGGTGCTGCTGACTTTCTTTTTCACGGAGGAGAAGCTGTTTCTTGCTTTTGTTATGAACCGCTGTACAAAAGGCGCTGTGCGGCTTGTATTTGACCGCCTGGAAAAACGTATGGGCACTTATGAATTCATTTCTGCGTTCGAGCACCTGTTAACCGACAGAGGTTCCGAATTCGCTGACCCGGACGCCCTGGAAACCGGCGTAAACGGCCTTCAACGTACAAGCATCTATTATTGCGACCCAATGAGGAGCGGCCAGAAAGGCGGTCTTGAGCAGGCACACACGATGCTGCGAATGGTACTCCCGAAAGGAACCAGCTTTGAGTTCCTGACACAGTGGGATGTGAACCTGATTGTGAATCACATCAACTCCACTCCACGAGAAAGCCTCGGCGGAAGGACACCATACAGCGTCGCACTTGAAACTTTGGGTGAAGAAGTATTAAACGCATTTCAGCTTAGGCCGATTGCACCCGATGAGGTAAATCTGACGCCTAAGCTGATCCGCTTCAAACACAACTAACTATCAAAAAAA
>NZ_KE992940.1 GCF_000466485.1 [Clostridium] symbiosum ATCC 14940 | reverse complement strand
AGGGCCCTGTCGCGGCCACTACGTGTTTCCGGCATGCTGATATCAAAGTTTCTGCAATTATATAAAAAGGCGCATGGAGGGCATATCGTATTTCCCGCACACAGAAGCGCTGAGTGGCCGCGACAAGGTCCGCCCCCGCACTTAACGCGTGAGATATTCAGCGGCCGTACCGGCGGCGTCCTCACCTGCTAATTAAATAAAATCTTCATATTTATCGTCCCAATAATCTTTCCTGCCCACCTCAACTCCATGTCTTATATATACCCTGGGAACACGTTTTCCCAGCACACAGGGTATCTCATAGCGGAAACCGCCGCAGAGGTCAGCCAGCCTTTCCATTGACAGCATCTCGTCCCTGTCCCGCCCGGCCAGTGTGGCCCGATCCTCCTCCGCCGCACCGGGGATATCCGTCACATCCACCATGAACTGATCCATACAGACGCGGCCCAGAATCGGCGCCCTCCTGCCTCTGATCAGGACATAGCCTTTACCGGAAAGGCTCCTTGGGTATCCATCCCCATATCCGGCACTAATGGTGGCAATTCGCATCCTCCGTTTTGCGGTGAAGGTCCCTCCGTAGCTTACGCTTGTTCCCGGCTCAATATCCTTGACACAGGTCACAAAGCTCCTGATTTCCATAGCCGGATAAAGCGGCATCTCCCTGTTCACCTCGTCGGAAGGGTAGATTCCATACATGGAAATTCCGGCTCTGACCGCATCCAGCCCCATCTGCGGCAGATCCATAATCGCCGCGCTGTTGGCGCAATGGCGGACCGGAATCTCAATCCCCCGTTGCTTTAACGCATCATTAAATTCCATATAACGTCTGTACTGAAGCTCGGTAAAATCCTTATCGGACTCATCGGCTTTTGAAAAGTGGGTAAATAGACCTTCTATCCTGATTCCCGGCAGCGTGTGTATCCGCTCCACCTCCCGTACGCTGGCCTCCCCCGGCTGAAAGCCAATCCGGCTCATCCCCGTATCCAGGGCAATATGTATCTTTGCCGTCTTCCCCTCCTTTACGGCAGTCTTTGAAAGCTTCTCCGCCTTGGAATATTCATAGAGAGCCGGCCTGATATCATAATCCAAAAGCTCCTTAAAATAGCGCTCGTGTGTACTGCCCAGAATAAGAACCGGTTTCGTGATTTTGTGCTTTCTGAGTATGATTCCCTCTTCCACAGCAGCCACCGCATATCCGCAGACAAAAGGATCGATGGCTTTTGCCACCGGCACGGCGCCGTGTCCGTAGCCGTCGGTTTTTACAACGCCTATTATTCCGGTCCCGGACGGCAGTCCCGCTGCCATCGTCTCCATATTTTTTATGATATTATCAAGGTTGATTTCCGCATAAACCCTGCTGTATGGTTCTTCCATTGTCGTCCTCCTGCATAATTGAATCTGCAATCTCCCTGGCCAGAATAGAATGATCTCCTTTTCTCTTTGCCGCTCTGTCTCCTGCCAGGCCGTGAAGCCACACGCCCAGGGACGCCGCCTCATCTTCCTGGAGTCCCAGGGCGATCAGGCCCGCAATCAGGCCGGTCAGAACATCCCCGGAACCTGCTTTCGCCATGGCTCCGCATCCGCTGCTGTTAATAAAGACAGAGCCGTCCTTGCCCGCAACAACGGAAACAGCATCTTTCAGGACGCAGGTTACGCCTTTATCTTCACAATAAGCGACAGCCGCCCCCGGCAAATCCTCTTTTAAAGTCTCCACCTCCTGCCCCGTCAGCCTCGCCATCTCACCGAGATGAGGGGTCACAATCACATTCTCCGTGAAAAATTCCGACAGGTGAGGATATTCCGCCACAGTATTTAATCCGTCTGCATCTAAAATTATGGGAACATAAGCCGACAAAAGTACATATTCTGTCAATTTCACCACATGGCGGCCCCGCCCCAGTCCCGGTCCCAGTACAATAACACTGGCCCAGGCACACTCCCGCTCCACAAGCTCCCGGAACGCTTCCGGTTCCTCCGCCTCCATCCCTTCCGGATAGGATGCTATAATTGCCTCGGGAAGCAGTGTCTGGAGTATCTGCACATTTGTTTCCACCGTCAATATTTTCACCAGACCCGCGCCTGTCCTGTATGCGGCCAGGGCGCTCAGATATGCTGCGCCGCACATTCCTCCGGAACCGGCCGCAATCAGTACTTTTCCATAAGTTCCTTTGTGGGAATCCTGCTTTCTCTGCGGAATCCTGGATAAATCAGACGTATCATATGTAAAAAAACGCGTTCCGCTGTAACCATCGTAACCGGGAAATCCGATATCCTTTACCTCGACCCTGCCGCAGTATCCCTTTCCGGGGTATATGGCGGTTCCCACTTTTTCATAGCCGAAGGTCACTGTCAGATCCGCCTCCACCGCAGCCCCAAGGATACGTCCGGTCTCCGAACAGATACCGGACGGAATATCGACCGCCACGGTGAATTCAGGCTTAAGTCCCGAAAGGAACACTACCGCTTCCCTGAACTCGCCCTCCAGCTCCCTGGAAAGTCCCACTCCAAACATGGCATCCACCGCCACATCAAAACGCCCCGGCAGATATCCGCCGAAATCCTCAATTGCAATCCCCAGCTTCTCGTCGATTGATATCTGACGTTCCATTTCGCCCGTCCAGCGGCTTCTGTCTCCCACTGTAATAATAGAAACGGAAATCCCCCTTAAATGTAATATACGGGCAATCGCCGCGCCGTCCGCGCCATTGTTGCCTGTCCCGCAAAATACGAGGACACGGGCGTCCAAAACCGGCTTTCTCCCGCGCCTTTGATACTCCTGCATCAGCTCGTCCGCCACAGCCAGGGCGGCCCGCTCCATCAGAACCATGGACAAAATCCCTATAGTCTGGATAGCATACGCGTCAATTTCTTTCATCTGTTTTCCGGTTACCAGGCGTCTCATCCCACGTCCCCCTCTCCTACTGCATAGGCCGATGCGTACACGGCCGTATTGCTGATTGATACAAACAGTTTTTTGATTCCCAGACGTTTGGCCGTCTCCTCCGCTTTTCCGTATAACATGACATAGGGCTTTCCCAGCTCATCCCTCAATACCTCGATCTCTCTGGGGCCGAAAGTGCGAAAGCCCGTTCCGAACACTTTGGCGACTGCTTCCTTTACGGCAAAATTGCCGGCCAGCCGGGCTGCATTACCCCCGGCCTGCCGGCATTCCTCCTCCGTATATACACGCGTTAAAAAAGCCTCTTTAACACAGGCTTTTCTAATGCGTTCTATCTCGATTAAATCCGTTCCAACACCTACTATCATGTTCTCTCTCTGGCGTCTCCTGCTTTTCCAAGGGCTTCTTCCCTCTCCCGCTCTTTCTGGTCCTGCATGTTGCAGACACGGTAGGAAAGGCGCATCAGACTCTCGGATAAATGGACATTTTCCACTACGACATCGTCGGGAACCTGCAAATCCGTATGAGCAAAGTTCCAGATGGCTTTGATTCCGGCTTTGACAAGACGATCTGCGATCTCAGGCGCCTTAGACTTCGGAATCGTAAGAGCTGCAATCTGCACCTCGTTATCCTTAATGAACTGTTCCAGGTCCTCGATTCCTCTAATCTCCACCCCGCGGACCACCAGGCCCACCAGGCGCGGATTCACATCGAACATTCCCTTGATTATAAAGCCCCGGCGTTCAAAGTTTGTGTAATTTGCAATGGCCTGTCCCAGGTTTCCCGCACCGATGATAATCAGGTTATGCTGCCTGTCTATCCCAAGAATCCTCGCTATCTCACTATATAAATATTTTACATTATATCCGTAGCCCTGCTGCCCGAACCCTCCGAAATTATTAAGATCCTGCCGAATCTGAGAAGCTGTCACTTTCATCCTGATGCTCAAATCATTAGAAGAAATCCGCTCGACACCCTCCTCCAGCAACTCCCCCAAATACCGGTAATATCTTGGCAGCCTGGAAATTACTGCTTTTGAAATCTCTTTCTGCTCCACGGCTCTTCGTCACCTTCTCTCTGAAAAATAAATTACTTTTATTTATTATAGCATATGACAAATTATTGTCAAAGGTTTTTTCTGAAGCCTTGAAAATCCTGGCTTTTTATACTATAATTAAACATTAACGGCTGCCTCTGTTTCACTTAACAGTTGCCGGTCTATTACCGATGAAACGGGAGGATATCATGATACTGTCTTGTAATAATATATCAAAAGCATTTGGTACCGACTCCATACTGGAGCATGTATCATTTCATATAGAGGAACGTGAAAAAGCGGCTATCGTCGGAATCAACGGCGCCGGCAAGACCACGCTTTTTAAAATTATCGCCGGCCAGATGGGAGCCGATGAGGGGGATGTCGTCATATCCCGCGGTAAAACGCTGGGCTATCTGGCCCAGCACCAGGATATCAGCAGCGATAACACGATTTATGATGAACTGATGGAAGTAAAAAAACCGATTCTCATGATGGAGCAGCAGATCCGCGAACTGGAAATCCAGATGAAGCATCGAAGCGGCGAAGCCCTGGAGGCCCTTTACCAGACTTACAGCAGGCTGAATCACGAATTTGAACTGATGAACGGGTATGCATGGCAGAGTGAAATCACCGGCGTTCTAAAGGGTCTCGGTTTTACGGAGGATGAATTTAAAAAGCCGGTAAAAGAATTATCAGGAGGCCAGAAAACCAGGGTGTCCCTGGGAAAGCTTCTTCTCTCCAAACCGGATATCATCCTTCTCGACGAGCCGACCAACCATCTTGATATGGAGTCGATCGCATGGCTGGAAGGTTATCTGACTAATTATGCCGGAACCGTCGTAATCGTGGCCCACGACCGGTATTTTCTGGATCGGGTTGTGACGAAGATTATTGAACTGGACAACGGAAAAGCCACTACTTTTCAGGGCAATTATTCCGCCTACAGTGAGAAAAAAGCGATGCTGCGCGCCGGTGTCATGAAGGCCTATTTAAACCAGCAGCAGGAGATCCGGCACCAGGAAGAAGTTATTACGAAGCTGCGTTCCTTTAACCGTGAAAAATCCATCCGAAGGGCGGAGAGCCGTGAAAAGCTGCTCTCCAAAATAGAGGTTCTCGATAAACCGGTGGAGTTAAACGATGCGATGAATATCACGCTGGAACCGAATATCCTAAGCGGCAATGATGTCCTATCCGTACGCGGCCTGACGAAGCGCTTTGACGGCCCCGTACTCTTTCAGAATGTGGATTTTGACATTAAGCGCGGGGAACGCATTGCCATTATCGGAAACAACGGCACAGGAAAAACGACTATTTTAAAAATCATCAACGGACTGGTAGAACAGGATGCCGGGGAAATCACGCTGGGCGCCAGGGTCCATATCGGATACTACGATCAGGAACACCAGGTGCTTCATATGGATAAGACATTATTCCAGGAGATTCAGGACACTTATCCGAACATGAATAATACCCAGATTCGAAATGTGCTTGCCGCCTTTTTGTTTACCGGAGATGATGTCTTCAAACTGATCCGGGATTTAAGCGGCGGCGAACGCGGCCGCGTATCTCTTGCAAAGCTGATGCTTTCCGAGGCCAACTTTCTGATCCTGGATGAGCCGACCAATCACCTGGACATTACGTCCAAGGAAATACTGGAAAATGCCCTTGTCAACTATACGGGAACCGTACTTTATGTCTCCCACGATCGTTATTTTATCAACAAGACGGCCACAAGAATACTCGACCTGAAGCTGGGAAACCTGATTAATTATATTGGTAATTACGACTACTATCTGGAGAAAAAAGAGACGATGGAACAGCTCTTTACTCCGGCGGCAGACTTTGCCGCCTCTGCCGCCGGGGCGGGTGCATCTTCTGCTTCTTCCGGGGCCGGCTCTTCTTCGATGGACTGGAAACAGCAGAAAGAGGAACAGGCGCGGATTCGGAAAAAACAGAATGCCCTGAAGAAAACGGAGGAGGAGATACATGCCCTTGAGACCAGGGATCAGGAGATCGACGGTCTGCTCTGCCTGGAAGAGATCTTTTCCGATGTCTCAAAACTGATGGAACTGAATCAGGAAAAGGATTCCATCGCATCCAGGCTTGAAACACTGTATGAGACCTGGGAAGAGCTTGCAGAATAACGATAACCTGCTGCGGCATCAGTCCCTTCCGCCGCAGCGCGCTCTCCACGGAGCGCGGCTGCACTGCCTGGCTCTCAGACTTTCTCCCGTTTTCTCACGACCGGATAATTTTCCAAAATATCATGGTAACGAAAACAGTTTTCCCTGTGATCGTTGATAATTCCGCATGCCTGTAAATGAGAATATATGGTAATCGAGCCCATATATTTAAATCCCCGCCTTTTTAAATCCCTGCTGATTTCATCCGACAGCAGATTCCTTGCCGGAACCTTCCCCTTCTGATGTCCCCCCTTTGTGTTTAATATCCGTTCCCTTTCCATTTTTCCCTCCGCTTCTGTTCCGGCAGACCTGTAATATCCCCATGCATTCCCTCTTTTGTTAAAACGTCCGCTGCTATTCCCAGTATATCACGATATCCGCAGTCCGGCAGCAGGACTTGCTACGCGAAATCTGCTCTGCCGCCGCTTCCGGAGCCTAAAACAGTTGACAGTTAGAGTGCAAGGTGTTATCTTATAGTTAGAGTGCAACATGTACTCAAAAGGAGGATAAGAATGATACAGCAGGTTTCTGATTTTGAATTGGAACTGATGAAAACCATCTGGGGAAACGGCGGAACCGCCCTTTACGCGGAAATTGCCGAGGCGTTGGAAAAGAAGGGCACGCCCGCAACAAAAAATACGATCATTTCCCTGCTGTCCCGGCTAATTGAAAAGGGCTTTCTAAAGACTAACAAGATTGGACGGCGCAACAGATATACCGCCCTTGTCTCTGAAGCCGACTACCGCGCCGCCCAGACAGAAACATTTCTGGATAAAATCTATGAGGGCAGCGCTAAGGATTTGATTTCCACACTGATTCAGAAGGAAATGATTTCACCCGACGATTACGAGAACCTCAAAAAGCGTTGGGAAGGGAGCTGCCTAAAAGATGATTGAACTGTTAAAGCTGTTACTCTCCCTGTCTTTTTCAGGGATGGTGCTGATTCTGATCCTGCTGCTGAGCAGACCGCTTTATCGGAACCGGTTAAGCAGGCAATGGCAATATTATATCTGGCTTATCGTCGTGGCCCGGATGCTGCTTCCCTTTACCCCGGAGCCAAGCCTGACAGGAAGTCTGTTCCAGGCCTCCGGCAGCGCCGTTATGCAGCTTTGCCCGGATGGACCGGAGCTTTTAAACGGCCGGGCGCCTAAAAATTTGCAGACAAAAACGGCAAAGGCAGCTCATATCATTCGAAAGGAACGTCCTAATCTCGAGATTTCCATTAATAGCAATGCCGCTGTGAAGCTGGTCCCCACGTCAGCGAAAGACGTGACGGTTGACTATGCAGATACCCTGTATGATGTTTCCGTGGAAAATGAAAACGGCGACTGGAAGGTAGCTATCAGCTATATTGGCAGCTATTCAAAATACACCTCCGCGGTTCTGCATATCCCCGACACCGCCTTTGGGGAAATCGGCATACACGTAGATGAAGCCACCCTGTATTTTAACAGTGTATTCCGGTATGGTGAAACCATCAATGCAAAAATCAGCGATTATGCCTCAATCTTCTATACGGTTCCGTCCGGCTTTCAGGGAACTCTGAACATGACGGCGCCTGACTGCTACCTTGAACTGTATTCTGATGACGGATATAAAAATTGCGATGTGACTATATCAAACGGGTCCACATTCGGTGACATTGCGGATGGCTTTACCAAACGCGGGAATCGTTTCGTATATTCCGACGGAACGAAAGCCGGAGTGATCAATATTGATTTAGGAAGCGGCGGATATGTGTCCATCGAAGCCGGCGGCAGCGAAACAGCAAAGCCGGCAAAAGAACCGGCGCCAGAGCCTGAAATGTATGCCCCGGATTCCTCCGGAAAGCTTGTCATCCCCGTCTCACTCCATACGATTGGTGAAAATGAAGCTGTCTGTATCGGTGAAATCCCGGACATTCGTAACGCGGTAAGCTTTGAATATGATATTACCTGTGGTGACAGCCAGGGAACGATATCTGCCGGTTTGCGCAGACCCGTACTGGACAGCGACTGGTTTTTCCGCTGTCAGGTGAATATAACCGAAGACAACAGCACGCTGCAAACACGTTTTGATAACCATTTTAATTCTGCCATGGGAATTTATGATATGTATAAAGGCAGCTACCAGTTCTATATTCAAAATAAAGGCGGCACCTTATCAGACATATCAGGGACTGTCACCGTACAGTACGGCGCGGTGACGCCGGATTAAACGATAACCTGCTCCGCGCAACAGGTCACCGCCATCAGGCAAAAGCCCTGCGCAATGACGCTATTCCCCGCGCAGGGCTGTAAGCAGGCGGTCTATCTTCTCATCCCCGGCCTCCGCTCTCAGGGCGGCCTCCACAACCGGTCCCCCGGTTTCCCTCATGCGGCGAAGCACTTCATCCGGCAGTTCAACCGTCTCAACACCGGATTCCGAGAGGACTTCGGTACATGCTTCAAGCTCCCTCTCATCCATCTCCCTTGCATAATCCACCATCTCCTGCGCCGTCTCGGTTAAAAGCTTCTGTTCCTCTCCACTCAGAGAATCATAGAAGTCCATACCCACCAGCATACATTCAAAATAAATCTTGTGGTTGGTCAGGATCAGGTATTTTTGCAGGCGGTGGATCGAGTTGGATACAATGAGCGGGAGCGTATTTTCCTGTGAATTAACGAGTCCCTGCTGCAGTGCGGAAAACACCTGATGAATATCATAAACTCTGGTCTGCGCTCCGAGACTCTGCCAATAGGCCCCTTCTGTCGTATTGGAAGTAAAAATGCGCATCTCCAGTTTGGAAAAATCCTCTGCCTCATCAATCCGCTCGTTGCCCGTAAGCACACGGTAATGAGCCGGAAACACCGCCAGAATCTTTATCCCCTTGGCCTCACATTCCTCCTCCAGCATACGGCGGGCTTCCCCATCCTTCAAAAGTTTGTCAATCTCTTCCAGGGAGGCATCCGACAGAGTTGACGCCCATAACATCGCTCCCATCGTATCCGTGGCCGCCGGCCCAATGCGCATTTCCACCGTTTGGTTAAGAAGAGGCCTGTCGCTGTCGTTGACGTGCCCCAGTGTATCATCCGGAAATATCTCCACCCGGAACCGGCCTCCTGACTTCTCTTCCAGCGCCATTTTAAAACGCCCCGCTATTTTCTGGGTGGTACTGAATGCGGTGGCCGAATGGGTCAGGAGAATCACGTTCTCTCCCTGCCGTTCCTCCTGCTCCTGCCTCTGTTCCTGCTCCTGTTTCTCCAATAGGAGGCTGAAAAGCTCCGTCTCCGGCTGTGCCTTATTGCAGCCGGAGGACAGCAGTAAAACAGCCGCCGCCAAAACAGCCGCCGCTTTTTTAAGCGGACGGCGTAAAATATGCACAGCCTGCTTATCATCGTTCATCTTCACGCTGCTCCTCTCCCTTCATCCGGGTACGGAACTGCCCCGGAGTCTCCCCCTCATACCGCTTAAATACACGGATGAAACTCTGGGGGGAGTTAAATCCCACTCTCAGTCCGATATCCCCCACCGTCTCACCGGTCTCTATCAGCAGAAGCTTTGCCTGCTCAAGACGGTACCGGTTCAGGTAGTCGAGAAATCCCGGCGGCTGGTGTTCGGCAAAAATCCTGGAAAGATAGGGGGCCGTAAGCCCCAGCTTCCCGCTGACGCTTTCAAGCGACAGGCTGCTGTCGCCATAGCCTGCCCTAATCAGTTCTTTTGCCTCCTCCACCCGGGCATGTGTTTCTTTATTTCCCTCCTGTTCCCCATTACCGGTACCTCCTTTCAAAAAGCGGCTTACCAGCTGGATTCCCGGGTTCTCCGCCCTGAGCTTATCAAACTCTTCCATCCTCTGCTGCAGGTCCGACCGCGCCTGAAGCCAGAGTACATTTAAGTCGAACAAGTTTCCGGCAAAGTCACTTCCCCCTGCATACACATCGAAGTTTCGCTCCGCCAGACGGCGCCGGAGTGATTTTTCAAACCTCTCCAGTTCCCGGTACCATGCCGCCTCCGTCATGGCCTGGTTCATGCAGAGTACGATTCCTTTCTCAGACCCGTCCATATCCACAGACTGCAAAAGCGCCGATGCCCCCCAGTATTCCTCACTGTACCGTATCATCTGAAGACCGTATAGCTCCGCATCCACCGGACTGTCGTTCCCATGCTCCCGGCTGCGGTAATAAAGCGCCAGTACCCGGTACTGTCCGTCAAATGGAAACGGACTTTCAATCTGCTCCAGCGTCTCCCTGACCGCCCCTTCCTCCCAGCTGCTGCCGGTCAGAAGGCCCTTAAACAAGTGTTCGCTCAATGAGGCTCCCACCGACTGCAGGATATCCCGCAGTCTCTGGTTCTGCTCCCTGTCCCCTGCCATGATGCCGCGCAGCAGCTCCTGTTCGGTGGCAAAAGACGCCCTGTCCGCCAGAGCATATCCGGGATTCTTCTGGGAAATCAGAGAGTCGAGAAGCGCGCGGAAAGGCCGGTAAATCCGCCAAATCAGGTAAACCGCCGCCAGCGCCAGCAGAACCAGCGCCAGCAGGCCGTATGTAGCCAGAGCCTTAACAAGTCTGGGCGTCTCCACATCCAGATGAATCCCTTCCATCCGCTGTATAAAATACCATCCTGTTCTGCCCGACTGGTAAACCAGAATATATCCGCCGCCCGATCGGTAAATCTCCTTGCCGTCTTCTTTTCTTTCCTGCTCCGAAACCAGCAGCTTATCTGCTCCCGGATATGCGAGCATGTCGGAAAATACCGGGACTCCTCTGCTGTCATAGACATAAATCATGCCGCTTCCGGTCGTCTGTTCCGCCGCCAGGCCCATTTTTCTATAAAGTTCCGGCAGATTCAGCTTCAGAATCACTCTGGCCAGTGTCTTGGAATCCGGATAGTCCATAATCATCCATCCTTCCCCATCCAGGCAGAAAAGCCCGCTTTCAACTTCCTGCATGTCCTGCAGCCCTGAAGGCTCCGGCTCCGCTTCATCCCCGTATCCATTACCGGCTCCGCGTAAAAGCTCCTGCCGGGCGAAATTATCACTGTTCACCACACTTTTGTCCGACCCCAGCACCTTTTCCGAATAGGGCAGATAAAGGTAGGCTTCCATCACATCTTCATCCCGATCCACAAGACTCGACAGCTCCTGCACCACATTCATCGCCTGCTGCTGGAGCAGGTCCTTTCCCGAAACCATCAGACGGCTGCAGTCCTGCGCCTGTAAAAGGCTCTCCATCTTTGCCGTCAGGGAAGCCGCCGCCTTGTCGGCCTCCAGGCTCCGTTCTTTTATATTCGCAAAGCAGACATCCGACTGTTTCTCCAGATACTGTTCTTCATAGAGATTTCTTAAAAAACAGCCGAAAAAAGTGCCAATTATTATGGTAAGCGCCAGAAGAACCATAAGCGTCTGGCCAAACATTCCCGAAAAGCGAAAATTAAACCGTATCCGTTTCATTGATTTTACCCCCGCTCTATCGTACCATAAATCAGCTCTTCGGACAAGGAGGGCGGGGTCCGTTGATTGCGCAAGTTCACTTTTCGTTACTGTTCACACGCAATGTAATGATACCAGGGTCAAAAGGTTGGAAATCTGATG
>NZ_KE992939.1 GCF_000466485.1 [Clostridium] symbiosum ATCC 14940 | reverse complement strand
CGGACATGGTCCGTTCCGGACGCGTCCTCCTCACCTCAGTTAAATCTACTGATAAATGCTAAATTTTCATTGAAAACCACATAGAAAAAGCATATACTTAATATATCAGTACGAGGAATGTAAATATTAAGTCAGGAGGAAAAAGGATATGAAAAGATTAATGACCGCACTACTCGCAGCAGTTATGACTGTAACGATGGCAGGTACGGCCCTGGCAGCCGAAGACCCGGCAGCGCTGCTGGAACGTGTGACACAGAAAGCGAATGAACTGGATTCAATGGACTGTGACTTGGGGGTTCACGCTGTAATGGTGATGCAGGATCCGGAGATGGATTTAGATTTAAGCCTGAATCTGGATATGATGATGAACATGAAGATGGATCAGATTAAGTCGGGGAATCTCCGCTACAAAGCGGATATGGCGATGGAATTCCTGGGCCAGACCGAATATGCTACCGTTTTCTATAAAGACGGCTATTATTATATGGATTCTAACGGGGAGAAGATTAAATATCCGATGGATTTGAATTCTATGATAGCATCGGTAGAGCAGACAACAGCGGCAGCCGATTTGGCTCCCTCTCTTATGAAGAGCCTTTCCGTCAGAGAAGAAGGAGAAAACAGGGTTTTAAGCTATGTGGCTGATCCGGCAAAGATGAATGCCTATGTTCAGGATGCTTTAAAGCCGCTTCTGGGCAGCATGGATGTAGGAATGATTATCAGGGAAGTAAAGGGAGAGTATGTTATAAATAAAGATGATTACTATACGAGTATGAACATGTATATGGTTATGGATATGAGTTCCTACGGCGAGACATTGAGAATCATCATGCTGCTTGAGGGAAATTTCAATAATCCGGGTCAGCCGGTAAATCTGGAGCTTCCTTCCACAGACGGATATTCGGATCTGAGTACATATTATGGCACATCACGGGGCAGCAGCGGCGCAACAGGCCCTGCAGCAGAGATCTGGTAATTAAATTACTGAGAAGTTAAATAACAGATGAAGAGAAGATATGGCCGGGACTTTATGCCCCGAACCGTATCTTCTCTTTTTAAGTTACTGTTCATAGGGTTGCATAACCGGCCGGCTTTGCCCTATAATGAGAAAAAGAGCAGGGGGGAATGGCAGTGCGGCGAACGGATGAAAGCGGAAAATTCCAAAAAAATCTACAGAAATCAGTGGCAAAAAGAATCATTCTCATGATTCTTATCAGCTCGCTTCTTTTCCTGGCCGGCCAATTTTCGGCCACTCTGGCAGCAAATGAGCTGAACGCTTCTAATCACCTGAAGAAGCTGGAGGAGGTTTTTCTTCGCTTTGACAGGCAGAACCGTGAGTTTCTGCTGAATGAAAATACAGTAAAAGCTGTGGAAGCGATAATTGAGGGGGAGGACGCCGGGGCGGCGGATGAATTCAAAAATTATTTCAGACGGTTTGACGAGAACTGTGATGTGCGCAATCAGGTAATCATTACGAATACAGAGGGAGAAGTTCTCTTTACTTCCTTTGGCGAGAATCAGCTCTCCTCTTATCTTGTAAATTATAATAATGCAGTCTGCTATAATGCCAGAAACTGCGGTGAGGGAGATATATACAGGGCAGTTTATTATGATAGGGGAAATTATGCAGATGCCCTGTTTATCAAGCCAATATTTGTGGAGGGGGAAATCACAGGGTATATAACCTTATTTTTATCCGGAAGCGGGTGGAACTTTTATTTGTCGGAAAGCAACTTTGACGGAGTGATTACCGATCTCAGACAAAATGTCATGTATATCAGCAAACCGGGTCTGGCAGACAGCAGTAATAAATTTTACGGAACCAGGCATGGGAGCTGGACCCATGGACAGGCCCGATACTGGGTCGTGTCGAAGGAACTGCCGGAATTTTCGGCAATCATTTATTCTCTGGTATATTATCCCGGAAACGAAACCGTATATATCGGTTTGAGCGCACTGTTCATAATGGGGGCTGCCTGGTATGGGATAGCCAGGTGGATGGCGAAATCCATGGCAGAAAATAATGCGGCATCTATTGAAAGGCTGGTCAGTGAAATCAGAATTATCCGTAAAGGAGATTATGATCATCGGATTCAGATGAATACGGACGATGAGTTCACCGAGGTAGGATATCAGGTGAATCACATGCTGGACAGTATCCAGGCGTTGAATGACAGGAATACAGAGCTTTTGAAGCTGAACAGCCGGATTGAAATGGATCAGCTTACAGCGCAGATGAATCCCCATTTTCTTTATAATACACTCGAAATAATAAGGAACCTGGTAGTCTTTGATGCGGATAAGGCTGAGGAATTGATAGTAAAATTAACGGAAGTGCTCCGTTACAGCATTGATACCTCGAAAAAGGAGGTTACGTTAGAGGAAGATATGCGTTTTATGTACTGTTATCTTGACATCCAAAATTGTCGTTTTGGAAGCAGGTTCAGCTTTGGGGTCAATTTCGAACCGGAGTGTATGAACTGCATTGTACCAAAACTTTTGCTGCAGCCGCTCATCGAAAACAGCATCAAGTATGGATTCAGGAAGAAGATGGAACTTAATATAAAGATTAGCGGTCATGTGGAGGACAATGTTCTGCTCATCAGCGTCCTGGATGACGGCCTTGGAATGGAGGAGGAAAAAGCCGAGGAATTAAGGAAACAGCTTAGAGCGCACGATAACAGCTCGCCGTCCATCGGACTCAGGAACCTGTCGCGCCGTCTCTACCTGAGATATGGCGATGGAAGCGGACTTCAGATCCGGAACAGGGAGGGCGCAGGTTTTGAAGTAGTGGCTCGGATAGAGCAGAGGAAAGGAGAGTGACACATGTACCGAGTGGTTATTGCGGAAGATGAGGACATCATAAGAAAAGGTCTCGTCTATTCCATTCCCTGGGCTGATATGGGGTGTACGGTGGTGGGGGAGGCCGCAAACGGCGTCGAGGGAGTAGCGCTGATACAGCGGCTGGAGCCGGATATTGTTGTGGCAGATATCAATATGCCGATTCTGGACGGGCTGGGAATGATTCGGCAGACATATGAACAATATGATTATTCTGCTATTATATTATCCGGATACTCGAATTTTGAATATGCGAGAACTGCCATACGCTATGGGGTGACAGGATATCTTTTAAAACCATTGAAAAGGGAAGATTTGGCCGAGGCAATAAGAGACGCAAAGGAAAAATGCATGCAGAGGCGTTCCTGGATGAGCCATAAGAAGGAAAAGGAAGAGTGGAAAAATATACAGCTGATTCCCAAAGAAGGAACCAGCAGTGAGGATGATGCGGTGGTGAAAGAGATGCTTGCGTTTATCAGACAGCATTATCGTGAGAAATTGGTATTGCAGGATGTTGTTGATGCCTTAAACTATAGTGAAACTTTTTTGAACAAGAAGTTTAAAAAGCAGATGGGAACCACATTTATTGAATACCTGAATCGTTTTCGGATTCAGAAAGCATTAGAATTGCTCAGAGAAGGCAGGACGGCAGTCCAGGATGTGTCCTGGCAGTGCGGGATTGGCGATTACAAATATTTTAATATGGTATTCAAGAAGTATATTGGGTGCAGCCCGAAGGAATATGTGGGAAAAATCAAACAGCAGGAGAAATGAAACGGTTTGTAATATAGAAACAGTGGCTGATCCATGCAGCAGGAAGAGGATAATTCCTGCTGCATTTTATTGATGACGGTGACCTGTGCGGGGAGCGTGCAGGTTAACGAGGACGAAACGTTAACTTGTGTTTGGTATTTTTCCCTTTTGAGCGGTATTTTAGGTAGAATTGATTGGACTAATTGTATAAGATTATTAATATAAAAGAAGACATTATATACAAAATACCTAAAAATGGGCGGTGGTGTACGTGAGTGTAACTATTACGATTCAAAATGCAGTAAAAAGGTACGGTAATGTGACGGTCATACCGGATTTATCAGTAACAATTCGAAACGGGGAATTATTTACCCTTTTGGGACCGTCCGGATGCGGCAAGACAACTCTGCTGCGGATGATAGCCGGTTTTAACACGATAGAGGGAGGGAGCTTTAAGTTTAACAACCGGTTAATCAACGATATGGAGCCGGGAAAACGCGGCATAGGAATGGTATTTCAGAATTATGCGATATTTCCTAATATGACGGTGCGAAAGAATGTTGAGTTTGGGTTAAAGTATAAGGACATGCCGAAAGAACAGATGAGGAAACAGGCACAGAAGTTCCTGGAACTGGTTCATGTAGATCAGTATGCAGACAGAATGCCGGAACGGCTGTCCGGAGGGCAGCAGCAGAGAGTGGCGCTGGCCAGAGCGCTTGTGATTCAGCCGGATGTACTTTTAATGGATGAGCCGCTGTCGAATCTGGATGCAAAGCTTCGCGTCGAAATGAGGACCGTGATTAAGAATATCCAGAAAGAGGTTGGCATTACAACGGTTTATGTGACACATGATCAGGAGGAGGCAATGGCAATCTCCGACAGAATTGCAGTTATGAAGGACGGGGTGATCCGCCACTGCGGCGAGCCAAAAAACATATATCAAAGACCGGCCGATCTGTTTGTGGCAACTTTTATTGGAAAATCAAATCTTCTGAATGCTAAGCTGATGCAAAAAGGACGGGAGGCAGTGCTTGAGTTTCCGAATGGATACCGGATTTGTATGGACTCAGTACAGGATTCGGAAATCAGGGAACGGGATGTGACCTTATCCGTCAGACCGGAAGAATTGTTTGTGCACAAGTGTACAGAGGGGGAGAGGAAGGAAGGTATCAGCGCTAAGATCATGGACAGCGTATTTCTTGGTTCCAACACTCATTATTTCGTTGAGCTTGAGACAGGAGAAACAGCGGAAATCATTCAGGAGTCGGAGATTGATGAGATTATTCCACCGGGGAGACGGGTTTTACTCACCTTGAACAGCCGCAAAGCAAATATTTTTGACCCCGAGACGACGAAAAGCCTGATGAAGGGGATTAAAAACAGTACGGACATCCCCCGGGACGAGGCAGGACGGGAGGTGAGCGGATGAGCCATTCGAAAGTGCGCTGGGATTTCTGGAATATTATTTCCGGGGGATTAATGGTCCTGTTTCTTATATTCCTGGTTTATCCTATTGGCAGGCTTCTGAAGGAATCTGTATATACAGACGGGAAATTCACTATGGAAGCATTTCGGATGTTTTTCAGTAAGTCCTATTACTACGAATCCATATTCCACAGTGTGAAAATCGCGTTCTGTGTTATGGCGGCGAGCCTGCTTCTGGGTATCCCCTTTGCTTATTTCTATTCCTTTTTCAGGCTCGGCGGCCGGAAGCTCTTATTCGTCCTCTGCCTGCTTTGTACGATGTCGGCGCCATTTATCGGAGCTTATGCATGGATACTTTTAATGGGCAACTCCGGGCTGATTACCGGAATATTAAAATCATTTGGGATTAACGGCGTATCCATCTACGGGTTCGGAGGAATTGTGTTTGTGCAGACCCTGAAGCTCTTTCCGCTGGTTGTAATCTATATGAACGGAGCATTCAGGGATATCGACAACTCTCTGCTGGAGGCGGCCGAGAGCATGGGCTGCAAAGGTGTGGATCGGTTTAAGAGGGTGATTATGGCCCTGACGATGCCGACAATTCTGGCGGCAGCGCTGCTTGTATTTATGCGTTCCTTTGCCGATTTCGGAACTCCCGTGCTGATCGGACGGGGGTACAGCACCTTCCCTGTACTGATATACAATCAGTATTTGGGTGAAAACGGGACAAACTACCACTTTGCGGCTGCAATTAGCGTCATTGCGGTACTGGTGACCGCTGTAATATTCATTATCCAGAAGACAGCATCCAACCGGTTCAAATTCACGATTAATGCTCTCCATCCGGTGGAGCCGAAGAAGGCCACCGGCCTCGGTAACTTCCTGATGCATGCATACTGCTATCTCCTGGTTGGGATTTCGCTTCTGCCGCAGATATATATCGTTAATATGTCATTTAGAAACTATAAAAACAGCATTTTGAAACCGGGCTATTCCCTTATCAATTACCAGAAAGCGCTGGAGAAAATGCTGATGCGATCGGTCGGAAATACATTAATTGTCAGTGGGCTGACTCTCGCAGTGATTATCGTAATTGCCGTTTTGATTGCGTATCTGGTAGTGAGAAGAAACAACCTGTTCAACAATGCAATTGATACAATATCCATGATGCCGTATATCATGCCCGGAGCCGTAATCGGTATTGCCCTGGTGGTGGCATTTTCCAGAAAACCGTTTACGCTTACAGGAACCCTCTTCATAATGGTGATAGCGCTGGCCATACGGCGTATGCCTTTTACCAGCCGTTCGGCAACGGCAGCCATGATGAAAATCCCCGTTAATATTGAGGAGGCGGCATTGAGCCTGGGGGCCTCAAAACCGGCGGCATTTATTAAAATAACGGTTCCGATGATGTCCAGCGGGATTATCTCGGGAGCAGTTTTAAGCTTTGTATCCATAATTACTGAAATGTCATCGGGGGTGATTCTGTATAATAACAGAACGATTACACTGACAATCAGCACCTACTCGGCAATCACCAGCGGAATCTATGGTGTGGCGGCTGTATTTGCGACCATAACAATGCTCCTGACCATTATCTGTCTGGTAGTCTATCTGCGTTTTACGAAGCTGGAAGACGTAAAAATGTAGCTGTCCGGCAGGAAACAAATTTAAAAGAGCAAAATAAAACATATAGAATGAAAGGGAGGATATTTATGAAGAAAAAAAGACTGATGGCGGCGGGTTTGTCTGCAGCAATGGTTTTATCCATGACTGCCTGTGGAGGAAAAGAAGCCCCGGCCGAGACAAAAAAAGAAGAGACGAAGACAGAAGCCGCGAAGGAACAGGCCGAGCAGGACAGCGGAGAAAGGCCCTATTATGTGAGGCCGGCATCAGAGGTAACCGGGAAAATCACGGTATATACAACGATGGAGGAAACTCAGCAGCAGGTACTTAATGATATATGGAAAAAATACTACCCTGACTGTGAACTTGAGATTCAGGCCGACTCAGTCGGAACCCTGGCAACCAGGATAAGGAGCGATGAATCGTGCGACGCTGATGTGGTAATCGGAGGGATGTTTGCCGCTGACGGCGACACCTATCACGACATACTTCAGCCGTATACGGGCGCATGTGATAAAGAACAGCTTTATCACGATGATGCAGGCTACTATAATTTTTATGATGTACAGGTGATGTGTCTCGTGGTTAACCCGGCATTGAGAGATGAACTTGGCATTGAAATTAACGGATATGAAGATTTACTGAACCCTGCCCTGAAGGGGAAGATTATTCTTGCCGCACCGGATTCCACGTCGTCGGGCTGGCGTCAGCTTCAGACAATCCTGGCTGTGATGGGAGATAAATTCGATGATGAAAAAGGGTGGGATTATATTAAGAAACTGATTCCGGCCAGCTTTTCCACTACATCGTCCAAAGATGTCTACAATCTGGTCAGCAATGGCGAGTATGTGGTCGGTCTTTCATATGAATCAAGTGTAGTGGCATTAATCAATGACGGCGCGCCGATCGAATGTGTCTATATGGAAGAAGGAAATACAGCTATGGCAGGCGGCGCGGCGATTGTCAAGAATGCCCCGAACCTTCCGGCTGCTCAGGCCATGATTGATCTTCTTACTTCGGCAGAATTCCAGGACGCCCGGGCAGAGGTATCGGCAGGACGCGGTTCTAACGGAAACTGTAATTTAAGCGGCCTTCCTGCGGAAGATACGCTTGGGATGAAGGAGCTTGATTTTGACTATCTGAAAGAACACAAAGACGAAATCATGAATCACTGGAATGAGCTGTATGCAGAGCTTAATTAAATGGAGATTTAACTGAGGTAGGAGGACGCGTCCGGAACGGACTATGTCCGGTGTGGTGAGGGGGATGGCTGAGTCTTCCGCCCCCGGGTAGGTTGTCGTGAGGGGAATCCGGTCGGAATGAATTGCTGCGGGGACCGTTTGCACTTTTCGAAGCGCATAGCCGTGCTAAATTCGTGAGAAACCTCATTAAGCACGGATGGGCTTCCATATCCCCTGCAGAATTGATTCCGCCTCCTTCCCCCGGTCAGGTTTTCGCCAGGGACGGAAGACTCAGGCGGAGATTCGTGCAACACCGGACATGGTCCGTTCCGGGCGCTGATTGTCTCCAACCTTAAATGAGGAGGACCCTGTCGCGGCCACTACATGTTTCCGGCAGGCCGATATCAAATCTTCAGCAATTCTTTAAAAAGGCGCATGGAAGGCATATC
>NZ_KE992938.1 GCF_000466485.1 [Clostridium] symbiosum ATCC 14940 | reverse complement strand
CGTACCGGCGGCGTCCTCACCTGCTTAACTATCAATTAAACATTCTTTTTAAGAGCCGCGAGAATCACACACCCCACTGCAGATCCGGCCGCCACAGCTGCCAGGTACCCGATTGGATTCCCGATTGTCGGAAGAACAAAGATACCTCCGTGCGGCGCCCTGAGCGTACAGCCAAGGAGCATGGACAGACCTCCTGCTACGGCTGAGCCTGCAATACAGGATGGAATCACGCGCAGCGGATCCTGGGCAGCAAACGGGATAGCTCCCTCCGAGATGAAGGACAAACCCATAATATAGTTTACAAGACCTGACTGACGCTCTTTTACCGTGAATTTCTTTTTGAAAAATGTGGTTGCCAGAGCAATGGCCAGCGGAGGAACCATACCTCCTGCCATTACTGCCGCCATAACGTCAAAGTTGCCTTCCGCAAGCTGCGCCGTTCCGAATACATAGGCCGCTTTGTTGACAGGGCCGCCCATATCTACGGACATCATGCCGCCGACCACCATGCCAAGAATCACCTTGCTGGTTCCGCCCATGCTGTTCAGCAGATTGGACAGGCCGTCGTTGATGGCTCCGACAAAAGGATTAATAATCGTCGTGATTACAGCTACCAGAAAAATGCCGAGAACCGGATATAAAAGAATCGGTTTAATTCCGTCCAGTGATTTCGGCAGCCTGCTAAATACCTTCTTCAACAACAGGATAAGGTATCCGCCGATAAATCCTGCCAGCAGTGCTCCCAGGAACCCGGCATTCACATCGCCTCCTGCCGGATTGGCAAAAGTCATTCCCATCTTAGCCACCAGCCCGCCGACAAAGCCGACTGCCAGTCCCGGACGGTCTGCAATACTCATGGCAATGAAACCTGACAGAACGGGAAGCATCATGCCAAACGCCTGCTCTCCCACTGTCTTCAGATAGGCCGCCAGCGGCGTATTCTTACCAAAATTGGCGGGATCCAGTGAATAATCATCAAACAGGAAGGCCAGGGCTATCAGGATGCCGCCGCCGATTACAAACGGCAGCATATGGGAAACACCATTCATCAGATGCTTATAAATGCTTCTTCCCAGATTTTCCTTGTCGGCAGATTCCGTCTCTCCGGCTCCGCCGTCTGCCGCATGATGGTAAATGGGCGCTTCTCCGGCCTCAATTTTCTTAATCAGTTCTTCCGCTTTGTGAATACCGTCGGAAACAGGCGCTATTATGACCGGCTTACCGTTAAAACGGGCCATTTCAACATTCTTATCGGCCGCTATGATGATACCGTCCGCTGCCTCGATTTCCTCTTTTGTCAGATGGTTCTGTACTCCGTCTGCACCGTTCGTCTCCACTTTGACGGGATATCCAAGCTTCTCTCCTGTCCTGGACAGATTCTCCGCCGCCATAAAGGTATGGGCGATTCCGGTCGGACATGCCGTTACGGCAAGAATCCGGTATTTTACCTGTCCCGCATCATTGCTGCCGGTGGCGGCAGTATTATTTTCTTCGGCATCCATCTCCGCCGTTTTCTCCGGTGAGCTGTTCTTCTTATCGCCGTCTTCCTTTGCAGGGGCAAAACGATCCGCTTCCTTATCATTGATAAGTTTCAAAAACTCATCTGCAGTTTTCGCTTTAACAAGGGCGTTCTTAAAGTCCGGATCCATTAAAACCATGGAAAGCTTCGAAAGAGCCTCCAGGTGGGCATCAGCCTCCCCGTCCGGGGCCGCTATCATGAACAGAAGATTGGCAGGGCTTCCGTCAAATGATTCATAGTCCACGCCCTCCGGCACCACCATGGCTGCCAGACCAGGTTCATTGACCGCGGCAACCTTTGCATGGGGAATGGCAATTCCGTCTCCGACAGCCGTACTTCCAAGGGCTTCTCTGGCCAGAATACCTTTCTTATATCCTTCCTTATCATTCAGCCTGCCGCTCTTATCCATCAAATCCACAAGATAGTCAATGGCGGCTCCTTTGGAATCGACCTTCACGTCAAGAGCAATACTTTCTTTTTTTAACAGATCTGTAATCTTCATGATGTCCTCCTGATTTCTCCCTGCTTCTCATGAGCCTTTATTTGTAACAATTCAGACAGCATGAACTGTTACTGCAGCGAGTGCGCAGACCTGTCTGAACTATTACCTTTACATACTATTTTCCAGATGGTTACAGCTTCTCAAGAAGTTCAATAATATCTTTTCTTGTCGCTATTCCCTCCGAAAATGCGGTAGCGCTACCGGATGCCGTTCCCAGCTTCAGAGCATAGGCGTAATCCCGTTTGTCGAGATATCCTGCAATGAATCCGGCCACCATCGAATCTCCGGCTCCGACCGAATTCTTTACCGTTCCCTTTGCAACACCCATCTTATAAATCTCTTTCTCCTCCGTGACAAGAATCGCCCCGTCGCCTGCCATGGACACGAGTACGTTGACGGCCCCCATTTCCTGCAGCTTTCCGGCGTAGGTTATGATATCTTCATCTGATTTTAGCTCTGCACCGAACATTTCACCAAGTTCATGGTTATTCGGTTTAATCAGAAACGGATGGTATTTCAGAACATTGAGAAGCAGATCTTTCGTCGCGTCTACTACGATTCTTATCCCTTTTCCGTCGAGGCGTGACATAATTGTTTCATAAATCCGGTCGTCAATCGATTTCGGGATACTGCCGGACAGCACGAGAATATCTCCGTTTTCCAGCTTCTCCAGCTTCTCAAACAGCTTTTCCACATCACTCTCCGTGATTTGCGGCCCGATGCCATTGATTTCCGTCTCATTGTCCGACTTCATCTTGACATTGATCCGGGACATCCCGTCTTTCACACGAATAAAATCGCTTGCAAATCCAAGTGTCCTGACACCACGCTCTATCTCATCTCCGGTAAATCCCGCTACGAATCCCAGCGCTGTGCTGGCATACCCCAGTTCCTTTAAAACAGCAGATACGTTTATCCCCTTGCCGCCGTAAAAAATTTCTTCCGATACGGTTCTGTTAACGGTTCCTGTCGTAAAATTATCCACCTTCACCACATAATCCAGAGCCGGATTAAATGTAACCGTGTAAATCATACGTCATTCCTCCTCTTCTATATGAAATATATTTTCACCATCTGACATCATAATAATACGTATCTTTCATTTCGTCAATAGATATCTTCATGAAATTCCATTTCTTTTCCAATTTCATCATTATGCATAATTTACCCTGAAAACCTGCATTTTAAACATATTTTTTTTAGTCATTCTGCCTATTGCCGTTTCGACAGCCGCCGCTTTGATTTTCACGGCTGGCTGCATCACGTCTGGAATAGACACAGCCGCAGTAATTCTGACGATACAGATGATATTCCTGCGAAAGCTCTACGGAGCGTCTGTAGCCGTTCTTTTTCTTAAAATCTGAATTCAGAAAACGGACCCCATATTTTTCCCCCGCTTCCTCGCCAATCCGGTTCAGCCTCGCAGCATCCTTCATCGGACTGATGGTGAGGGTTGTCGTGAACCAGTCAAATCCCCCCTCTTTGGCCAGCTTTGCCGCCTCATAAAGCCGCATTCTAAAGCATAAGGTACAGCGTTCGCCCCCCTCTTCGTCTTCCTCATGTCCCTTCGCCATCTGAAAAAATTCCTCCGGCCTGTAATCACCCGCCACAAATTCCACAGGATAGCCCGACGGCATCTCCCTGACCAGACGCCGAATCTCTCCCAGTCTCTCCTCATATTCATCGCGGGGATAGATATTGGGATTATAATAAAAAACTGTAATTTTGAAATATTCGGACAGGTACTCAAGAACATAGCTGCTGCAGGGAGCACAGCAGCTATGAAGAAAGAGGGTAGGGACGTCTCCTTCCCGTTTGGCCTGTGCGATGACTTTTTCCAACTCTAGCTGGTAGTTCTTTTTGTTTTCCATACGTTTTCCTCCTTATATTACAGCCGGACCGCCGTAAAAAAACAGCCTGCCGCCAAAAGCCCCATGCGCAGTACATAACTGTAATACACAATTGGCCTTCAGCACACAGGCTGCCAATAATATTCAACTTTACTGATTACAGGAAATCACGGATTCGTTTACTTCTGACCGGATTTCTCAGTTTTCTGAGTGCTTTGGCTTCAATCTGCCTGATACGCTCACGGGTAACGTTAAATTCTTTCCCCACTTCTTCCAGTGTTCTTGGATGTCCGTCTTCAAGACCGAACCGGAGAACGATAACCTGACGTTCTCTTTCCTTCAAATCTCCTAACAATGCATCGATATGCTCTCTCAGCATCACGGATTCCACATTACCTTCCGGAGTCACAACGTTGCTGTCCGCTACAAAGTCACCCAGGTTGGAATCGTCTTCCTCTCCAATCGGTGTCTCCAGCGAAGCCGGTTCCCTGGCTATCTGCATGATCTCCATTACTTTGTCTTCCGACATCTCGAGTGCTTCGGAAAGCTCTGCTACCGACGGTTCATACCCCAGTTCCAGCGTCAGCTTTCTCTGCATCTTCGACATCTTGTTAATTGTCTCAACCATATGCACAGGAACACGGATCGTCCTTGCCTGATCTGCCAGCGCTCTTGTGACAGACTGCCGAATCCACCAGGTAGCATATGTACTCAGCTTATATCCTTTTGTGTAATCAAATTTTTCAACACCCTTAATCAGGCCCAGGTTCCCTTCCTGTACCAAATCGAGAAAGCTCATGCCTCTGCCGGTATAACGTTTCGCAATACTAACTACAAGCCTGAGATTGGCCTCAATTAAACGTTCCTTTGCATTGTCATCGCCTTCCGCCTTCCTCTTGGCAAGACGCAGTTCCTCATCAGCGCTTAAAAGCGGAACTGTACCTATCTCCTTCAGGTACATGCGCACCGGGTCTTCCGTGCCGATTCCTTCCAGAAGGTCAATCGCATCAAGATCAATCTCTTCCTCTTCCTTCAGAAAATCGTCATCTGCATCATCCAGAAGCAGAGCGTCATCTTCCGCCAGTATTGTCTCATCGATTACTTCAGGGATAATGTCAATATTACTGTTCTCCAGATAACTGTATATCTGTTCCATCTGTTCTGTTGACAGATTATCCCCGGCAAAAAAATTGTTAATTTCTGTGATGTCAAGTGCGTTCTGTTTTGTTTTCGCCAGGTCGACAAGTCGTTTTAGCTTCTCTAAAAAATTTTCTTTCTCCACGAATTAACGTCCTTTCGCCTAAGAAGTTTGTAAATTATAATTCAGTAGCGGCTATCCAATCGGCTTAATTCTGAATAACCGGTTCTGAACAGCTGCGTATTGTAAATTGGTACTCGGCCTTTTATTATATACTAACCAAAAATTTTTTTCAACATATTTCTAAGCTTTTCTCTTAGTTTTTCACAAAGCTTCGACAACAGACGACGCCCGGCGCCGAATCGACACCGCCCGGCTCTTGTTTTCTATCAGAATTTCCGTTCTGCTGCCGCCGTACTCGCCGTCGAGCGACCAGTCTACCGGCTCTTGGGAAATCACTCTCAAAGTTTTGGCCCGGAACTGATATACG
The DNA here is from genome assembly GCF_000466485.1 of [Clostridium] symbiosum ATCC 14940. Classification (GTDB taxonomy): domain Bacteria; phylum Bacillota; class Clostridia; order Lachnospirales; family Lachnospiraceae; genus Otoolea; species Otoolea symbiosa. Next base: position 17,554 of record NZ_KE992938.1, on the reverse strand, counting down.
CAGTCGTTCTCTCCCTCGCGAAGAATCAGATAAGAAGCAATACTTGCAATATCTTTGGGTGTCCTGGGTTTACGGACAAGAAGAACCTCGAATTCACCGTCGTCCAGGGCCACATCAAGGCCGACCAGCCCCTTAAATCCTCCAATGCTGATGGTATTGGTAATCATTCCGATAATAAATTCATCCTCCAGCACTTTATCTTCCCATTCAAATTTCATTCTGTAAGCTTTCAGATTTGTAACTCTTTTCACGGCCTCCAGCATATAGGCCTGATGGCCGAGAAGATTCTTGGCCTCCTGCGGCGTACTGTAGGAAACCTCTGTGAATGCTCCGAATGCCGCAACATAGACAAAATATCTGTCTTCCCCGAATCTGCCCACATCGACGGCAGTCGTTCCGCCGCTGACAGCATCGAGAGCCGCCTTCTTCATATTCTTCGATATTCCGATGCTGGACGCGTAGTCATTCGTGGAACCTGAGGGAATATATCCCAGGACAGGCCTTTTTCCCTCTTCAATCGTCATCAGTCCCGATACGACTTCATTAAGCGTGCCGTCTCCGCCGCTGCAGACTACAAGGCTCCTGCCTCTCCCGCGCCGTGATACGATCTGCATGGCATCTAACGGCTTCTGTGTTACATACACCGACACCTCATAGCCATATTTCGTAAATATATCCAATATATCAAGCAGTTTACTGCGTATCTGCTCCTTGCCCGATCTGGGATTGAACACGAAAATCATTTTTTTCATAGGCCTTCCCTCTCATTATTTCACATTAAAGCTTTTGTATACACTCCGAATGCATTTGGCAGGGGATATTTTGAAAATATTTCCTCTTTTTTTACCATATGAAACAATTCCGGATGTTCTTTTGCTATTTTAACACGGTATCCAGTCATATGCCATTCCACATGAGAGAAGATATGGACCGAGTCAGGCAGTCTCTCAGAGGCAAGAATATCCTCTTTCGGAAGCCCGAGAACTTCTGAAAGCTCCTCCTCCCCTGCATGTCCCGGAATATTGGGAAATTCATAGAGGGAAGCCAGAAGCCCCTTTCCACTCCTCTTTCGTATAGCGGCTTTATCCTCCCATTCGAGAAGAAATATTGTCTTTTCTTCAATTCTTCTCGGTTTTTTAGGAGCCTTTACCGGAATCACATCCGTCAGTTCCCCTTTTAAAGCCAGACACAGGGAATTCATCGGACATTCACCGCACAGCGGCTTCCCTGCCGGGATACACACAATAGCCCCCAGTTCAATAAGAGCCTGGTTATAATCGCCGGCCCTCTCCCTGTCCATATTATCCCTTATTAAAAGCTCATAACGCTTCTTTGTGCCTGCTTTCGTAATGTCCCCGCGATCAGCAAGCAGTCTTGATATCACTCTCAGGACATTGCCGTCCACCGCTGGTTCGGGTATCCCAAAGGCGATAGATGATATGGCTCCCGCCGTATAGCTGCCGATTCCGGGAAGCTTAAGAAGCTTATCATAGGAATCCGGCATTACCCCTCCATGCTCATCCACTATTACCTGGGCCGCCTTTTTTAAATTTCTGGCTCTGCTGTAATACCCAAGCCCCTCCCAGAGCTTTAGGAGAGTTTCCTCATCTGCCGCGGCCAGACTTATGACGTCGGGCAGTGCCTCCATGAACCGTGCAAAATAAGGTTTGACCGCCTCTACCCTGGTCTGCTGGAGCATAATCTCCGAAATCCAGACCTTGTAGGCCTCCGGTTCTTCCCTCCACGGCAGGATTCTTCTGTTGTTGTCATACCAGTGAAGCAGCGGCCCTCTGACAGCTCTTAATCTTTCATCTTCTGTTAAAGGCGTATCCGGCCGTTCCAGTGTTTTTAATTTACTATAAAGATATTCCATAATTTCCTCTGCGCCTCACAAAACGATAACCTGCACGCTACGCCCCAAAGCCAGGTTTTCGCCGGGACGAAAGACTCAGTCTCCCCCCTCGCCACACCGGACATGGTCCGTTCCGTACGCGTCCTCCGGGCCTCAATAAGGCCGGGAACAGTACGCTGTTATACATAGCCGTATATGCCGCGGACAGAAACCTCGCCCGAAATCACCTGGTGGACTGCCCCGTCTTCCGTCTTCACAAGCAATTCGCCGGCATCGTTAATCCCGAGTGCCGTACCCACATATTCGCTGCCCGGCTGAAGGACACGGACGGAGCGCTGCATATTAGCCAGATGGCTGTTGTAGACGTCCAGCAGCCCAGACATATTGCCGGATTCCATAAATACGTTATAATATTTCTCGTAAGACTCCATCACTGCGCCTATCAGCTGGCTCCTCTTTACACGCTTTCCCGTCTGCAAAAGGATGGAAGTTGCCACATCCTTAATCTCTTCCGGAAGCTCCTCCATATTGGCGTTAATTCCCATGCCTGTAACCACGTAATTGATGCATTCCAGCTCGGTGCTCATCTCGGTGAGAATGCCGCAGATTTTCTTTCCGTCCGCCACAATGTCATTCGGCCACTTAATCTGAGTCTCCAGGCCGCAGGTTTTCCCAATTCCTTCCGATACGGCCAGGGCTGCCACCAGAGTCAGCATGGAAGCGGCGGACGGATGAATCTCCGGTCGGATCATCAGGCTCATCCAGACGCCCACGCCACGGGGTGACGTCCACATTCTTCCCCTGCGTCCCTTCCCCATATTCTGGTAGTCGGCCACTGCCAGCGTTCCATGAGGAGCGCCTGCCTCAGCCGCCTGCTTGGCTTCTGTATTCGTGGAACCGGTCTCGTCAAAATAGAGTACCTTCTTCCCGGCCCATTTCGTATTCATACTGCTTTCAATTTCAGCCCTGCTTAATATATCGCCGGCCATCTTCAGCCTGTATCCCTTATTTCTGACGGCTTCTATCAGATATCCTTCTGTCTCGAGCTGCTTGATCACCTTCCAGACGGCTGTTCTGGAAACATTGAACTTCTCGCAAATCTCCTGTCCCGATATATATCCTTCTGCTTCTTTAAGCATACGCAAAACTTCTGTCTTCACTTGTTTTACCCCCACCAGATTGTAAGCGCACTAACCACACAAAGCAGGAAAAGTCCCACTCCCGCGGTCATCAGTGCCGCGCCTGCAAATCTCTTTTTCTTTTTTCCTCTGTTATTATGAAAGCGATCATAGCCGTTGGCAAAATTCAGCAATGCGGCCAGAAGAAAGATGGCCGGGAACAAAATCCGGTTCTCATCCGGATTTAAAAAAGCCAGAACTGCCAGGATGACTATCAGGATTCCCACAATAACATGAAGTGTGTCTAAAACAAAAGAAGAGACTCTTCCGTTTCTCTTTTTTTCCTGTATTACCATCCTTTTCTCTCCTTTAATGTTTTGGTCGTGCATTATCTTCAGATCCTTCTTATTTTACATAAATACCGGCCGCTTGTCAAAAAAATATTTAGTTGTGGTTGGAGGACGCGGCCGGACCGGCGGGGTCCTCACCCGCTAAAGGAAGTCTCCCGTCAGCTTTCAGTAAAGATTTATGGATTTCCCGGGCCAGTTCATCCGCTTTGTAAACACGGTATCGGCTGATTTTAAAAGTAACTGCAAGCTCCTCCAGTATTGCCAGATACATATCCTTGTAATCCCAATCCGGCTTCAGCTTGAGCTCCCTGGCCAGCTCCGGGAACACATTCTCCGTATAAAAACGGTATCCGTCGAGATAAGCAAGCGCCTCTTCATCCAGGACAGATTCCAGATAAATCTTTAAGAGTTCCAGTTCAGACATCATCCTGTCAAAATAATATGGTTCCTCATACGGGGCATAGATATAATATCTCCGTCCGTCCAGGCCGTATAGGAGGCGCGAGGCCTCCAGATACCCAAGCGCCATATTCTTCCTGCTTCTTTTTTTGTCAAATTCAAGCACTCCGCCCAGCTCTTCCCTAGGGGCGATGTGGTAGATATTGGTCCCTTCCGGTATCTTTACTTTCTTTTCACGGTCATAGCCGGGTCCGTAGATTCGGACTACGATCACGTCCTGATAGCCACGGTCAACCAGCACATCGAGAGGAACATTGTTAAAACCGCCGCCGTCCGTATAGAGCTTTCCGCTCAGCTTCTCCGTCTTAAAAACAGGGAAGAATGCGCTGGCCAGTAAAATTTCCTCCATCTTACCCTCTGATGCAGATTTGACGTCTATATTAAGGAGCTTCATATCGGATACTGAAAAAGTCGTTGCAAACAGTTCACAATGGGAATTCCTGATCTTTTCCTCATCTACGGTTTCATGAAGCAGCTTTTTAAGAGGCGTAATATCTACTCCGCGGTCTTTAATCAGTTTCTTAATTTCCTCGGCCGTCTCCAGGATACTGCCAGTGTTCATATTAAAATCCATAACCGCAGAATAATTGATATTATGCCAGATATCCTCCGCTTTCTCCGGATCATCCATGCAAATCAGCGCCCCGTTGAGTGCCCCTACCGACACGCCCGAGACGCCCTTTAGCTTGATTCCGGCTTCCCTGAGCGCCCTCCAGGCGCCTATCTGGAAAGAGCCTTTAGCTCCGCCTCCCTCCAGTACCAGCCCATATTCTCTGGATAAATCCAGTTTAATCTTATCCTGGCCCAGGTTGACTTTCCTGACCATCCTGCGCCGGCTGCTTTCCGGCTTTTTCTCATTCTCCATTGTTCCACCTGTACAGGAAAAACCGGATTGCCTCGAGCATTTCCTGACTGCCTCGGACTAATCCGGTTTTCTATTATTCCTGCTGCCTATTACGCGTTGCCGTTACTGTCGTCCTTCATTCCGACCTCTGCAAGAGACTTTACGAGGCCCGCAATTCCCTGAATCTCAGAGGGAATAATGATTTTAGTCGCTTTGCCGTCCGCTGCCTTCGCAAAGGCCTCAAGGCTCTTAATCTGGAGTACCGCATTATCGGCTCCGGCCTCCCGGATATAGCGGATACCGTCTGCATTCGCTTTCTGTACCTTGAGAATCGCTTCCGCTTCACCTTCCGCCTCGCGGATCCTCTTCTCTTTTTCTGCTTCCGCACGGAGAATTGCTGATGCTTTCTCTGCCTCTGCTTCCAGGATTACCGACTCCTTCTGGCCTTCTGCAACCAGAATCGCTGATTTTTTCTCACCTTCCGCACGCAGGATAACTTCACGCCGTTCACGCTCTGCCTTCATCTGCTTCTCCATCGCATCCTGAATGGCTGCCGGAGGAATGATGTTCTTAAGCTCCACACGGTTTACCTTGATGCCCCACGGGTCGGTGGCGATATCAAGCGCGGCACGCATCTTTGTATTGATAGTCTCTCTGGACGTCAGAGTCTGGTCAAGCTCCAAATCACCGATTATATTACGGAGCGTTGTAGCTGTAAGGTTCTCAATCGCCATGATAGGATTCTCCACCCCGTATGCAAACAGCTTCGGATCCGTAATCTGGAAAAAGACTACCGTATCAATCTTCATTGTGACATTATCTTTTGTGATAACAGGCTGCGGTGCGAAATCCACTACCTGCTCTTTCAGAAGAACTCTCTTTGCCACCCGGTCAATAAACGGCACTTTAAAATGAATGCCTACAGACCATGTTTCCAGATAAGCTCCTAAACGCTCAACGACAAGTGCCTGTGCCTGCGGTACAATCCTGATGCATGATGCCAGTACCAGCAGGACGATAATCGCAAGAATGACAAAACTTATAAATGCTCCCATATGCTATTACTCCTCCTCAACTTTGCTTACAATCAATTTTACCCCATTGACTGCGTCTATCTTTACCATAGTTCCTTCTTTAATCGGCTTCCCGTCGGACGAACGCGCCGTCCACTCCTGCCCCGACACAACAGCGGCTCCCGTAGCCAGATCATTATCCACGTCGGCCGTGATTCTGGCTTTCTTCCCGATGAGTCCCTCCACATTGGTTTTAACCGTCTTCTTATTGACGAATCTCAGCGCAAAGGGCCGGGTAAAGAAAAGCAGCGCACAGGAAATAATAAAAAATGCCGCCATCTGAACATTATAATTTGCTCCGAGTAAAGCCAGTAAAAAAGCGATAATTGCACCTCCGGCAAACCAGATGGTCGTAAGCGCCATTGTTGCAGCTTCTATCCCTATCAGAATCACAAAAGCTGCCAGCCAGATTATCCATGCCATACTTTCTTCTCCTTTCTTAACTAAAGGAAATACTCCTTGATACTATTATAGTATTTTTTCAGACATTTAGCAACATATGGCAGAATATTCTAAACTTACATTTTTATTACTCATTTATAAACTAAAAACTAATATTTTATTAAATATTAATTTCTTCTCTGCCGTGCAGTCTCAAACATGAGAATGGAGGCTGCCACAGCCGCATTGAGGGATTCTACCTGACCGGCCATCGGAATCCTGACATAGCAGTCCGCCATCGCCGCCGTCTCCTCCGTAAGTCCGTTAGCCTCATTGCCGATGAGAAATCCCGTATCCGTACGGTAATCTTCATTCTCGTAGCTTACCTTCCCCTTTAAGTGGGCGGCATAGAGCCGGATTCCCTCCGCTTTAATCCTGCCGATGGCCTGCTGCCAATCTTCCACATAGACAAAGGGAACACGGTAGATAGAACCCATTGTGGAACGTATCACCTTCGGATTATAAATATCAGCCGTTGCACTGTTCATGACTACCCCGGTGATTCCTGCGCCTTCACCGGCCCGCAGGATTGTTCCCAGATTCCCGGGATCCTGGATTGTCTCAAGAATCATCAGGTGGGCAGGACTGTCCCTCTTTATCCCATCCCCTTTCACAATTTCATTAAGAGAATGGGAAAGCTGAGCGGCCACCGCCAGAATTCCCTGGGGCGTCTGTGTATCCGACATATATTTCATTACATCGTCGGACACCTCCTCAAAACAGATCCCTTGTAAAAGCTCCGACGCCTTTTCACCATGCTGCCTCAGAAAGCTCTCCGAAACATATGTCTCCTTCAGCCTGTCCTTCGGCAGCTCGGCAAACATCTTTGCCCCCTCCACAATAAACAGTCCCTGTTCCCTCCGTATCTTTGCTTTTTTCGCCAGCGCAGATACCGACCTCACTCGGTTATTTCCGGTACTCGTTATCATCTGTGTCCTCCGTAATGACCATAAAACTATATTTCAATCTGTTCCAGCTCCTCCAGCCACAGCCTGCTGCATGCATCGCTTGGCATCCTCAGATCCCCACGCGGAGACACGGCCGCCGAGCCGACCTTCGGACCGTCAGGAAGACAGGAACGTTTAAACTGCTGGCTGAAGAATCTTCTGTAAAATACCTTCAGCCATTTTAAAATCACTGCATTATCATAAACTCCTTCAAAAGCCATGACGGCAAGGCGGTAAATCTTTCCCGGATGGTAGCCGTAGCGCAGAATATAGTACAGATAAAAATCATGCAGCTCATACGGACCTACCAGATCCTCCGTTTTCTGAGCTATCTTTCCGTCTTTCTCAGGCGGCAGAAGTTCCGGACTGACCGGGGTATCCAGCACATCGAGCAGTACCTCCGAAAGCTCTTTCTCCCCGCAGGTATCGGCAAAATACCTTACCAGATGGCGTACCAGCGTCTTTGGAACGGAGCTGTTGACTCCATACATGGACATATGGTCGCCGTTGTAGGTAGCCCAGCCCAGCGCCAGCTCCGACATATCGCCGGTACCAATCACCATCCCGTTATATTTATTGGCGATGTCCATCAGGACCTGGGTCCGTTCCCTGGCCTGGGAATTTTCATATGTCACATCATGAACGGAAGAATCATGTCCTATATCGCGGAAATGGTTTGCCACCGCATCCTTTATGTCTACCTCCAGAAGGGAAGCACCCAGCTTTTTTGTCAGATAGCAGGCATTGTGGTAGGTTCTGTCCGTAGTCCCGAAGCACGGCATTGTGACGCAGATAATCTTATCCCTGGCAAGCCCCAGCAGATCAAAGGCCCTGACCGTGACAAGCAGCGCCAGGGTGGAATCGAGTCCGCCGGAAATACCGATTACCGCACTCCTGCATCCCGTATGCTTTAATCTCTTCTTAAGTCCCATGGCCTGAATGGAAAGAATTTCCTCACACCTTCTGTTCCTGCTCTCCTCATCCTGCGGCACAAATGGGGATGGGTCGATAAAACGCTCCGGCCTGTTTTCATCCTCATACAGGCTAAAGTCGATAAATACATAATTTTCCCGCCCCGCCGTCTGATAGGTAGTCATTCTTCGGCGCTCACATTCCAGGCGCTCCAGGTCCATGTCCGCATAGACAGTCTCATTTTCAAAGCGGCGCGATTCTGCCAGCATGGTACCGTTCTCAGCAATAATATTCTGCCCCCCGAAAACCAGATCCTGGGTTGATTCTCCTTCACCTGCATTGGCGTAGATATATCCGCAGAGCAGTCTTGCCGACTGGCCCGAGATAAGGCTCCTCCTGTAATCGCTTTTGCCTGTCGTCTCATCACTGGCGGAACAGTTTACAATCACCGTGGCTCCGGCCGAAGCATGGCCGATACTGGGCGGATTCAGCACCCAGACATCCTCACAGATCTCTGCTCCCACCACCAGGTTCTCCACATTGGCACAGTTGAACAGGATTTTGCTCCCCATCAGAACATAGCCGTCCTCCCAGGGAACTGCCACCGGCTTTTCAAATCCCGGATTAAAGTAGCGCAGCTCATAGAATTCAGAATAGTTCGGCAGGCACATTTTGGGAATAAGGGCAAGCAGCTCCCCGTCCTGAATGGCGGCGGCTGTATTATAGAGCTTGTTATTATACTCCCACGGAACACCGGCAAATACCAGCATGTCGCTTCCTGCCGTAAAATCCACCAGCTTTTTCAATTCTTCCCTGGCCTTTGTGAGAAGCGGTTTCTGGTTAAACAGTTCCCCGCATGTATATCCGGTCAGAACCAGCTCAGGAAATACCATGATTTTGGCTCCGCGTTCCCTTCCCTCTATGATTCTGCAGCAGATCTGCTCTCTGTTATATTCCACATCCGCTACTTTTACTTCCGGTGTTGACGCCGCAACACGGATAAAACCGTCCTTCATATTCATTGTCTCCTTTGCAGGTTATATGTCAAATCAAATTGCCATTTTATTCAATCTCTTATTTTAAATACAATAGCAGAAAATGTCAATTTATTAGTGTTCTCCCGGTAACATTGTTACAGTTCAGCCTTTGGCCAAACTGCAACAAATGATGCACAGAAACGGAAAAAACGCCTCGCGGAATACATCATAGCCGAACTGTTACCTTCCATTTTCCCCATTTCATATAAATAATATCCATCAGAATCGTTGTAATCCACGTTATCGGATAACACCATAAAACAGCCTCGTAGCTTGGAAACACCGGTATTATTAATTTTATGTAAATCATTCTGAGCACGCACATGTTTCCGACGGAAATCAGCATTGTTTCCATCGATTTGCCCGCTCCGCGCATGACTCCCATAAGAATCTGATGTACTGCCAGCACAGCATAGAATCCGACCAGGATACGCATCGTAATCATGCCGTTGTGAATTACCCCGGGATCGGATGAGAAAATGGAAAGCACACGCTCCGACTCGAAAAACAGCAGCAGAGAGATCAGCGCCGATACCGATACGCAGATGATCATTCCCTGCTTAATTCCTTCCCGAATCCGCTCCGGTTTTCCCGCTCCGATATTCTGTCCGGTAAAAGTCGTAGCTGCCATGCAAAAACTCTGCATCGGCAGTACCACAAAGCCGTCCACCTTATTATACGCCCCGAATCCGGCCATCACGGTTGAGCCGAAAATATTGACATTGGCCTGCACCACCACATTCGAGAGGGAGATAATGGACTGCTGGATGCCGCTTGGGATCCCGAGGCGTAGAATCCGTTTCATCATACGTTTATCTATTTTGATTTTTCTAAGTTCCAGCCGGTAAATATCTTTTGTCCTCATCAAAGCTGACATAACAAGTACGGCCGACACAAACTGCGAGATAATCGTCGCCCATGCCACGCCGTCAACTCCCATATGGAAACCGGCTACAAAAAGGAGATCAAGGACAATATTGGTAACAGAAGAAATGCACAGGAATATAAGAGGCCGCCTGGAGTCTCCCACCGCCTGCAGGATACCGGCCCCCATATTGTATAACAGATTGAACAGCGAACCCAGAAAATAAATCCTGAAATAAAGGACAGATGTGTCGAGAACCTCCGGCGGCGTCTTCATCAGCCGCAGAATAGACGGTGAGAACACGATGCCCACAACCGATAAAAGAATGCCTCCGATGATGCTCAGGGCTATGGACGTATGAACCGCCCACCCCATCTTGTCCTCGCTCTTTGCCCCGTAATACTGGGAAATAATAACGCCGGATCCGACTGCAATTCCCATGAACATTCCAATAATCAGGTTGATTAGAGGCGTGCTGGACCCTACCGCCGCCAGGGCTTCACTGCCGATGAACTGCCCCACAACAATGGAATCCACCGTGTTGTAAAGCTGCTGGAACAGATTGCCTATCAGTAACGGAATCGAAAAAATAACGAGCTGTTTCCAGATTACCCCCTCTGTCATCAGAACACTGCCGTCTTTTTTCCCTTTCATCCTACTCACTTTTTCTCCCTCCTTATTATTTTCCCCTCGCCGATGCCAGTTCCCTGACCACCTCTCCGGCGATCAGCAGACCAGCCGCCGGCGGAACAAATGCGATGCTGCCCGGCACCGAACGGCGCGAGCTGTTCTCCGATATCTCCTCTCTGATAAGCTGCTCTTCCAGCTCAGGCTCCGGTTCCACCGGCTTCTCTGTGGAAAACAGCACCTTCAGCCTTTGAATCCCCCTGCTTTTCAGTTCCTTCCTCATTACCCTGCAGAGCGGGCAGACAGACGTCTCCGATATATCAGCAATCCGGAACAGTTCCGGATGCAGTTTATTGCCTGTTCCCATTGATGATATAAGCGGTATCCCTGCCTCCCCGGCATACTGGGCCAGCGCCAGCTTCGCCGTCACCGTATCGATTGCATCCACAATGTAATCCACCCGTCCCGCCGCCAGGAAAATTTCTTGAATATTGTCTGTCAGAATGAACGTTTCAAAAGTCATGGTCTGCGTATCCGGGCATATTTCCCTGATAATCCCTTCCATTACCTTCGTCTTTTTCATCCCCACCGTACTGTGGTAGGCAACGCACTGGCGGTTGATATTCGTCACTGAAACATCGTCATTATCTATCAGAATCAGACGTCCGACGCCGCTTCTGGCAAGCGCCTCGGCGCAGTGGGAGCCGACGCCTCCGATTCCAAAGACTGCCACCGTACTTTCCCTCAGCTTTTCCATCCCGGTTCTTCCCAGTATCAGTTCCGTCCTTATAAATTCACGTCTCTGTGCCATATCCATCCGTTAAACCTCTCTACTCCATCGGAGCATGATAAAACTTGCCATAAAACTGCTCCGTCTTAAACACGTTAATAATTACATGGGGATCTACTTCCCGCATCAGCCTTATAATATCATCCACCTCATAGGAAGAAATTACCGTGTGAAGCACATACATCTTCTTCCTGCTGTAACCGCCCACAGCCTCCACGCAAGAGATTCCGTGCTTGCATACCCGGATATACGCCTCCATCATCTCGTCGGCCTTCTCCGTCGTAATCTGCAGAGTCACCCTGTCATACCTGTGGTGGAAGGTCGAAATCGTCTTAGTGGATATGAACTGGAAGAGAATCGAATACGCTGCGTTCATCCATCCGAATAACAAGCCGAATATGCAGTAAAGCACACAGTTCCCGATAAAGACCTGTCCCCAGATGGAACGGCCCGTTTTATTTGAAACATAGAGGGCGATAAAGTCGGTTCCTCCCGAAGAGGCATTGCCCTTCAGGGCTATCACAATGGAAATTCCCATTAAAAAACCGCCGAATATAACATTCAGAACCGGGTCGTCAAACAGCGGTTCAAAATGCAGGAATTGCAGGAATCCGCTGGTAAGGAAAACCTGGAACAGGGAAAAAGCCGTAAACCTTACACTGATGCCGCGGCTGCAGATAATCGCCACCGGAATATTAATGCACAGCATTCCGAGTGATGTGGGAAAGCTTATTCCCCATGTAGAGGTCAGCATCTCCACTAAGATTGCAATACCGGTAAATCCGCCGGACAAAAGCTCCGCCGGCCGGATAAAAGCCTGTATAACAAAAGCCTGCAAAACAGCAGAAATAACGACTGCCAGAAATGTAATGACATTTCTGACTGCTTTCATTTTCTGTATCTGCATGGCCCTGTCTTTAATTTCCTGCGCTTTTCTGGCTATCTCGCCTGTCTCCGCCTCTTTATCCTCTTCCGACGGATTATCTGTTCCTGCCGTATTATCTGCTTCTCTATTTTCAGGCTGCCCTGCGGCGCCTTTGCTTTCGTACATCCTGTTGCTCTCTTCCGCTCCTAATCCCTTCTTTTCGATGTCTTCGGAACTCATTCTATACCTCCTGACGGTAATTTTTATAGTTGGCGGTACAAAGCGCATACTGCGGACCTTTCACCGCCATGTAAAAAAAGGAACCGCCTTTCCCCCACAGAAGGCAGTTCCTCCGGTCACGTTCACTAACCGTTACATCAAATAGTTTATTGCTTATGTAAATATAACATTTTATACTGTTTTTGTCAATCAAATCCTGTCAATATGCACAAATCTTTTTTGCCGGAGGAAACTACCCGATATTATATTTGATTTCCTGCGGACTTATTCACTCATAATTTTTAGAAATTTACACATACTTTCCATAATTCTAAAATTCATTTGCATAATTCTGGATGAGAGGAGCTATTTTATGAAAATCTCAAATAAACTGGAGACCAATATGCAGCGCTTTGAAAAGCTGCTGCGTCCCGATATCAACTTTGATGTGGTATACCGTGTCATCCGCGTCGGCGGACGGAATGCCTGTATCTATTTTATTGACGGTTTTACAAAGGATGATACGCTGCTTCGTATCCTCCAGTCCTTTGGGAGCATTAAACCGGAGGCAATGCCTGATACGGCACACGAATTTTCCAAGCTGTACCTGCCATACGGCGAGATAGGGCTGGAGACGGAGGAAGACCTCCTGGTAACCCAGCTTCTGTCCGGCGTGCCATGCATGCTGATTGACGGATATGAGCAGGCATTCACCATAGACTGCCGCACATACCCGGCCAGAGGCGTCAGCGAACCGGAAAAGGATAAAGTGCTGAGAGGATCCAGGGACGGTTTCGTCGAGACTCTGGTTTTTAATACGGCGCTGATCCGCCGTCGTATCCGCGATCCGAAAATGCGGGTCGAGATTATGAATGCAGGAGAAAGCTCCCACACCGATATTGCCATCTGCTATATGGACGGAAGAGTTGACGAGGATCTTCTGGCTAAAATAAAAGGCAGAATTGAGAAACTCCATGTGGATGCCCTTACCATGAATCAGGAAAGCCTGGCGGAGTGCATTTATCCGCATAAATGGTACAATCCTTTTCCAAAGTTCCGTTTTTCCGAGAGGCCGGATACTGCGGCTGCATCCATCCTGGAAGGCAATATCATTATACTCGTGGATAACTCCCCCTCCGCAATGATACTGCCGTCATCCATCTTTGACATTATTGAGGAAGCAGACGACTATTACTTTCCGCCTATTACGGGAACTTATCTGAGGCTGTCCAGAATGCTGATATTCTTTCTGACGCTGTTTCTGACGCCTCTGTGGCTGCTCTTTATGCAGAATCCGAGCTGGATTCCCGAATGGCTTGCCTTTATCCAGGTCACCGACGATGTCCATGTGGCCCTGATATTCCAGCTCCTGATTCTGGAGTTTGCCATCGACGGCCTGCGTCTGGCTGCGGTCAACACCCCCAGTATGCTGACAACGCCTCTGAGTGTCATCGCCGGTATCGTCCTCGGCGAATATTCGGTTAAATCGGGCTGGTTCAACAGTGAAACCATGCTCTATATGGCTTTTGTCACCATTGCAAACTATTCCCAGACAAGCTTTGAGCTGGGATATGCCTTAAAGTTCATGAGGGTGATGCTCCTTTTGCTGACCGCTTTCTTCAATCTTTGGGGCTTTATCGCAGGAACCGTTATCAGTGTCCTGTGCCTCATATTCAACAAGACGATTGCCGGAAAAAGCTATATCTATCCACTGGTTCCATTTAGCTTCAGTGAATTAAAAAAGCGGCTTGTGCGCAACCGGCTTCCCCATGAGGAAAAAAGAGAGTCATGATTCCACTCTCTTTGCCACCACAAAGAACCTCCCGTCTTTCTGGGTATACTCACAGGTGGTAAGCGTGATAAGCCGGTCGGGCCAGACAGCCTCCGCTCCGGTATCATAAAAACGGTGAATTTTCAAGTAATTCATCAGCTTTTCATATTGCTCCTCATCTTTTGCCAGCAGCATGGTCTTAAAGTCTTCATCCAGCCGGGAAGCCGGCTGCTTGAAGGCTGCGATCACCTGGTAGGTTCCTGTTTCTGCCAGCGTATCAAATTTAACATAGGGATGGGCTTCCTGGAATTCACGGCTGTTGTATTTTTCGATTTCGGCAAACATATCCCCGTTTTTCATATGATGGCCATAAATCAGAATGTTTGGTGTAGATTGATCCACCCGGCAGTCCCCGTCTATGAAAATCATTCCATAGGAGGATTTCTCTTTGTCAAAATTCCGGTTGATATAAAATTCCGGTTCGTCTGGGGTATACATGACCGGATAGTCCACCTTCGTGCCTTCGATACGAATCCATCCCTGCATATCCGGATTCTGGCGGTTCAGAGCCTCGTACTGTGCCAGTCTCAGACGATTCTGCCGTTCCTTCTCTTCCGCCGCATCGAGGCCTGAATATTCTTCCGTTTCATAAACGGCAGAGTCCATCACCCGGTAGATATCTTCAAGGGCTTCCTGGCCCTTTCTGTAATCCAGCTCCTTTTTTACCAGCTTATATCCGAGAAACAGTGCCGCCGCTATCCCAAGCAGGGCAATCAGAGTAAACACGTGCTGCATAAATTTTCTGCCCATCTCCTTCTACCTCCCAATCTAAGAAAGAATCTCGCTCGCGGGATTCTACGCCTGCGGCGGGTCGCTTCGGCGACATTATTCCCTACCGCCGCAGTGCGATCCTCCGCGGAGCGGTTTTTATTTAACAGGAGGACTTTCCTGTTAAATAAAAAAGAGCAGCGGTTCGTATCCCCCCGCTGCTCTTCAATTAAAACTGCTCTGTATTTAAAAATTATTACTTTTGAACACTGTAACGTTTTTTCATATAGAGTGCGCCGGCTGCAATCAGCAGGGCCAGCAGAATACCGAATATGTATCCGCTGATGCCGGTATCGCCCATCCTCGGGATATTAGCCAGAGGAACTCCGGAATCCAGGATGACGATACTGCCGTCTTCTCCGGTCCAGGGTGAAAGCGGAACTTCCGAATCAATAATCTCTGTCACACTGCCCGGTCCATTGTTGGAGTTTCCTCCGCCGGACGGGCCGCCTCCGCCGCCTCCGCCTCCTCCACCGGAGGGTGTGGTTCCCTCAACACAGAAGACCCAGTCTACCGCGTCAAAGGTATCAATGAAATCATTGTCAAAGGTCGGGCCGGGAAGCTTCAGTGTAATCACCATATTCTTCTGTGTACCTGCCGCAAAGCTTCCGAGAGCAATGCCGTAATTACCGGCTGTCATCGACTCGTAACCCGCCTTTGGCTTCACTCCGTCGGCGCTTCCCTCATAGATAACCTTATCGTCGAGCTTCAGCGTCATCTCTATCTGATCCAGGATATCGTTACGGAAGGTCTTGCCGTCGGCGGACGCCGTACTCTTATCCCTGACCGCGGTCATTTTGTCGGCACTGGTAAAGTCAGCATATGCCTTCAGGTAAATGGTAACAGCCCGGCTGCTCTTATTGGAGAGCGCCACCTGATTGTCTATCGTATCACCCGGCATCAGCTCCTTCATGTTGGTGAAGAGATCCTTATCCTGGTATCCGACCACGACATCGGTATCGCCGGCGTATCTGCCACTGCCATTTACATCAACTGAGTCTGCAGCGAGTGCAGTCATGCTGCTCATTCCCACGAATGCCGCCGCCCAGAAGCCCGCTATTATCCGTTTTAATAGATTTCTTTTCATAGCATCAAACCTCTCTCGCTGCTAATCATGGTTATTTGGTTTTCAGGCGCTCCCCTTAACAGAGGGATTCCTGACCTGAAATAGCTTTTATTGTGATTAAACGAAGAGTATTATTCCTCGGTCTCAACGTCATAACTGATGATATTACCACTGCCCAACTCGAATGCCGCTTTGCAGCTTGTTACATTATCGCCAAGATTATCAGACTGTATAGCTTCCGCGTCCAAACGAACTGTGATTTTCTTATCAGCAAAATTCTCGTTATTTGCTTTAGCCGGGTCGATTGTGATATCCGTCATAATCTTCTCTGTCCAATTGCCCGGTGTGACAATATCTTTATAATAGTAATATCCGTCATCCCCCTCTTCCCAGTTTGAATTTCTACCAATTATATCCATATACTCAGGCTTGCTAATTTCATTCTCACCCTCAAGAAATACAATCTTAGCTCGAATATATGCAGCATTTTTACCTTCATTCTTAATACGAGCCTCTTTATCTAAATTCTGTCCAGGTGTAACCGGAGTTTCTGTTCCAAACTGTATACCGGTATATTTGTCGGTAATCTTCTTCTCAACATTTCCGTCACCTTCAAACCATGCAATATCTACATTGCCGGTTGTTACTACGTTCGTTGCCGTCTCAGTATCTGTAAACCATGCCAAGGTTCCTCCAACTGCCAAAGTACCAACTAATGCCGCTGCTGCTAAGGAAAGGACTAATTTTTTCTTCATTATTTTTTATACCTCCGAATTTTTCAGTTTAATATTTTCACAATTCTTTTATAAGCTTCTTCTTTATCCGTTATTACTTTGTCATCGCCTTCCATGCATCTTCCTCAGTTAAGTTGGCAGCCTGGATTGCCTCTGCATCTACCTTGATATTGAAAGAATTATTTGCAAAAACATTATCCCATTCTTCGCCCGGAATCTGAATGTCTGTAAACACGGTGAAAACCACATTCTCGCCATTGGTCATGATGTTATTGGAGGCACTGTTTTTATAATATACGGTTGTGCTGTATGAGCCATCCTCATTCTTGGTCCATTTCGCATTTTCGTCAAGGCCTATAAATTTAATATCGTTTTCCGCTTTCTCATCTTCAAAGGTAGCCATAACTGCCTCGTCGCCGCTTACTGTAATAACGGCTCTGACGTATGCGTCATTCTCATTATTTTTGATTGTAACTGTTTTCTGGAATTTGTCGCCCGGCATAATATCCTTATATTTTAAGCCGTCTTCTTCGATTACGCCGTCTTCTCCGCCATTTTCACTAAGCGTAATATCCACATTTCCCATTGTTACTACATTTGTCGCCGTCTCTGTGTCCGTAAACCAGGCCAGAGTTCCTCCTACTGCCAGGGTTCCAACCATTGCCGCTGCCGCTAATGCAAGTGCATATTTCTTTTTCATCTTTCTACCTCCAAATAATTTTCGGTAGTGTCAAGTTTCACTACCTGTTTTATTGT
>NZ_KE992937.1 GCF_000466485.1 [Clostridium] symbiosum ATCC 14940 | reverse complement strand
CAAAAAGTTCTTGACATATCACCAGAATGCTATTTTTATCATTTATATTATATTTATAAAAACACGTGGTACCCGGGGCCAATCGGAAGCCCCAGAAGGGTCCAGATGATCAGCAGCCCTACCCAGACAATTGTAAAGGAAATTGAAAAGGGGAGCATATACGCGATAACGGTTCCTGTTTGGGCCCGTCTGTCATATTTCTGTGCATAAGTCAGAATGATTCCCAGATAGGCAAAGGTCGGTGTGATATTATTTGTAAGGCTGTCCCCGACCCGGTAAGCCATCTGGGTTGCCGCAGGACTGATGCCGGCAATTAGCAGCATCGGAACAAATACGGTTGAAAGGATAGCCCATTTAGCGCTCATGCTGCTCACAAACAGGTTAATCAGGGCCACAAGGAATACAAACAAAAGGAAAAGTCCCACCCCCTGAATGCCGCTGTCTTTTAAAAACAGTCCGCATTTAATAGCAACGATTGTTCCAATATTACTTTTGGCGAATACGGCGATAAACTGGCAGGCAAAAAAGCAGATCAGGAAGAACTGTGAGATACTCAAACCTGCCAGAGGATTCCTGCCGAGGTTCATGTATAAAATAGCAATTAGAGGAGGAAATACTACAAATGCAGCATCACCTATCAAGTTTCCGTTAATACCGATGAGAACAACGAGCACTGTGACGAGAAACTTGGATTTAAAATTGCTGGCGAGGCGAAGCGTGCCATTTAAAAAACCGCTCCCATTTGCCACGCCGAGTCCAAGGGTTGCGACAAATACTGCTCCAATTGGGCTGAAACCTGCCCATTCTGTGGGAAATCCTTTTAATATATCGGCAATTCCGGCAGCCGTTAATAAATTGACGACACTTACCTCTTCGTTATTTACCGGATTCACCGTCTGAAAACCTGCTGCGGCCAAAACGGCGGATAAGCCCAGCACGATAAAGAAAAAAGCAATAAACATATAAATGGGGTGAGGTATCTTATTACCCGTCCTCTCGATTATGCCGAGGATGCCTGTCAGCTGCGGCTGGTTTGTTTTTGTCTGGTTCTTATTACTCATAGCCCTTCTCCTTTACATATTCTTTTCTACAAAGTCAAGATAGAACCGCACAGCATATTCCAGTGCCCCCTCGTCCATATCGAATTTGCTGTTATGGTGCGCATTGCAGATGCCTTTTTCCTTGTTACCAATGCCGATAAAGGCGTAACAGCCCTGGAATTCCTGGAGATAACAGCCGAAATTATCGGCCCCCATTATTTTTTCAAATTCAATTACATTGTCAGCGCCGAAAACCGATTCTGCAGACAAGCGGGCCTGATCGATGCAATCACCGTGATTCACAACAGGCGGCAGACCAACCAGGGTTTTCCATTCAATTGAGCACCCGGTCAGCAGTTCAGTCGCCCGGCAGCTTCTGTCAATGACATCTAATAACTGTGCGCGTTCACTGGCGCTGAAGAATCTCATAGTTCCTCCCAGCTCTGCGTCTTCCGGAATAATATTTGTTGCTTTTCCGCTGTGAAACTTGCAAAAGCTTAGAGTATTGCTCTGAAGAGGGCTGAATTCGCGATCCTTAAGCCGTATTGCCTGTCCAATAAGCGTTATTGCCGCATTGATTGGGTCGATCCCCTGATCCGGCCGGGAGCCATGGCAGCCTTTTCCTGTTATCCGGATCTGGAAACTGGTTGTCCCCGCCATCACCGGCCCTTTTCTGAGAGAGATTTTACCGATCGGAATATCTACCCATAAATGACAGGCAAGGACTGCTGTTATACCGCCTGCATTTTTAAGATAAGAGATTATCTGATCCTGTCCCTTTCCGATCTCCTCCCCCTGCTGGAAACACAGATAACAGGTTCCGTTTAATGTCTCTTTTTTCGCTGCAAGTTCCCTGGCAAAGGCCAGAAGTACCGCAATATGTCCGTCATGGCCGCACGCATGCATTACGCCGGAATGAACAGAAATGAACTCAACATCTGTCTCCTCTTGTATAGGGAGCGCATCTATGTCTGCACGAAACGCGTATGTTTTGCCGGGACCCACTCCTTTAATGCAGGCTACGGTGCCATATTCACCCACCTTTTCAAAGGGAATATCCAAATTTTGAAGCTCCTGTCGGATGGCTTCTGCAGTTTCTTTTTCCTCCATGGAAACTTCCGGAATCCTGTGGAATTTCCGCCGTTGTTCAATCACGTAATTTTTAGTATCCTTTAACATCTCTTTTTCCTCCTGGTAATAAAGCTTGTTTATCGCCCGTTATGCCTGTTCCTTCTTCCTCCTTTTCTCCACTGCCTGTTCCAGCCGGGCTAAGGCATCTGTGAGCGTACATCGGGGACAGGCGACATTGATTCTCATGTAGCCATCCGGAGCGCCGAAGGAACGGCCGTCATTCAGCCCCAGACGGGCCTCATTGATCATAAAATCCACCAATTCGTCTCCTGTCATATCTAAATGGCGGCAGTCCAGCCACATCAGATAAGTACTGTCCGGAAGATAGGTTTGAATTTCAGGGATTTTCGTCTCCAGATATTCTTTTACATACCGCATATTACCTTCTATATACAGCAGTACCTGCTCAAGCCATTCCTCACCTTCGCGGAATGTCGTCTCCACAGCCACAACGCTGAAACAGTTATTTCTGTGGACATCCAGATCGTGCCAGAATTTATCAAATATTTCTTTTCTTGCTTTATCCGGAAATATTATTGTTGAGGCCTGCAGGCCTGCAAGGTTAAATGTTTTTGTAGCGGAAGAGCAGGTAATTGTATTGGCAGCAATATCTCCACTGACAGAAGCCATAGGGATATGTTTATAATTCCAGAGCATCAAATCGGAGTGAATCTCATCGGATATGACAGGGACTCCGTATCGGATACATAAATTACCAATCTGCTCCAGTTCCTCTCTTGTCCAGACGCGCCCCAGAGGATTATGGGGATGGCAGAAAATAAAAAGGGACGGACCGCTTTGAAGAGCCTGTTCAAATGCATCAAAGTCTATACCGTATTCGCCCTGCTCTTGTATCAGGGGAACGGTCAGGGGAATTCTTCCCCAATCTTTTGTTATATCGAAAAATTCAGAATAAACCGGTGTGAAAAAGAGTATGGTATCCCCCTCATTGGTAAATTCACGAACCATTGTTGCCAGTGCCGGAACTACACCGGGACAAAAAGATGCCAGCTTCGGATCAAAGCTCCAGCCGTTCCTTTTCTCCTGCCATTCCCTTACAGATTCGAAATAAGAATCGGGCCGTGACGTATATCCGAATATTCCCTGTGCATTTCTCTTGGCCATTGCATCGATGATCGGCTGGGCGGTCGGAAGATCCATATCCGCAATCCAGAGGGGAATCAGATCCTTCCTTCCGAACTTCTTTTCAGCTTCATCGTATTTTACGGCGTTACTGTTCCACCTGTCTGTCACCACATCAAAATTGTATCTCATATAATGTCATCTCCAGTTTTCTTTTTGTACAAGCTTTGCCGGCCGGTTATCAAAGTCTGCTGCATAGTATAAGAGCAAGTTTTGTGCCAAATTACATTATACTTTAAAATAGTCTTATTATTTTGCGGCCAGCCTTATTAGATGCAGCAAAAATGCAGGGTTTACAGATTTTCGAGAACCCTGCATTTTTCGAACTTGTCCCAATTAACCCGTTTAACTGGATTTGATACGCATATTTAACCACATTACCCCGTTTTTAGTTATTTTGCTGCCGCCCCGGCCCTGGCTGATATCGATAAGTCCTTTTTCCTCCATATCTTTCAATTGGCCCCGTAATTCCCGTTCTGTAATTAGATATCCGCATCCTCTTATCTTCTGGATCAAATAGCGTCTGCCGCAGCTTTTTCCATCTTTTGCCCGGGCAGCCATTTCACGAAGTAGGAATTCCTGTAAAGCATCTGTATCCTGAAAAAAACAGGGTGACTGTGATTGCTCTTTCGCAGCTGCGGACTCGGCCGAATATTGGCGGAAGTTTTTATCAGGAGTTTGCAAAATCGCTGAACTATCCTTTTTGGTGTACAGGCTTGGCGGAAGATCTTCCGGATTAATTACCGTTTTATCCAGGCAGGCAAAATACTCCAGACAATTTCTGAGCTGTCTGATATTTCCGTCCCAGGTCTGATTGAGCAGTATTTCTTCCGTCTCGGATGACAGCACAAATGTAGATTCAGTTTCCTGTCTGAACTTATGAACCAATTGTAATACGTCTCTTCCTCTTTCGCGAAGAGGAGGAAGCTCTATACTAAGCACATTCAGGCGGTAGTACAAATCTTTTCGAAATTCCCCCTTTTGTACCAATACCTCCAGATTTTCATTGGTAGCCGCTATAATTCTTACATTCACATTAATCACACGGTTTCCACCGACTCTCAGAACTTCTTTCTCCTGTATGACTCTCAACAGCTTGAGCTGAAGAGCTGTACTCATTCCTTCAATCTCATCAAGAAAAAGAGTACCTTTGTGGGCGAACTCAAAGTATCCCATTTTCCCGCCCTTTTTTGCACCGGTAAATGCTCCTTCTTCATATCCGAATAATTCGCTTTCCATCAGATTATCCGGGATGGCGGCGCAGTTGATGGCAACGAAAGGATATTCGCTCCGGTCCGAGGCCGCATGTATGGCATGTGCGAAGAGTTCTTTGCCGGTGCCGCTCTCACCTGTCAACAGTACCGGAGCAGGTCTTTTTGCCATTTTAGCGGCGATCTCTTTGGCCCGGGAGATAGCCGGGCTGGTACCTGCTATCGAATCAAATGTATATTTGGCGGCATGGCCTTTGTTCATAAGCTGGCATCTAAGCTTATGCTGCCGGAATTCTTCATCGCTGAAACGCTGTATTGTGGCCATTGCGCCTATAAAATCATAACCTCTGACAACCGGTACAATGCTGAGGGAGATATCTACATTCTGTACTTTCAGCATCCGTTCCTTTATTTCACGCCGTGTGGAAAAACATTCTTCAAACGGGATAAACGGAAGTACATCGCCAGCTTTTTTATCGAATACTCTCTGCTTTGTCAAATTGAGTATTTCCTCTGCTTTTTTATTAAAGAAGAATATGACGGAATCACCATCCATACATATGATGCCGATATTCAGCGTGCTCTGAAGTATGTCAATCAGTCCTTCCATCTGCACGGAACGATGAAACATTCGGTTAAAATTGTAATTGTCATCCACAAGGTCCTGGAAATACTCCTTTAATCTGTCTTCCTCCATCAGTTCTTCACTGTGAAGTTTCAGCATCATCTCTACAATGGTTTCGCTGCTCAGTATTCTGGGGCCGATATCCAAAATATCGGTGATCCCCCTCCGGGACATACCTGCTTTCTCCCGGGGTCACGGCAAACTTGATACTCTGCGAATATTCCTCATTCGGGCTGCAGGGATAAAAATCTATGTTGTCAACGCCAAGCTGATTTAATAACGCCATGGTTTCAATCGCCATTTTGTGGCTGATATTTACCAACAGTGCCTTAGTTCTGGGGGGAACCTTCAATAGCTGTTTGAGACTGTTTTTTCTTATTGTGACCCGTATGATGACAACCTCTCCTTTTAAGGGGAGATACTTTCTTATATTGTTAAGCTCTGTATAGGCACACGTTGAAATTAAATACAGATCAGCCGGCATTATTTGGCTGATAAAATTATCTTTCACACTGTATAGAATGGTCTTTGCCCGATTTCCCATAAAGTAGTTTACCTGATCCGCATATACCTGAACGGAGCTTTTATCATAAGCAATAACTGCAATTGTTTTCATCGGCGCCGTCTCCTTTGTACTTTCTCTGGAATAAGTATACTATAAATTTGAAATAAAAGATATTGAAGATTTTATTTGGGGTGATATATCATACATTAAGTGAATTAAATAGAAATATTATTCCAATTATCAAAAAATACCCGGTTTGACATAGGGGTATTATTGTACTAAAATCGAAGTACGTTGTGCGAAAAGTAATAATTTGTGTTTATCGGAGAAATGTAAGCAGAAAGGCAGTTCTGTTATTTCTGAAGAAAGAGGAGAGTATGACTTTAAAGGACATGCATTATATTAGCCTGATAGCCGAAGAAAAAAGCATTACAAAGGCAGCAGCCAGATTGTTTGTCGCGCAGCCGGCGCTGAGCCAGTGCGTGCAGAAGGTGGAGCGGGAGCTGGGAATCCCGGTATTTATCAGGACGGCGTCGGGAGTAACACTGACGGCGGAGGGACAGCGTTTTCTGGAGTTTGTGAACAGAACTCTGCATGAGGAGCAGCAGATGAAAAAGGAGATAGAGGATATCAGACATGCTCAGAGAGGCGTGGTGAAGCTGGGGTTTACCGGTGCGCAGGCTGCCTGTGTGCTGCCTCACTTTCTCCCAAGGTTTAAGGAATGCTGCCCTCTGATCGATATTGTCCTGGAGGAGGCGCCGAGCGATAAAATAGAGGAGATGCTTGTATCCGGAGCTATTGATGCAGCCATTCTCCATCCTCCTGTCCTCTCATCGGGGCTTGAATGTTTTGAGCTGATTCATGACAGGATGGTGGTGGTTCCGCGCAGCAACAGCGATTACAGAAGCTTCATAGTCAGAAAGCCGGGTGAAGATAAGCCTTATCTGGATATTCATTTTCTGGAAAAGGAGCCGGTGGCGCTGACACAGGCCAGGCAGAGGAGCCGTATGGCGACGGAACAGATATTTGCCAAAGCCGGAATTATACCGCAGGTCAGGCAGGTATCACGCAATCTCAGTACATTGGATGCGCTGGCGCAGGTGGATTATGCGACGGTAATTCTTCCGGAGCGGCAGATATCGGCGGCGCTGCGGGAGCGGGAATATTTTCTGATTGAGGATGAATACAGCGTGCATTTTGGCTTTTGGGCCGCTCTGATGCAGGGGAATTATGTTCCGCTGGCGGCAAGGAGGGTTATTGAATTTTTGAAAGAGGAGTTTAATTTGACAGATAGATAAGATCATGATAGTATGTAAGAGATACAGAAGGTTCCAGAAGTTCTATATTTTGACACATTTGATATCAGACTTAAAAGAGAATATGCCTTTGTAAGACCGGCTTTCGTAAAAACATTCAGCATGCATGTAAAATAAACAATCGAGGGGGATTGCGTTTTTATGAGAAAAACGAAAGAAGATGCAGAACTTACAAAGCAGAATCTGCTGGAAGCAGCATTTCAGCTGTTTTTAGAAAATGGTTATGACAGGACGTCATTAGAGCAGATATGTCAGCTGGCCCAGGTTACGAGAGGGGCGGCTTATTGGCATTTTAAAAACAAATACGAAATTTTTGAGAATACGGTGATTGAAACCCTGAACCGCATCCATGCCGCTGTTGTAAAGAATATTGCTCACAATAACGGGCTGAAGGATGAGGAAATTTTGGTTGAGCTTCTCTGGCTGCCGAACCGTATGACGGACGATTTCCGTTTTGTAAGAAAGACGATGGCTTACGTTCAGGGCCATGGTGAATTTTCAGAATTGCGAGAAAAGATGCTGGAGGATAAAAAACGCCAGTACAGTTATTTCCTGGATCCAATCAGAAGGATAAAGGCCAGAAATAATAAACTGGATGACATCTCGGAGGATGAACTGACCTTCCTCATGTTTTATGCGCTGGACGGCGTCTACATACAGGATATACCAAAAGAAATATCGATCGGTATAAACAAACAGCTGATACGGAAATATGTCTATCTGCTTTTGAGAGAATAGCAGATTAAATGAATAGAGATTAGTTAATTAACGCATACCGCAGGGGAATCCTGCCGGTATGCGTTTTATTATTGAAGGCGGTGACCTGTGTGCTGGGAACGCACAGCGGCAGCAGGAAAAATTATGCCGGAAAAAGATTGTATTTAAATAATTCACTTCTCATTTACTGAAAATTCGATGAATTATTTCTCTTAATTTACTCATAAGAATAAAAAAACCACATAATTATTTGGGATTTATATAAAAGATTTTATAACATACAGTATTAAATATAAATAAAAAGTTATTATGAAAATAAAGTAAAGCAATTGACAAGTAAACAGAAAACTGATACTATACAAATATACAAACATGCATGAATGTATACGTACGGAAAAGGTCTTGGGACAGCTTTAACGGAAATGTATGCAAGGAGGATTATTGAAATGAATATTGATTTTGAGAAGATACGTAAAGAGGAGTGGCCGGTACTGGAAACGATGACATTTTTGGATGCAGCGTGTGTAAGCTTCGCCCCTCAGCGTACCGTGAAGGCAGTAAAGGCATTTGCAGATATGACGGCGGTACAGGAGGAAGCAAACTCCAGCGCCCACCATATTGCAATGGATTCTCTCAGACATAAGGCTTATGATGAGGCTGCAAAACTGCTGAATGCGGATCCGGAAGAGATTGCTCTGGTTGAGAGTACTTCCCATGGTCTTAATATTGCTGCTCAGGGTATCGAATTACAGGATGGTGACAACATTATCACAACCAATCTGGAATTTATCCAGGTGGCTCTGCCCTGGTGTGTTATGAGGAAAGACAAGAACATCGATATCCGCGTTTGTAAAACAGAGGATAACCGTTTTACGGCTAAGGATTTTGCAGCCCTGGTGGATGATAAGACGAAGCTGATTGTTATGTCTACTCTGGAATGGTGCAACGGCTGGCAGACAGATTTGAAAGAACTTGGTGATTATTGTAAGGAAAAGGGCGTTTACCTTGTAGTTGATGCGGTACAGCAGCTTGGAGTCACAAAGATTGACACAAAGGCATGCCATATTGATATTCTGACGGCCGGCGGGCATAAATGGCTTAATTCTCCGTACGGAACAGGCGTCCTTTATGTAAATAAAGAAACGCTTCCAAAGCTGAAACAATCCTATGCGGGATATCTGAACACAACCGTACCGGAAGGCGGATGGGGCGCATACTGGGAGAATCCGGCAGCGCCGTCGGTCAATAACTGGACATTTGACAACACGGCAAGAAAATTTGAAATCGGTGGAACATCCAACTACACAGGAGCCATCGCATTAGGAGAATCTCTTGCTCTTGTCAATGAAATCGGCATTGAAAACATTGAAAAAAGGGTTCGTGAGATAGCTGTATACTGTATGGACAGAATTGAAGAAATCGGCGGGACGCTGATCACCCACAGAGATCCGGGGCATTTTGGCGGAATTGTGATTGCTAGATTGTATGACGATCTTGACGTGGACAGAATGATTCTTAAAAAGCTTCATGCACGCAGAATTTTCATCGCACAGAGGTTTACTGATTTTATCGGCGGATTCAGGATTTCCTGCCAGTATTTCAACAATGAGAAAGATATCGACACAATGATTGACGCGATGAAAGAGCTTATTAAGGAAATCGGCAGAGAGCCGGACTATAAGAAATAAGAGGAGTTAAAGAATGGCAAACCTTCAGCTAACGTCAAACATCACATTTTTATACTTTAATGATTTAGAAGCTGCAAAACCATTTTTTGAAGAGGTTCTGGGGCTTGAGAAGGCTTATGATCCGGGCTGGGCGGCAGTTTACCGGCTCCGTGACAAAGCATTTCTGGGAGCCGTCGACAACCACAGCGGTTCCATTCAGGTGACTTCCACAGACAGTGTGTTAATCAGCCTTACGGTAGACAATATTGAGGAAGTTCATGAGTCCCTGAAAGGCAGCAGAGGGGTGGAAGGGCTTTCAGAGATCAAGCAGGTGAAGGATTTAGCTCTCAAGTCATTTTTCTTCACCGGCCCGGAGGGATACCACTTTGAAGTGGAGCAGTTCACATCGGGAGCTTTAAGCGAGCTGTTCTGATGAGTGCGGACGGTATATTATCTGTATAAACCGTAATCATTATATTGAGAAAAGGGGAAGAAGATGTCTATAGGAGTTCTACTATTCGCCACGGCCGGCGACAGGCTGAAGGGAGATCCGGGGTATCCGGGAACATTTGAATTTCCTGTCGAATACGGCATTGTAGAAGGAAGCTACAGAGATTTAATAGAAGGCTCGCCTGATGCGTGCAGGAGACTTTGCGAAGCTGCAAAAAAGCTGGCAAAAAAGAATGTGTCCGCAATTGCAGGGGATTGTGGATTAATGGCCCTCTACCAGCGGCAGATAGCAGATTCAGCCGGGATTCCTGTGATATCTTCCAGCCTTTTATTTCTTCCCTTTGCCAGAATGATAATATCACCGGGACAATCGGTTGGAATTCTGACAGGCCACTCGGCTCTTCTCGGAGAACATCATCTGAGGGCGGCCGGCGCAGGGAATCCGGATGGGATTATAATCTATGGTATGCAGAATGAACCTCATTTTAAAGAAGTTGTGATAGAGGGAACGGCAAAACAGGATTATGTCAGGATGAAGGAGGATGTACTGAACGGGGTAAGGCATCTGAGCGGAGCCTGCAACGACCTGGGAGCAGTACTGCTGGAATGCAGTAATCTGGCTGTATTCGGAGCAGAGATTACGAAAGAGTTTCACATTCCTGTTTTTGATATAAATACGGGGGTGTATATGATGCAGGAGGTTTTGAGTAAGAAAAACTACTGTGAATGAAGGGAAGGTTACAATGAGATTTTATGAATATGAGACATGGAAATTAAAAGAGGGAGTGAACATTGAGGAATACGACCAGATGCTCCGCGACTGGTTCCAGTTTCTCCATGATCACAAGGAGGAATTATTCCAGGAATGGATCAGCGCTAAATATTATAAAGAGACGGATATAGAAGGAGTTCCTTCCGGCCGTTACATTATGGTATTTGAATATGAATCCCTGGACGGGCATCATGCATACAAGAAGCGCCGGAATTATAAAGGTCCGTATGCTCCTTATAAGCTGGTGGATCCATACTATCACTATTTTAATTACGATGAGACAACATGTACATACTGGCAGCCGATTGAGCCGGAGCGCTGGCTTGATACAGATAAGAAATAAGGGACAAGTTCTGTATTGAAAATAAAGGAGGGGTTTTAAATGCGTTTTTTAGAGTACGAAACATGGAGATTGAAAAAAGACATCGATATGGAAGCTTACGATAAAATCATCAAGGACTGGTTCGCGTTTGTCGTAAAAAACAGACAGGAACTTTTCCCTGAGTGGGTAAGCGCAAAATATTACAGAAAAACGGATCGGGACGGAAATCCGAACGGATTATTTGTAATGATGTTTGAATATGAGTCTCTGGAGGGACATCACGCTTATAAGGAACGCCGCAAAGACTGGGACGGGCCGTATGAGGCATATAAGGCAGTGGATCCGTATCAGGAGTTCTTTGAATTAGATTCTGTGACAACTGAATACCTGCAGCCACAGGAAGTGGAGAGCTGGTTTGATTTTTCTATGTAAATCAAAGGAGGATGTATTATGAGAAAATTACTGGCGGTTATTTTAGCAGCAGCGATGACAGTCTCCCTGGCAGGGTGCGGCGGTAATGCGGCAAGTTCAGGAAATGCAGGCGGGACGCAGGAAGCCGGCGGCTCAGGCGCAAGCGGTGAAGTAAAAGATACTCTGATTATCGGGCATTATGGCGACACGCCGAACTTCGACACTCACGATAACTTAAATGATAACGGTATGCGTATTAATATGTGTGTTTACGATCCGCTTGTCCGCATGGATAACGAGACTTATGAAATCAAACCGTGTCTGGCAGAATCATGGGAGATATCGGAAGACGGAAGAGAGTATACTTTTGCCATCAAATCAGGGGTTAAGTTTACCGACGGAACAGACATGTCAATCGACGACGTTGTCTTCTCGCTGGAGCGAGGTATGGAAATGCCGATGGCAGTTCCGAGCTTTGCCCGTGTAACGGGTGTCGAGAAAGTGGATGACAGCCATGTCAAGGTTATCCTGGATGGTCCGTATCCGGAGTTCTTATTCGCCATGGCTCTTCCGACCGCAGGCATCTTCAGCAAGACGGCCTTCGAGTCCATGGGAGAGGATGCATTTAAAAAGAATCCTGTGACAACGGCTCCTTATAAGGTTGCAGACTGGAAAGCGGGAGAGAAAGTAGTCCTTGAAGCCAATGAAAATTACCATATGGGCGAGGTTCCGATTAAGCATGTGGAATACCGTGTTATCACCGACCCGAACTCGGCAGTGCTCAGCCTTGAATCGGGAGATATCGACGCTTACGTAGACGTTCAGCAGACCAGCTTCAAACGGATCCAGGAAAATGACAAATTAGAGCTTCACACAGGCGATACCTTTGGGCTCAATTACATAACCATCAACTGCGAGAATGCTCCGTTTGACAATATCAAAGCGCGCCAGGCTCTGGCCTATGCGACAGATAAAGAATCCATGTTATACGGTATTTTGGACGGAAACGGTACAATCATGGATACGTTTGCAACAGATAAATACCTCGGTTACACCGATAAGGTAGAAAAATATCCTTATGATCTTGAAAAAGCAAAAGCTTTATTTGCTGAAGCAGGAGTCGATGGCAGCCAGGAAATTTCCATTATTGTCTATGATACAAAAGCTTCTAAATACGCACAGGTATTGCAGAATTCCCTCGCAGAAATCGGACTTAAGGCCAATGTATCTCAGATGGAACGCTCCGCCTATGACGACGCGTGCTTAAACGGTGATGCCCATATCATGGTTGACGGCGGCACATTTACGGCGCCGACAATTGATGAGGCTCTGTATTCCGGTATCCACTCCAGTCAGATGGATGTCCGCAATTACAGTAAATACTCGGATTCGGAGGCAGACCGGTTACTGGATGAAGCCAGAATAACTCTGGATGAAACCCAAAGAGCTGCATTATATGAACAGCTTCTGATCAAGTTAAGCAAGGATCTTCCAATGATACCAACCATAAGCGGAACAAAAAATATTGCAACAAACAAGAACCTGAGGGGGGTTACGGTTAATCCGTGGTCATTCTATAATGTATACGACTTCAGCTGGTAATAAGATACCTTCGGATATTACTTGATTAAATGATGATTTGTCCCGCCTCCTCGGTGTTATGCCGGAGGCGGGACGAATGAAATCAGAAGCAGTTTGAGATAGGAGAGGGATATGCATAAATATATTGCAAAAAGACTTCTTTTGATGATACCGGTTATTGTCGGCATTTCATTTATTATTTTCTCTATTATGAGCTTTATGCCCGGTAATCCGGCCCGTCTGATTCTGGGGGAGAAAGCGACGGCTGACGCCATTGCCGCTTTGAACGAACAGATGGGATTAAATGATCCGTTCATTATCCGATATTTCAGATATATGGGAGATGTATTAACAGGAAATTTCGGAATTTCTTACCGTACCGGCATGCCGGTAGTGGAAGAGATTGTAAGACGTTTTCCGACTACTGCGAAGCTTGCGGTTCTGAGTGTTTTCTTCGCAACAATCATTGGTCTGCCTCTTGGAATTCTTTCCGCTGTTAAACAGTATTCCTGGATTGACAGCCTGACTACGGTTTTGGGGCTTGGCTTCATATCCATGCCTCCGTTCTGGCTGGGATTAATGCTGATTATTCTCTTTTCGGCAAAGCTGGGAATTCTTCCTTCTTTCGGTTCCGATTCCTTTGCGCATTTTATTCTGCCGGCTATCACCAGTTCGGCGTCCACCTTTGCGACGCTCCTGCGAATGACGCGTTCCACCATGCTGGAAGTCATACGTCAGGATTATGTAACCACGGCATACGCAAAAGGAGCTGAAAAGAGCAGAATCATTTTCCGCCACTGTCTTCCCAATGCGCTGATTCCGCTCATTACGGTTGTAGGCGTTAACTTCGGCGGAATGCTGGGCGGTTCCGTTATCACTGAGTCCGTATTCGGAATGTCCGGTATCGGCCAGCTTCTGATTACTTCTATCCGCTCCAAGGATGTTCCGGCCGTTATGGCATGTACGCTGCTTCTGGCAGTTATGTTCGGACTTGTCAATCTGATTGTGGATGTTATTTACGCCTATGTAGATCCGCGAATCAAAGCACAGTACGCGAAATAGGGGGTGGCATCGTGGAAAAAACAACGTTAGAATTACAGACTGCGAAAAAGCGTTCACAGCTTGCTATGATTTGGCATCGTCTGACAAAAAACAAACTGGCTGTAATCGGCCTGATTATAATTGTCACCATGATTGTGGCCTCGATAGCTATCGGATTTACGGTTGATTATAACAAAATTATTTTACATGACTTAAAGAATAAGCTTCAGGGGCCCAGCCTGTCACACTGGTTCGGCACAGATGCTTACGGCCGTGATCTTCTTTACAGAATTGTATACGGCGCCCGCATTTCCCTGTTTATCGGTTTTGTCTCCGTGGCCGGCGCGATGATAATCGGCGGTGCAGTCGGAGCGGTATCCGGCTATTACGGCGGGAAAATCGATATCGTGGTAATGCGTTTTATGGATATGCTGATGGCGATTCCATCCACACTGTTCGCTATCTGTGTCGTATCCGCATTGGGAACCGGGGTTATGAATCTGCTTCTAGCCATCATGGTTTCCATGATACCGCAGTTTGCAATGATTGTCCGTTCTTCCGTGCTGACAATCAAGGGTTCAGAGTTTATTGAAGCGGCGCAGTGCGGCGGTACATCCACAGCCCGAATTATTATGCGCCACATTATTCCCAATGCCATGGGACCTATCATCGTACAGGCGACACTGGCGCTGGGGGGTGTTATCCTGACAGCTGCCTCCATGAGCTTTATCGGCCTGGGCGTTCAGCCGCCGGAGCCGGAGTGGGGAGCCATTCTTACAGAGGGACAGGAATTTATGCGTGACTATCCGTACCTTGTAATCTTCCCGGGCGTTACTATCATGATGGCGGTACTGGCATGTAACTTCCTGGGCGACGGACTCAGAGATGCTCTTGATCCGAAGCTGAAACAGTAAAGGCCGGAAGGTGAACACGGAAGGAGTATGACAATGAATAATAATGATATTTTACTTGATATAAAGGATCTGGAAGTGACATACGATACGGAGGAAGGAATTGTCCACGCAGTGAATAATATCTCCTTTGGCGTTGTCAGAGGAAAAACTCTGGGAATCGTTGGGGAGACCGGTGCGGGAAAGACGACAACCGCCATGAGTATTTTAAGACTCCTTCCTGAGAGAACAGGCAATATCCGCAAAGGCAGTATTACCTATGACGGGAGGAATCTGCTGGAGCTTCCGATCGAAGAAATGCAGCGTGTCAGGGGAGAGAAGATTTCAATGATCTTCCAGGATCCGATGAGCAGCTTGAACCCGGTTATCACCGTGGGAGATCAGATTGCCGAGGTGCTGCAGCTCCATGAGGCAGCAGGGGGAAAGAGCGGGAAAAGGCCGGGAAAAAGGCTTGGAAAGCCCAGCCCTGAAATTATGAAGAGGGTGGATGAGATTCTTGAAATGGTGGGAATCCCTACAGAGCGCAAGAGTGAATATCCCCATCAGTTTTCAGGCGGCATGAAGCAGAGGGTGGTCATTGCCATGGCCCTAGTCTGTGAACCGGAGCTGGTAATCGCGGATGAGCCGACGACGGCCCTCGATGTTACCATACAGGCACAGGTTCTGGAAATGATGGAGAATCTGAAAAATAAACTCAATACTTCCATGATTTTAATCACCCATGACCTTGGCGTTGTAGCTGAAACCTGCGATGATGTAGCTATTATGTATGCCGGAGAAATTATTGAGTACGGTACGGTTGAAGACATCTTCGATATGGAAAAGAGCCATCACCCTTATACCGAAGGCCTTTTTAATTCGATTCCGAGGCTGAATGATACTTCTGAACGACTGAAACCAATTCCGGGGCTGATGCCGGATCCCACGGCGCTGCCGGGCGGATGCAGCTTCCATCCGCGATGTCCGTACTGCAGCAGCAAATGCAGGCAGGTGGAACCAGGGGTATACCATTCGGGAACCCATAAAATCCGCTGTACCAGGATGGCGGACGATCATACCATGACCGATGATAAGGAAGGAGGAGCGTGCTGATGGCTTTTATAGAGACAAAAAACCTGAAGAAATATTTTAAAACTCCTAAAGGCATGCTTCATGCAGTCGATGATGTCAATATCAGCATTGAAAAAGGCAAAACTCTGGGCGTGGTGGGGGAATCCGGCTGCGGAAAATCCACACTGGGAAGAGTAGTCTTAAACCTTCTGGAACCAACCTCAGGCCAGGTGTTTATCGATGGCCAGGAGATGTATAAGCTGCACGGCGCGGCACAGAAAACCATGAGAATGAGGGCACAGATGATTTTCCAGGATCCTTATTCCTCTTTAAATCCCAGAATGTCGGTAAGCGAAATCATTGCGGAGCCTCTGATTGCCAATAAATTGATGACGGATAAAAGAGAGATTCAGGGACGAGTGGAACAGCTTATGGAGACGGTTGGCCTGGCCCAGCGTTTTATTAACGCCTATCCTCATGAGCTGGACGGCGGCCGCCGCCAGAGAATCGGTGTAGCCAGAGCATTGGCTGTGAATCCTGATTTTATCGTCTGTGACGAGCCGGTCTCGGCCCTTGACGTATCAATCCAGGCTCAGATCCTGAATCTTATGATGGATCTTCAGGACAGCATCGGTCTTACCTATATGTTTATTACTCATGACTTGTCTGTTGTCAAACATATCAGCGATGAGATTGCAGTTATGTATCTGGGACAGTGTGTGGAGCGGGTATCCAGTAAGGAATTGTTTGTCAATCCGATGCATCCTTATACACAGGCACTGCTTTCTGCAATTCCGATTCCGGATCTGTCGATGCGTGGAAAACCGAGACAGATATTAAAGGGAGAGGTTAAGAGCCCGATAGAACCGCCGGCCGGCTGCCGGTTTGCATCAAGGTGTCCCCATGCCACGGATGAATGCAGGTCGAGAAATTTTAGCCTTAAGGAAGTGGAGCCGGGCCATCATGTGGCATGCAGGCTGTATGAATAGTAGGAGCAGTACTGTACGGTGAAGGCATTGTTAAATATGATACCGCAGTACCAGACACGCTCTAGAACAGAGGGAAATTATGTATCAGAAAATAAAAGAATATTTTGAAGTCCATAAACAGGAGATGCTGGATGACATTATGGCTGTAATCCGGATTCCCAGTGTAAACGGTCCGGAAAAACCGGGTATGCCGTTTGGTGAAGAAAATGCCAAGGTGCTTGCTTTTGCCGCTTCGCTTGCGAAAGAGCTGGGGTTGAAGGCCGAAGTACTGGAGAACAAGGTGGCGGTGATTGACTTAAATGAACAGTCTGCCGAGCTGGATATTCTGGCCCATTTGGACGTGGTGCCCGCCGGCGACGGCTGGACTGTCACAGAACCGTTTGTGCCGGTTATCAGAGACGGACGACTGTATGGAAGAGGTTCTTCAGACGATAAGGGGCCGGCCATTGCAGCATTATATGCAATGAAGGCTGTAAAAGACCTGGGAATTACGCTGACGAAAAATGCACGCCTGATATTGGGGGCCGATGAAGAAACGGCATGCAGGGACACGGAGTATTATTACAGCAAATTCGCAGAAGCGCCGTGCTCCTTTTCACCGGATGCGGAATATCCGCTGATAAATATTGAAAAGGGCGGTCTTTATACGAAGTACAGCGCTCAGTGGAAGGAAGAAACAGCCCTGCCGAGGCTTATCTCCCTAAGCGGAGGTACGGCGGGCAATGTGGTGCCAAACCGGGCGGAAGCTGTAGTGGAAGGATTATCAGGCGAGATAATCCGGGATATATGCAGGAAAACGGAGAATGAAACAGGAATTCATTTTACCGTGGAGCCCGTTCTGCCGGACGTGTCTGCGAACCAGGGGGAAAGATGGTTCATCCGTGCGACGGGAACCAGCACCCATGCATCAACCCCATGGGAGGGGAATAATGCGGTGACCGGACTGATTAAGGCAGCGGCGTCCCTTCCTCTGTCAGACAGCGCCGGATTCAGAACCTTGAATGGGCTGGCAGAGATATTTCCTCATAATGATTATTACGGTGTGGCAGCAGGCGTGGCACAAAAGGATGAGATATCCGGCGTTCTGACATTGGGGACGAATATGGTGGATTATCAGGTTACGGGGCTGATGGGAAAGATAGACAGCCGTGCGCCGCTCTGTGCATCAAAGGAAAATATGCTGGACGTCCTGAGGGCAAGACTTGATGCTGAGGGGATCCAGATGGATCCGGAGAGCCGGATGACCCCGCCCCACCACGTTCCGGAGGATAAACCGTTTGTGCAGACACTGCTTTCCTGCTATGAACAGGTGATGGGGGAAAAGGGATACTGCATGGCAATCGGCGGCGGAACTTATGCACACAGGCTGGAAAATGGAGTTGCCTTTGGCTGTATGAAGCTCGGAACTGATTATCATATGCATGGAGCCGACGAGTACCTGATTATTGACGAGATGGTTAGGAGCGCGGAGTTATTCGCTTTGGCGATTGCTGAGATTTGTCAGTAAAATGGGGTAAATTCCATATTGTTATAAGAATACAGAATATTGAGAATGAAGAGAGAATCCGCATCATGATAAAATGCGCATTCTCTCTTTTATATAGGGCGGTGACCTGTGCGCAGAGCGTGCAGGTTATCGTTTGTTAAGTACCGGCAGACAAGGAGCTTTTAACACTGTCAGAATTTCTCAAGGATTGACAGAATTTATTAAGTTGTCTTTGTCCCGGCTAACTGTTATAATCGTGTAAGGAAATTCTGCCCGAATTTAGCAGGCGGAAGGATGAACAGAGAGGAAAAGACAGACACATGAAGAGAAATTTAAATCAAAAGATAAATATATGGGTAAAAAGAGCGGTGGGAATCTATCTGACGGCTGCATTGATGATTGCAGTACCGACCTATGCTGATGTTATACCGCCGGCGCCCGGTCCGGCTGCTGTGGCACAGAACCCGGGAGCGGCGGTACAGAACCCGGGAGCGGCGGTACAGAATCCGGGAGCGGCGGTACAGAATCCGGGTGGAGCAGCGCTGCAGGATCCGACATCCACGGCGGAGGAATCTTATCTTGGGGGAGCTGAGCTGACACTGCTGGCCCCTGCCACACAGAGCCAGAACCTTTCTTGTGTGATCCAGACAAAAGCCGGAAGTCTGATTGTGGTGGACGGCGGACTCAGGGAGGATGCGCCTCATCTGATTGAGACGATAAAGGCCAAGGGAGGGCGGGTTTCAGCCTGGCTGATTACGCATCCCCACAGCGATCATATTGGCGCGCTGACCGAGATTTTGAATACTCAGCCCATACCGGTTGAGATTGATAATATTTATTATTCTTTTTTAGAAAGAGAATTTTATCAGAGAGGCGAGCATATGGGCCGGATGGACAACCTCGATAACCTGCTGGCGGCCTTTAATAACGTGGCGCCCGAAAAGCTTCACCCCTCAATCGATAAGGGGCAGCAGATTCAGGTGGATGAAGTCACAATTAACGTAATGAACAAACCGTTCAGAAGTCTTCACAATACCTTCAACAACAGTTCTGTGGCATACCGCCTGGATTTGAACGGAAAGAGAATCCTTTTTCTCGGTGATATGGGCTGGGATGCGGGGCAGAACCTTCTGAAGAAGAATAAACCCGAGGATTTAAAAGCGGATATTGTTCAGATGGCTCATCACGGTCAGGATGGAGTGGAAATGGATGTTTACCGGGTGATTAAACCTGAGATTTGTCTGTGGCCCACACCGGACTGGCTTTGGGATAATGTAAAAAACGGTGTAGTTGACGCAGGCCCGTGGAAGACCGTCACAGTCAGAAAATGGATGGAGGAATTAGGGGTTAAGCGAAACCTCTGTGTCAAAGACGGAGATCAGGTTCTCAGATAGTGTTACTGTTCACACCCCGCCAAAAAGCGGCGTGCTGCGAACAATAACACGCTTACAGTAACCAGATAGTTCTTATAAAAAATACTTGCAATAGGGGTTGGAAATATGGCAAAATTAAAGAGTATGAAAAAGTGGATCAGCATGGCTCTGGCCATGATTATGGTTGTGGCAATGTTTACCGGCTGCGCCTCACCAGAAAAAATAGAAACAAAAGAGACAAAAGAAACAACTGAAGCGACAGAAACGCCGAATACATCCGTTTCAGAGGAAGCTGTGGAAGCAGGTAAAAGCCAGCCGGCACAGCGGATAGTCAGCGGATACTATATTACGACATCTGCCTGTATTGCCCTGGGACTTAAGGACAAGATAGTGGGAATCGAAGCCAAAGCCGATAAAAGGCCGATATACAAACTGGCGGCGCCGGAGCTAATCGGACTGCCCAGCGTGGGTACGGCGAAAGAATTTGATCTGGAGGGATGTGCCGCATTGAACCCGGATCTTGTGATCCTGCCGAAAAAACTGTCGGAGCAGGCCGGGATACTGGAAGGAATGGGCATGAAAACGCTGGTCGTGAACCCGGAAAGTATGGAGGGGCTGGAGGAAGCAATCAGGAGCATTGCGGCGGCTGCGGGCACACAGGAACGGGCAGAGGCGCTGATTGGCTGGTACGGGGCCAAGAAGGAGAAGCTGGCCGGGATTACCGGACAGGCTGGGAGCGGGGAGCATAAACCGCAGGTTTATATTGCCGGGACCAGAAGCATCCTGAGGGCTGCCACGACGCAGATGTACCAGAACAGTCTGATAGAGTTGGCCGGTGGGGTGAATGCCGCCGCTGACCTTACGGATAACGGGTGGGCCGATATATCCTATGAACAGCTGATTACTTATGATCCGGAAGTTATAGTGGTAATTCCGGAAGCGGAGTATACGAAAGAAGACGTACTGAAGGACGGACAGCTGGCAGGAACAGCCGCCGTTCAAAATGGCCGTGTGTACGAGATGCCTTCTTCCTTTGAGGCCTGGGATTCCCCGGTGCCGTCCGGGATTCTGGGATGCATGTGGCTTTCATCGGTGCTTCATGAGGATAGCTATCCGTTTGATGAATTCCGAGAAGAAGCCGCAGAATTTTACAGGGAATTTTACGGTGTGGAGATCGATCCGGCGCTCATTACACGCTGATCCGGCATGAGATTGAATAGTAACAACAATAATGATAAATCAGAGAAGAGAACATGGCAGTTCATAACAGAACGAAAAAAATATATATAATCAGCCTGTTCCTGTTAATCATATTTCTGACGGTATCTTTATGTACAGGCAGATACCCGATGACAATACAGGAAATAGGGCATATATTGTTGGGACGGGGAACAGATGAGACGGCAAAGAGCGTATTTTTTACTCTTCGTCTTCCCCGTACGGTTATGGCATTTATAGCGGGAGCCGGCCTCAGTATGGCCGGCTCTATTTATCAGGATATTTTCCGCAATCCGCTGGCGGCGCCGGATCTGATTGGAGTCACGAGCGGCGCCGGAGCAGGTGCGGCTTTTGCAATTGTATGTTTCGGGCAAAATGCAGGAGCGGCTGTGGGCAGTGCGTTTGCAGGCGGCCTGATTGCTGTGGGGGCGGCGGTGGCTCTGGCAGGAATGTCAAGGCAGAAGGCCGTCTCCGATTTTGTGCTGGCCGGAATTGCAATACGGGCCCTGGCTGATTCTTTTATTATGGCCATGAAGTATCTGGCCGATCCGGAGAGGCAGCTTGCATCGATTGAATACTGGACAATGGGAAGTCTTTCAAGTATTACGGCAGAGAAACTCATGACTGCGGTTCCGGCGGTTCTGATCGGATTTATATGCCTCATGTTCTTCCGGTGGCAGATTCAGATGCTTTCCCTGGCCGATGACGAGGCTGCCATGCTGGGAGTATCTGTCCGTACAGCACGGATTATAATCCTGATCCTAACCACGCTCATGGTGGCCGGAATTGTCAGTGTGACCGGGGCGATATCGTTTGTGGGTCTTGTTGCCCCGCACATTGCGAGGATGATTCTGAAGGAAAATGGATTTTCGGCAGGCATCTTAAGCGGAATTACGGGGAGCATTATCATACTGGCGGCAGACTGCCTGGCCAGGTCGGCAGGGGGGAGTGAGATCCCCATCAGTATACTTACCTCTCTTTTGGGAGTGCCGATGATGACATGGCTCCTGATGAGGCAGGAATAAGAAACCTTTAAGCATTTAGTAGACGGGTGCAGGATGAGCGAGTATAATGGAGAGAAAGACTGCCTTCTGGAGATACGTGATTTGTATGTGTCATACCATAAAGAGCCGCCTGTTTTTGTAAAGAACGGTTCGGAAGGCAGGGATGGGATTTTAAAGGGAATAAATCTGGAAGTAAAAAAGGGATGTCTGACGGCTCTGCTGGGAGCCAACGGTTCAGGAAAGACGACTCTTTTAAAAGCGGCATGCGGACTGCTTCCAAGCCGCTGCGGTACCGTCAGGGTGTGCGGCCGGGAGCTGCCGTCGTTCAGACGCCGGGAGCTGGCGGCCTTTATCAGCTATATCCCTCAGAAAAACAGTATATTATATCATATCAGAACGGATGAAGTGGTTGTTATGGGGGTGAACCCCAGGCTGAACTGGTATGAAGCGCCTTCATCGGCTCACCGGGAGGAAGCGCGCAGGCTTTTGGAACAGATTGGATTAGGAAATGAAGCGGACAGGGATTTTCTGACTTTAAGCGAAGGTCAGAAACAGCTGGCGCTTCTTTGCCGCGCTCTGATGCAGAATGCTCCGGTGATGCTGTTCGACGAGCCGGACAGCGCGCTTGATTACGGTAACAGAAAGAAGATTTTAAGCCGGATTGCCGCTATTATAAAAGAAGATCGTTACGGGGGACTGATTACAATCCATGATCCCGATTATGCACTGCATTACTGCGATGAAATAATAATCTTAAAGGATGGCGTGATCCGGGAGACGATTTGTTGCAGAAATGTAACTGAAGACGGACGAAGGGAGGCCGAACGAAAGCTGAAAATTATTTATCCTGATATCGAGGTGATCAGTTTTAATGGCCGCTTTCTCACGGTTAAATGACGTTGAGATAAAGTCACTATTCACAGCCGTTTTTCAGCGGGGCTGTGAATAGTAACGAGATAAAGGAGGAATGCATTTGAATCAGCGTACTCTTTTAAAAAAGACAATGAGTCTGGCAAGAGCCGGGAACGCGGAAGCATTTCAAAACTTTTATATTCTGACCGTGCAGGAGACATATGGGAAGATTTGTACTCTTGTGAAGGACGAGCAGGCAAAAGAGATGTTGGTGGATATTTATGTAAGACTCTACCGCCATGTGAATACGCTGCCTGTGGACGAAGAGGAACTGGCGGACAGAATTGAAGATGAAATTTACCGTATGGCTGAAAAGAGGCTGGGGGTGGAACCCGACCGGCCTGTTTTTGATGGAGACTACCAGAAGCTGAAGGAAGAGACAGCCGCAACGCTGTGGATGAAGATTGAAGAGAAGGCGGAGATTAATCAGGAGGAACCGGAGGAGGATAAAAGCTCATTTGGCTCCTATCTGTACAGTCTTATGAAGGTAGTGCTGACGGTGTTCGTATTAATTCTGACCGTCGCGGTACTCTTCAGGGGCTGGCAGAAATTTTACGGATCCGGAGCAAAAGAAGAGATTCCGGCTGTTAAAATGGAAACGGCAGCGGCAAGCACGGAGGCTCAGATTACGATTGAGGGCGGCGGGCTGAATCCCGGGTGGGAGCAGAAGCCGGACGGCAAGCTCTATTATACGAAGTTGGATGGACGGCTTGCTGACGGCCCAGTCGCTCTGGGCAAACAAATTCTCACATTTTCCAGAAACGGCGAGCTGACAATGATTGGTGACAATAAGGCGGTTTCGGAGAACAGGAACCTGTTCTTTGATGAGATGATACAATACGAAATCAAAGGCGGGGATATTTATAAGGAGGAGCCCGGTGAGGAGGAAACCTGCATTGTTCTGAACGGACACGTGGTGCAGGCCGATTTCAGATGCGGATATCTCTGGTATATCAGTCAATATCAGATACCTAATTCTTCTCAGGTCAAGACAACGATATACAGGGCGCTGCCGGACGGCGGAAGGCAGGAAGAGATTTATTCCACAGACAGCATACTTGAAACAGAGAGCTTTCAGGTCACGGACAACTGGCTTTATTATCTGGCGGATGAGGTTCTGTTCAGAAGAGAGCTGAGTACCGATGAGACGGAATATCTTGCCAGAGATGTAGAACATTATTTTGCATGGGACGACACGGCTTATTATATGAAAGACAGAACCCTGGAGAGTGTTTCAAAGGGGGCTGAATATTCCGGAACAGAGGCCGGATATAAGATCGAGATGCAGGAGCAGGGGTTTGTGCTTCTGGACGCATCGGGCAATCCGGCGTTGGACGGCGGGAACGGCGAGGTCCAGGCAGGGGACAGGATCTACCGTCTGGAGGAAGGCGTGATCAAATCAGTCAGTCCGGCGCCGCGAAAGAGCAAGGACGTGACATATTACATCGACGATGCCGGAATGGACCGGAAAATATACTGGAAGGACGGAGCCAGAACAAGGGGGCTTGTGCGTCAGGAGGGACTTGTGGCAGACAGCTTCTGTATAGCCGGGGAGTGGCTGTATTACAGCGCCAGGACGCAGCAGTACGGTGCGGAATGCGGCAGCCAGATTTACCGTCTGAACCTTGAGACAATGGAACTGGAAAAGCACGGGGCCCCGTTCCGCGGCTATATGAAGAATCTGTATTATTTTGATAACGTACAGGCCATTTTTGGTGAATATATACCTTCGGTTGCTAGTCCGGACGATATTCATGGTGAAATTGCGGTGGTTTCCCTGGGTGGAGACATTAAAACAGTAAATGATACGGGAATCCGTCCTGCGTCTGACGGTAGCGATATGCTGGAGATGGTTATGGCTGAAGGAGACAGAATTTACTGCCTGTATCACAGGTTAAGCTATGACAGTTCATCCGGGCAGATGGCCTGGGAGACAACGGAACCCCTGGAGATACGGCTGAACGGAAATACGGAATGGAGCGGCGATGAATAATAGAATGGATGGGCAAAATCCAATGCTCCTGGACAAATTAACGGATTATGCGGGTACGGACCACTACCCTTTCCACATGCCGGGCCACAAACGGCGGGAGGAATTGGGGATAACTTCTTTTCCGAACCCATTTTCTGTGGATATAACGGAGATTGACGGTTTTGACAATCTTCATCACGCGGAAGGGATGCTGAAGGATTCCATGGAGCGGGCGGCGGCTGTTTACGGAGCCGATCGGACCTATTATATGGTGAATGGAAGTACCGGGGGTATCCTGAGCGCTGTCTGCGGGCTGACGCGTCCGGGCGGGAAGATTATCATGGCAAGAAACAGCCATAAGGCGGCATACCATGCGGTGCTGCTCAACCAATTAGATCCTGTATATATTTATCCTGATTATGTTTCGGATTTCGGATTTCAGGGCGGTATATCCCCGGAGGAGATTGAAGCGGCGTTTGCAGCCGCCGGCGGACCGGATTGTAACAGGAAGGATATAGAGGCAGTATTTGTTACCTCTCCGACGTATGAGGGTATGGTTTCAGA
The DNA here is from genome assembly GCF_000466485.1 of [Clostridium] symbiosum ATCC 14940. Taxonomy (GTDB): domain Bacteria; phylum Bacillota; class Clostridia; order Lachnospirales; family Lachnospiraceae; genus Otoolea; species Otoolea symbiosa. The sequence goes on along the minus strand of NZ_KE992937.1, from coordinate 1,720 downwards.
TATCGGAGCGATCGCACAGATTGCCCACCGTCATGGCGTTCCGCTGATTGTGGATGAGGCCCATGGAGCGCACTTTTCTTTTGGGAAAGATTTTCCGCGTTCCGCTCTCGACTGCGGGGCGGATGTGGTAATCCAAAGCCTGCATAAAACGCTTCCGTCTCTTACCCAGACGGCGCTGCTGCATATAAAAAGCAAAATTATTGAACCGTCGGAGATAGAAGGTTATCTTCCGGTTTTTCAGACATCCAGCCCTTCTTATGTCTTTCTTGCCTCCATTGAAAACTGCATCCGGTATATGGAGCAGGAGGGGAGAGAGAGGATGCATCGGTTTGCAGCCTCTCTGGAACGCTTTATGGAAAGCGCCGGCACACTGAAACATCTCAGGCTGGCTGACGATTCAGTCTGCGGCAAATTTCATATTAAGGACAGGGATGCCTCGAAAATTGTGGTTAACACCGTCAGATGTGCGTTTACGGGGACGGAGGCGGCAGAAATTCTGCGAAGACGGTTCCGGTTGGAGCCGGAGATGGCCTGCGGCAGTTACTTGCTTTTAATGACCTCCCTGATGGATACGGAAGACGGATTCAGACGATTGGAGGAGGCCCTCCGGTATCTGGACAGCCTTGAGGCTGCGGGCGGCGGAGAGGATTGCGGCAGCGATGACTGCGGCGGGCCCGGGCCGGATGACCGGGACACCGGAACAAAGACGGCGCTCACCTGGCTTGCGGCCCCGGAGAAAAAGCGCAAGCTTTCAGAGGCCTGGGGGAGCGAACGACGGTCAGTGTGCCTTCAGGATGCCGCCGGAGCCGTGAGCGGAGGTTTTATTACGGTATATCCGCCGGGGGTGCCGATGCTGGTACCCGGCGAGGTGATAACAGATGAAGCGGTGGAGCTTATCCTGGAAAACCAGCGGCTTGGCTTGACGGTTGAAGGCATCACGGAGGACGGAAGAGTCTTGGTTTCGGGCCATGGCGGCAAATAAATACAGAGGTGCGGTATAATGGGTAAAATATTCTATGTAATGGGAAAAAGTGCGTCCGGCAAGGACACAATATATAAAAAGCTGCTGGAGCGGTTTCCAGGGCTGAAAACAGTTGTCACTTATACGACCAGACCGATACGGGACGGGGAGACAGAAGGTGTGGAGTACCATTTTACCAGCGTCCCCCAGCTTGAACAGATGAAAACAGAGGGCAGGGTAATAGAGAGCAGAACGTACGAGACTGTATTAGGACCATGGTGCTACTGTACGGTAAATGACGGCCAGATTGACCTGGACCGCCATGATTACCTGATGATCGGGACGCTTGAATCGTACAGAAAAACGAGAGACTATTTCGGATGCGGCAAACTGGTTCCTCTTTATGTGGAAGTGGAGGATGGTGAACGTCTTTCCCGCGCATTGGAGAGGGAGAGGCAGCAGAACAACCCCAAATATGCGGAACTCTGCCGCCGCTTTCTGGCGGATGAGGAAGATTTTTGCGAAGAGAAGCTCCGGGAAGCAGGGATAGAAAGAAGATATGAAAATAAGATAATGGAGCAGTGCCTGGAGGAGCTTGCGGATACGGTGCGCCGCTGTATACGGGAGATTTAATTAAGCAGGTGAGGACGCTGCCGGGCAGGCCGGCGGACGGGGGGCGAGGTGGTTTTATGAGTCTTTCGTTCCGGGGGAGGATTGTTGTGAGCTGGGACTGCGGAGAAGATATAGTCTGCGGAGCAC
>NZ_KE992936.1 GCF_000466485.1 [Clostridium] symbiosum ATCC 14940 | reverse complement strand
ATTGGAATAGTCCAATTGAAAAAGGAGGAAGGAAATGAAACTCACAAATTATGAACAGGATGTGCTGAACGGTAAGTATGGGGAGGGCGCAGCCATGGCGATGGAGATTCAGGTGGCAATCGGAGAGACCTTCGATGCACCGAGGATGGTTCCGGTGACCAGAACCCATGTGGCGCTCAGCGCACAGGACGCAGACCTGTGGTTTGCCGAAAAGCTGCTTTCAAAAGGGGCAAAGTGCAAGATTCCACCGACAATCAATCCGAGCATCTGCATCAAATATCTGAATGAGCATCTCCATGAAGTTCCGGATGAGGGAAAGAATATCGTGTTTGCCACGAATGAGGCATACCGGAAGCTGGGAGCGCAGCTTACCTTTGACTGTACGCCTTATCTTCAGCAGAATGTTCCGGCTTATGGAGAGGTGATTGCTTTCTCGGAATCCAGTGCGACCCCATATGTCAATTCCGTGATTGGCGCAAGAACCAACCGGGAAGGGGCGAACAGCGCCCTCTGTGCGGCGATAACAGGGATGGTTCCGGAGTACGGGCTTCTCTTCGACGAGAACCGCAAGGCGGAAATCCTGGTTGACGTCCAGGCGGATGTTAAAACGGATTTTGACTACCAGATTCTCGGCTGGTGTTATCCGGAAAAATATAAAGGACTTGAGGTTCCTGTTTTTAAAGGGATTAAAGAAAGGCCGACGCCGGAGGGCTTCATGAATTTCGGCGCTCAGCTCAATACATCGGGATGCGTATCCATGTATCACATAGCGGGAATCACACCGGAGGCCCCTACCGTGGAGGCGGCCGTCGGAAGCAAAAAGATTAAACGGGAAATCGTGATTACGGATAAAGATTTGCAGGATACGAGAGAGCGGCTTTGCAATGAGCCGGGAACGATTGATTTTGCGATGTTCGGGTGCCCCCACATCACAATCCGCCAGGTTGGAATAATTGCTAAAGTCTGTGAGGGAAGGAAATTCAAGGTAGACACATGGCTGCTGACAAGTTCCCTTACGAGAGAGCTGGCGGACAGAATGGGATATCTGAGCATCATCCAGAGGGCCGGCGGCCATATAATAGCCGATACCTGCATCGATGTACCTCCGTGCTGGAAACCGTATTACGGTTCGGTGGGAGTGACGGATTCTCCGAAATGTGCTTATTACAATGAAATCCGCGGAATTAAATTCTTAATCCGCCCGCTCGAAGAAGCGGTAGAGGCGGCAATTTCAGGAAAGGTGGTTAAATAATGGAACGTACATATCACTGCGCAAAAATTGCAAAAGGGACGGCCGAGGCCGAGGCTCTGGTTTCCAAAGATGCGGTCTGCTTTTATCTCGTAGTACCTGAGACAGGGGAGCTGATTGAACGCAATCACGATATAAATGGAAAGAATGTGGCGGGAAAGATACTTATCATGCCGTCGGGAAAAGGAAGTTCGGTGGTGCAGGCGGATGGTCTTTACAAGCTGCTGATGAAGGGGAAGCACCCGGCCGGATTAATCGTGGAGACAGCCGACACGGTGCTGGTGACGGCGGCGGTAGCAATGGA
>NZ_KE992935.1:9482-20108 GCF_000466485.1 [Clostridium] symbiosum ATCC 14940 | reverse complement strand
GAAGACTCAGACAGAATCCCTCACCACACCGGACATGGTCCGTCCCGGACGCGTCCTCCCATCCTCAGTTAAATACTGAAATTACACCATACCACACCAAATTGAGCGGAATTAAAACCGGTGATATTCTTCCGGCCTTAATTCCGCTCAATCTATTATTTACCTCGTTCCCTCTGATGTCAACTGAGATAATTGCGCATATTTTTCAGCGCGCTTTTTTCAAGGCGGCTGACCTGGGCCTGGCTGATATGGATTTCTTCCGCCACTTCGGTCTGTGTTTTGCCTTCAAAAAAACGCATGTCTATGATATGGCGTTCCCGCTCCGGGAGCCGCTTCATGGCTTCATTCAGTGAAATATCCTCGATCCAGTGCTCCTCAGAACATTTCTTATCGCTAAGCTGATCCATGACATAGAGAGGATCGCCGCCGTCTGTATAGACCGGCTCATAAAGACTTACCGGACTTTGTATGGCATCAAGCGCATAGGTAATGCTCTCTTTGCTGACTCCGATCTCATCAGCGATTTCGCAGATGGTCGGCTCCTTTAAGTTCCGCTTCATCAGTCCTTCACGGGCGTAGATGGCCTTGTAGGCAGTATCGCGCAGGGAACGGCTGACACGTATTGAATTATTATCTCTCAGATAACGCTTTACTTCACCAAGGATCATTGGAACCGCATAGGTGGAGAAGCGCACATTCTGTGTTATATCAAAATTATCTATCGCTTTAATCAGCCCGATGCATCCAATCTGGAAAAGATCGTCAACATTTTCGCTGCTGTTTGAAAAACGCTGGATGACGCTTAAGACAAGACGCAAATTTCCTTTAATGTATTGCTCCCTGGCATCCATATCGCCATCAAGAATCCGTTTAAACAACTCTTCCTTCTCATCATTGCTGAGAAGAGGCAGTTTGGAAGTGTTGACTCCGCAGATTTCTACTTTGTAAACAGGCATGTACTTTACCTCCGCATCTTTCATTGATTGGCGGTGAAATGAATTTGAGGCATGCATGTCACCGCGTTCTTATAAATGAATGATGTACGAATTTGAACCGATTTATACGGCCGGAGGAATGAAAAAATTTTCCTTTTCAGAGAGTTGATTGATTGTTGGCTGCGTCTGTGTTAGAATAGTAAAATAGCCGTATCAGTTCATGCTGTCTGAACTGTTACAAATTGATGGCAGTACGAGTAACCGATGATACATACAGATGGAGGAATAGAATGAAAACCATTAATGAATTAATAAAATCCTATTTAGAGAATGAAGATAAAGCGGTTTTTGGGGAAATCCTGGATGTGATACGCACGGGTGACAGCCTGTTTGCAGTTGCAGCCAGAGTAACAAATAACTTTTTTATGGGAGCGGAGAATGCCAAGCCGGCCGCTTATATTTTTTCCAGCAAGGCGTTTGCCGATGAATTTGTGAAGGAATTAAAGTGGGAAGGATATGAGGTTAAGAGTCTGGAGATCAGAGCGGCTCAGAGGATCGGCTTCTTTAATGATTTATACCGCAGCGGCTTTGAAGCCATTGTGGTTGATAAGGGACAGGAATCACTTACCATGTCACTGTTCAGCATTGTGGAGAAACCGGAGGACAACGGCGATATTATCGTGAATCCATCTCTGATGCGTGCGGCGGCCCAGTTCTACCAGGAGCTTTCCAGAAAAAGGGCGGTGAAACCGATGCAGGACATGATGTGTTCCGAGATATATCATGCAAAGTTTCTGCTTCCGTCCGAAAGCCGGAATGAGCGAGCTTACCCAATTATTACAGATAATAAGGGAATGAAGTTTTATCCGGTATTCACCGATCATATTGAGTTTGGTAAATTTGATAAGAAACAGAAATACCAGACAGAACTTGTGAAGTTCCGCGATCTGAAAAAACTGGTGCGCAAAGTGGACGGAATCGTTGTCAATCCCTTCGGCTTCGGACTCAGGCTGGACAGAGAAAAGATTGACAATATCGAGAAAGAATGCTCTACATTAAAAGTAGTAAAATAATAGGGTAATATAGAAGAGAGGCCCGGACCAGGATAAGTAAATTATAACTGAGAACAGCAAGGGGGAATTCTGCCCCGGTATTTTCCCGATGTATTCCGGGAAGACGCCGGGAGGGGAATTTCCCTGTTTTATTACCGCAGTTTCATTACCTCAGTTTTCTTTTTACGGTAAATATTTGAAGAGATGGTAATGGATGCCTCGTTATAGATAATATCAATCAAAGGAGGAATACGAGGAATGAAAAAGACAGTTCTATCGCTGGCGCTTATCTGCCTTGGTTTAGCCATGACTGCCTGCGGCGGGAAAGCGCGTGCGGCATCCGAAAGCGGGACAGAACAGGAAAGTGCCGTCCGACCGGTAATAAATGCACAGTCCAGTATATTTAACACGATTAAAGATGACATAGGGGATGTGATATCCGTCGATTTTGATGCTTACCTGAAGGAGACGGAGGCGGCTTTTATGTTCCTGCAGGTATCGGAGGATACGACGGTAACGATGCGGTATACGTACAGCACCGCCCATCAGGCTGGCGTAAAGCTCGGTTACTACCATGAGGGCTCCAAAGACAAGACATCGGAGGAACTGACAGCGGCTACGGAGGAGGCTTACAATATTTTCTGGACAGAAGAAAAATTGACATTAAAAAAGGGTATGAACGTTCTGTTTGTTTCAGGAGAAGATAAAACAGTTAAAATGCATGTCGAAATAGAGGGGCTTGAACCGGATATAACGGTCTATGCAGGGGCTTTTCCCAAAAATGAAGGGCAGAAGTCCGATAAGAATGAAATTTAATCTATGCGCCTTCGTCAGAGTGCGCAATTTTCCATAAGGCTTCCGGTGACTGTATCTGGTAGCCTTTTTCTGTTTTTTCGAGGAAGCCCTTCATGGAAGTAATGGCAGCAAGTTCAACATAGAACATCCGGAAACGTTATGTGAACTTTAAAAGTGCCTAGAGCGCAGACAGTATCAGAGGCTAATAGCCTCAGAGCAAACCCCTATTAATTATTTATTTTTCTCATACAGAGCGAGCAGCCCTTTGAGCAGCAGAGCGCCGTCATAAATGATGTTATGGCTGCAGAGCGGCAGCACCGCCTTTGCAATGCCTCCTGTGGCAATTACGGTCGCCGGTCCTCCAAGCTCCTCTTCAATTCTGGACAGCATTCCGTCTATCATCGCGGCATTTCCGAAAATAACGCCGCTTCTCATGCAATCCACCGTATTTTTTCCTATTACCTTCTTCGGCGTGTCAAGGCTGATCCGCGGGAGCTGGGCCGTGTTGGAACTCATGCTGTCTAGGGATACGCGCAGACCCGGAAGAATGGCGCCGCCGATATAACGGCTGTTTTTGTCAATGACCGACATGGTCGTGGCAGTTCCCATTTCGATGATAATGATGGGCGGTTCGTGTTCACCAAGGGCGCCGATGGAATTGACGATCATGTCACTGCCGACCGACTTTGGATTGTCCATCAGGATGTTCAGCCCTGTCTTCATACCGGAACCGACCAGCTTCGGATAGATTCCGGTAATCTTTCTGACGGCGGATATGAGTGTGCGGTTTAACGGAGGAACCACAGAAGATATGATGCCTCCTTCAATCTCTTTTGGTTCAATCTGATAGATTTCCAGAATACTTTTCAGTGTGATGGCATATTCCAGATTCGTTTTGCCAATAGTAGTTGTAATGCGCTCTACAAAATACGTTTTTTTATTGTCGATCGCCCCAATAAAGATATTTGTGTTGCCGATATCGATAGCCAGAATCATGCAAAAAACTCCTTCGTCTTATTTAAATAACCCGGTAAAATGAATTAATCCATACTATATATGAAACTACTGAAAGTATACAATATTTTAAATGGAAAAACAATCATGCAAACAGGGGAATCGGAGCGAATCTTTCCAAATGGTTACTGTTCAAGCCCAAAATCGGCGTGCCGCGGACAATAACACGCTTTTCGATGCACAGAAACGGAAAAGATGCCGTTTCACCCCGTTCGCCGCCGCCCTCAACTGAACGGCTGAACTTCTGCTTTACCGTTCGCTGGGCGCGGTGTACAATGGTGGTAATTTACAGAACCCGGTGAGACCGGGGCCTAAGAGCAGGAGTGTGGAAGATGGTCTTAAAAAAATATCTGATCAGGACGGGAGGTAACGGCACCGGAATCCGGATTAAGGAGGTTCCGGCCGGAGAAGCGGCAGGTAAAGGCAAAGAGGGAAGCTGCAAAAAGCGCAGCGGCGAGGCCCTTTTAACCTGCTTTTTGAAAGATAATACGGACGGAAAGCCGGATGCACGCAGGAAAGCAGTCATTATCTGCCCGGGAGGCGGTTATGAGTTTTGTTCCACCCGTGAAGGGGAGCCGGCGGCATTTCAGTTTCTGGCGATGGACTGCCAGGCCTTTGTACTTCATTACAGTACGTCGCCCAGCATTTTCCCGGAAGCCCTCTGTGAGTTGGCCACTGCCGTATCGCTGATACGCAGAAATGCGGAGCAATGGCATGTCGATCCGAAGGGAATTTTTCTGTGCGGTTTTTCGGCAGGAGGCCATCTGGCGGCATCCCTGGGAATTTTCTGGGACAGCGATTTTCTTTTGATGAAGACGGGACTTAGTAAGGAAGATATACGCCCGGCGGGACTGATTCTTGCCTATCCGGTCATCTCGTCCGGGAAATATGGGCACAGCGGATCCTTTGACAACCTGACAGGCTGCGGGACTGCGGCCGTTGACAGGGAGTTCCTGTCTCTTGAAAAGCAGGTTGGAAAACAGGTTCCTCCCGTTTTTATATGGCATACGGACATGGACAAAACAGTGCCGGTGGAGAACACCCTTCTATTTGCCTGGGCGCTTAAAAAAGCCGGGGTCAGCCTGGAACTCCATATTTTCCCTGAAGGCAGGCACGGCCTGGCGCTTGCAGCGCAGGAGACGGATAAGACGGCGGATGACGGCAGGGGCAGCTACATTGTTCCGTGCTGCCAGATTTGGCCGGAGCTGGCGCGAAAGTGGCTTGAATCGTTTTGAGGCCTGGAAGTTGTTTTTTGGCGCCTTTGCAAATATCGGCTGGCGGATATTGAATGTCAAGACTTTTTGTTGACTTTCCTTATATTTCATAATAGAATAAAGTGGACATCTTATACAGATGTCTATTTTTTCGATGGCAAAATAAATTGAATTATTGTTTTTGGAGGAAAAACTCTTGGAGAATATAACAGAACAGATAAAAAAACGGCGTACCTTCGCCATCATTTCCCACCCCGATGCAGGTAAGACGACGCTGACCGAGAAGTTCCTTCTTTACGGAGGGGCGATCAACCTTGCAGGTACGGTCAAGGGGAGAAAAGCGGCCAAGCATGCCGTTTCCGACTGGATGGAGATCGAGAAGGAGAGGGGAATTTCAGTCACCTCGTCGGTACTGCAGTTTAATTATGACGGATACTGCATCAATATCCTGGACACACCGGGCCATCAGGACTTCTCGGAGGATACGTACCGAACCCTGATGGCTGCCGATTCCGCCGTTATGGTAATCGATGCGTCTAAGGGTGTCGAGGCGCAGACGATCAAGCTGTTTAAAGTCTGCCTTCTGCGCAATATCCCGATTTTTACGTTTATTAACAAGATGGACCGCGAGGCCAGGGATCCGTTTGAACTGATGGATGAGATAGAGAGCGTTCTGGGAATAAAAACGTGTCCGGTCAACTGGCCGATTGGCTGCGGAAAGAATTTTAAAGGCGTTTATGACAGAAATGCGAAAAATATCACTACCTTTACAGCAGCCATGGGAGGTCAGAAGGAAGTGGCTGCCCGGGAGTTTGGAATTGAGAGCGAAGATGTGGACAGCATAATCGGACCGGATTACCACCAGCAGCTGCTGGAAGATATCGAACTGCTGGACGGTGCAAGTGATGAATTCGACATGGAGCTGGTAAGCCAGGGCAAGCTTTCGCCTGCTTTCTTCGGTTCCGCCCTTACGAATTTCGGTGTGGAGACATTCCTGACGCATTTTCTTCAGATGACGACGTCACCGCTTCCGAGAAAGACGACGACCGGTATTGTAGATCCGTTTGACAATAATTTCAGCGCCTTTGTATTTAAAATCCAGGCTAATATGAACAAAGCGCACCGTGACCGTATTGCATTCATGAGGATCTGTTCCGGAAAGTTCCAGGCCGGAATGGAGGTAAACCATGTGCAGGGCGGCCGCAAGATTCGTCTGTCCCAGCCGCAGCAGATGATGGCCCAGGACAGGAAGATTGTGGAGGAGGCGTATGCCGGAGATATTATCGGCGTATTTGATCCCGGAATTTTCTCCATCGGAGACACGCTCTGTACAGGGGCAGATAAAGTCGAGTTTGAGGGCATCCCAACCTTCGCGCCGGAGCATTTTGCCAGGGTGCGCCAGATGGATACGATGAAGAGAAAACAGTTTATCAAAGGCATCAGCCAGATTGCCCAGGAGGGAGCTATCCAGATATTCCAGGAATTTAATACCGGAATGGAAGAGATAATCGTGGGCGTGGTGGGTGTGCTTCAGTTTGAGGTTCTCACCTACAGGCTGGAGAATGAATATAACGTAGAGGTAAGGCTGGATAAACTGCCCTATGAGTATATCCGCTGGATTGAAAACAAGGATGAGCTGGATGTGGCAAAGATTCAGGGTACATCCGATATGAAGAGGATTAAAGATCTCAGAGATAATCCGCTGCTGCTGTTTATTAACAGCTGGAGCGTCGGAATGGTCCTGGATCGCAATCCGGGTCTTAAGCTGAGCGAATTCGGCCGCAATAATTAAACCCCCGATTACACAGCTTTAGACTTAACTTTTTCTGAAAAAAATTTCGCAGGAGGTAAGAAGATGAGTAAGATTGATGTTGTACGTGCAGCGATGGTAGAGGCTATGAAGGCAAAGGACAAGGCGAGAAAAGATTCACTTTCCATGCTTCTTTCCGCTCTCAAGAATGCTGAGATAGATAAGCGGGAGCCTCTGACGGAAGAAGAAGCCGATGCGGTGGTGAAAAAAGAAATCAAACAGACCAGGGAGACATACGAGCTGGCTCCGGCGGACAGGGACGATATCCGTGCGGAGGCAGAAGCTCGCCTGGCTGTTTATAAGGATTTTGCACCGGAAGACATGAGCGGGGAACAGATTGCCCAAGTGATAAAGGAGGTTCTCTCCGAACTTGGCATTGAAAAGCCGGCTCCATCGGACAAAGGAAAAATCATGAAAGTCCTGATGCCGAAGGTAAAGGGCAAGGCCGACGGCAAAGTTGTGAATCAGGTTCTGGCAGAATTGCTGAAATAGCGGAAAGGACAGACAATGTACAAGAAGCATATCGAAGAATATATTGACGCCCACAGACAGGAAATGATTGATGATATCAGTCTCCTGTGCAGAATTAACAGCGAGAAAACAGCTTATCAGGAGGGAAAACCTTATGGCGAGGGAGCCAGCAGGGCACTCGCCCTGGCGCTGTCTATGGCCGAGAAATATGGATTTTCCATTAATAATTACGACAATTATGTAGGAACAGCCGATTTGAACGAGAAGGAAAAGCAGCTCGATATCCTTGCCCATCTCGATGTGGTTCCGGCCGGCGAGGGATGGACGGTAACGGAGCCCTTTGACCCGGTGGAGAAGGACGGGAAGCTTTACGGCCGCGGAACGGCCGACGACAAGGGGCCGGCGGTTGCGGCTCTCTATGCGATGCGCGCTGTAAAAGAACTGGGGATTCCGCTGTCAAAAAATGTCCGGCTGATACTGGGGACGGACGAGGAGTGCGGCAGTTCCGATATCCGCCATTATTATGACGTTGAGGAAGAAGCCCCGATGACATTTTCACCGGACGGCTCTTTCCCTGTTGTGAACATAGAAAAGGGGAGCCTTCAGGGGCATTTTACGGCAGAATTTGAACCGTCAGATGCCGTCGCAAGAGTCATCGCAATAAAAGCCGGTACGAAGGCGAATGTGGTTCCGGGTAAGGCATTTGCCGTATTTGAAGGCCTGGATGATAATCTTGTCCGCGATACCGGAGCCGAAGTGGAGAAAGAGACAGGCGTATCATTCGAAATACAGGGGAGAAACCATACGCTGGAGATAACAGCAATCGGTGAAGGAGCCCATGCGTCGCTGCCGACTGAGGGAAAGAACGCCCTGACGGCGCTGCTGCTCCTGATCAGCCGCCTTCCTTTTGCACCGTGTGCGCAGATTGAGGCGCTTCACAGCCTTGTAAAGCTGTTTCCTTATCATGACACTTCAGGCGAGGCTCTGGGAGTTGCAATGGAAGATGAACTTTCCGGCGCGCTGACACTGGCCTTTGATCTTCTGGAGGTGAGTGAAGACAGCCTGGATGCAACCTTTGACAGCCGCTGTCCGATTTGTGCAAACGAGGAGAATGTGCTGGAGCCTGCCCGGAGGAGACTGGCGGAACACGGGTTTACATTGACGAACGAAACGATGACGCCTCCTCATTATGTGGACGGTAATTCCGATTTTGTCAAAACGCTGCTGAAGGCATATGAGAGATATACAGGCCGTAAGGGAACCTGTGAATCGATGGGCGGAGGAACCTATGTACACAGTTTAAAGAACGGTGTCGCCTTTGGCGCTGCTATGCCGGAGACGGATAACAGGATGCACGGGGCGGATGAATTTGCCGTGATTGACGAGCTGCTGGTGAGCGCCAAGATATTTGCCCAGGTTATCACGGATTTGTGCCGTTAGTTCGGCGGTTATTGAATATAGAGAGTTTGGAACAAGGCCCGGAGACGATTGCTCTTTGGGCCTTGCCGCCTTTGCGGTAAGGTAAAGTTTTCCATGGCGTCTTCTGCCATTTTGAGCTGGCAGAGTTGTTTTTATAGAAATTTAATAAAGAATTCCATTTTTCCTCAGAGAATTAAAAAAAGCTCAATTGATTTGCCGCCGATTCTATGCTAGACTGTAGTACTGATATGGTTAAAAACAGCAGGCTCTATATTGGGACGATTGTTTTGAACGTATCATAGAGAAGCAGATTCCTTAACAGGACTGTCAAAGAGAGGAGACAAATCACATGAAGAAAAAAACACTTGCCCTGTTTTCAGCAGCAGTTATGGCTGCGGCAGCGATGACAGGATGCAGCAATAATACCGCACCAACATCACCGTCAACCGAAGAGACAACGAAGGCACCGGAGGCTCCGTCAACCGAGGCTGCGGCTGAGACGGCGGCAGAAGAGCAGAAGAAAGAGCTTGTTATCCTCGGAGGAAACGGCGCAGGGCTGATTGCGGCCATCCAGGCGGCGGAGGATGGGATTAATCCGTCTAAGATTCTGATTCTGAGCGGCAGCGGTGAACTGGCAGCCGATATGAAGGAAAAGGAAGATTTTATCAATGCATCGGAGACGGCCGAGCAGTTTGAAGCAGAGATTGACGATACATACGACACTTTCCTGTCTGATACATTGAAGGCCGGTAAGAACAGCAACAACCAGGATATGGCGGAATTTCTTGTTGAGAGCGCTGAGGAAGCCAAGAACTGGGTGGAAGGCCTCGGAATCAAATTAACAGGAGTCGAAAAGAAGGATGGGTCATCTCTGGCGAGAAGCTATACATTGGCAGACGGAGGCAGTCTTTCAGAGGCATTATCCGAAGCGCTGGTTAAAAAAGTGGAGGATCTGAAGATTCCGGTAAAGACAGGAGCAGAGGTGAAAGAGATTGTCATGAATGCCGACGGCGTTGTGACAGGAGTAAAGGCAGAAATTGACGGAACAGAAGAGACCATCGACAGCATTGCCGTTGTAGCTGCCGACAAGGATCTGCTTCCGGTTTTATCAGGAATGGAGATTCAGCTCACTAAAGCAGCCGATGAAAAAGCTACGGGCATTATTGTCAATTCATGCGCGGAAGTCCTGGATGCGGCGGGAGAGCCGGTTCCCGGAATCTATGCAGTCGGAGGGCTGATCGATGCAGGCGTACACGGCGAAGCTGTTCTGCCGGGAAATGATTTAACTGCGACTATTGTATTCGGTGAGACGGCCGGAGTGGAATCCGCAATTTACATTTCCGATAACAGGGAATAGCATATAGTAATGTTGAAGGGCACGGTAATCCCGTGCCTTTTCCGATCCGGTTTTTCTTGCGGCAAAGGCACAGGCAAAGGAACACAAAGCCGTATTTTCACATATATTAACAGTAACCAACTTTCCGGAGGCCATAAGAATGAGAATCTGTGACCTGAAGCAAAAAGAAGTAATCAATATAAAGGACTGTAAACGCCTCGGTTTTGTAGGAGATGTGGATTTTGATATCTGTACGGGGAGGATGATTGCAATCATCGTTCCGGGGCCGGGCTGTGTCTGGGGGTTTTTAGGACATGAAAAAGAATATGTGATTCCTTTTTGTGACATCAAACAGATAGGGGACGACATTATTCTTGTTGAGCTGAGGGAGAAGAAAGAATGAGATTTAAGCTCCGCGCACATGGAAAGGCTGAGTGGCCGCGACAAGGCCCGCACCCTTACTTAATGCATGAGACACTCAGCGGCCGCAGGCCAGTGGACGGGGCCGATACCTCTGGCGGAGTCTTTTGTCCCGGCGAAAGTCTGCCTTTGGGGCGGAGGAGAAGATATAGTCTGCGGA
>NZ_KE992935.1:0-9382 GCF_000466485.1 [Clostridium] symbiosum ATCC 14940 | reverse complement strand
CTATATCTTCTCCGCAGTCCCAACTCACAACAATGCTTACCAGGGACGAAAGACTCATAGATTCACCCCACCACCCCGTCCACTGGCCGTCCCGGCAGCGTCCTCACCTGCTTAATTTTCTGGATAAAACACTTGCATATCCCGACCCGTTGCGATAAAATAAACACAATTATTCGTGTCAGGAGGAAAAATATTTGAAATGCCCATTTTGTAATGCAGCGGATACGAAGGTAATCGACTCCCGGCCGGCAGACGACAACAGTTCCATCCGCCGTCGCCGCCAGTGCGAGACTTGCGGCAAGCGGTTTACCACGTACGAGAAACTGGAAACGATCCCGTTAATGGTAATTAAGAAAGATAATTCGAGGGAGGTATATGATCGGGCCAAGATCGAGGCAGGCGTACTCCACTCCTGTCACAAAAGGCCGGTATCTCCGCAGCAGATTGCCTCTGTGATTGATGCTATTGAGAACAAGATTTTTAATATGGAGGAGAAAGAAATCAGTACATCGGCCATCGGTGAGCTTGTGATGGACAAGCTTAAGGATTTGGATGAGGTGGCTTATGTCAGATTCGCCTCTGTATACCGTGAATTTAAGGATGTCAACACCTTTATGGAAGAACTGGGTAAACTTCTCCAGAATAAACCGGATGGAAGGAAAGCCTGATGTTTAATGCGTTTTATCCCAGAGAATATGTGGATTCGGCCTATGATATCCCCTATGAAGAATTTTATGGCAGAGGGATCAGAGGAGTGATTTTTGACATCGATAATACCCTGGTACCGCATGGGGCCCCGGCTGATACAAGGGCCGTGGCCCTTTTTGAGAGACTGAGGGGGATGGGGATGGAGACATGCCTGATGTCCAACAATAAAGAACCAAGGGTGACCTCCTTTGCCGCTCAGGTGGCTTCGCGTTATCTGTTCAAAGCAGGAAAACCCCGAATTAAAGGTTATAAAAGAGCAATGGAGCTGATGAAGACAGATGAGGCGACCACCCTTTTTGTCGGCGATCAGCTCTTTACCGATGTCTACGGAGCCAACAGGGCAGGGATATACGGTATACTGGTTAAGCCGATTCATCCGAAAGAGGAAATTCAGATCGTTATAAAGCGCCGCCTGGAATGGATTGTGCTGTATTTTTATAATAGAGAGAAAAGAAAAATTCAGAAGAGGAAGAGATAGTATGGACGGAAAAACTAAAATATGCGGGATTATTGCCAATCCGGTAGAACACAGTATGTCACCGCTTTTGCAGAACCATTATGCAAAGAGAACCGGAGTTAATCTGGCGTATGTTCCGTATAAAGTGAAAGAAGAGAATCTGCAGTCGGCGGTAGAGGGCGCTTATGCCCTGAATATACTTGGACTCAACGTAACGGTTCCCCACAAACAGACGGTAATGAAATATTTAAAGGACATAGACGAAACTGCCGCAGACATCGGCGCCGTGAATACGCTGGTGAGGATGGAAGGCGGATATAAGGGGTATAATACGGATGTTCCCGGTCTGCTTCGCTCCATTCAGGAGGAGGGCATAGTAATCAAAGACAGAGCCTGCATCCTGATCGGCGCCGGCGGCGCCGGAAAAGCGGCAGCCTATATGATGGCTAAGGAGGGAGCTTCGGTTATCTATCTGCTGAACCGGAGTAAGGAGAAAGCAATGCACCTGACGGAATGGGTGAACCGTCTGGCAGGAAGGGATGTGGTCAGGCCTCTGGCGCTGGAAGATCACGATAAAATCCCGGAAGGCAAATATTTTGCCGTCCAGTCCACCAGTGTGGGGATGCATCCGAAGGTAGGAGCAGCCCCGATTGAGGATCCTTCATTTTATGAGAAAATCAGCGAAGCAGTCGACGTGATTTATACTCCGGCAAAGACAAAGTTCATGGAAAATGTGGAGGCAGCCGGCGGCCGCGCAGTAAACGGGCTTAATATGCTGCTTTACCAGGGGGTGATCTCCTATGAACTGTGGAATCCGGGTGTGAAGGTCGATGAAGATACGATTGTAGAAGCGAGGACGATTATAGAGGAACGTCTCGCAGCCAGCAGACTGGCGTCCTCAAGGAAGGCCAACCTGATTCTGATCGGTTTTATGGGAGCCGGAAAGACATGTGTCGGCGAGGCGTATGCGAAGAAACACGGTCTTACCATGGTGGATACCGATTATCTGATCAGGGAGGAAGCGGGAACAAGCATTTCCGACATCTTTGCCGAGAGAGGGGAAGAAACCTTCCGCCGCATGGAGACGGAGCTTCTGAAAAAGCTGGTTGCAGAGAGGGGGAAGGAAGAAGAACGCCTCATTCTCTCAGTAGGAGGCGGACTTCCGATGCGCAAAGAGAACAGGGAACTGCTGAAAAAGCTGGGCCGCGTCGTTTATCTGCGCGTGTCTGCCGACACCGTATTAAAAAGACTGAAGGGCGACACCTCCAGGCCGCTGCTTCAGGGAGACAATGTCAGGCAGAAGGTGGAGGAGCTGATTGAAAAGCGTAATCCGATTTACATGGAAAGTTCACATCAGTCTGTGGAAGTTGACGGAATTGATATTTCACACGTCGTGAAAATGATTGAAAAACTTGAAAAAGACACGCCGGTATATGAAGGCAGTTGATTAATGGCCGGATTGCAGCGCAATTCAGACGCAAATGGACGTGAATCGTCAAAAAGTAGTTGAAAAACAGGGTATTATAGTATAAAATAAAAAAGATCAACAGAGAATTTAAGGAGGAGTATCATTTATGATATCAGCGGGCGATTTTAGAAACGGTATTACACTGGAAATCGAGGGCAACGTTTTTCAGATTATGGAATTTCAGCATGTAAAACCTGGTAAAGGTGCTGCATTCGTTAGAACTAAAATTAAAAATGTAATGAGCGGCGGCGTAGTAGAGAGAACTTTCAGACCGACAGAGAAGTTCCCGGCAGCAAGAATCGACAGAGTGGACATGCAGTATTTATATTCAGACGGTGATCTGTTCCATTTCATGGATGTGAACACTTATGAGCAGGTTGCATTAAATCCGGATTCAATCGGTGATGCTCTCAAATTTGTCAAAGAGAATGAAATGTGCAAGGTTTGTTCCTACAACGGCAATGTATTCTCTGTAGAGCCTCCGTTATTTGTAGAACTGGAGATTACCGATACTGAGCCTGGCTTCAAGGGTGATACGGCTCAGGGAGCTACAAAACCGGCTGTCGTTGAGACAGGAGCTACCGTTTACGTTCCGTTATTCGTAGATCAGGGCGATAAGATTAAGATTGATACACGTACGGGTGAGTATCTGTCCAGAGTGTAATAGAGTTTAACTGAACGGCTACCATATGGAAAATGGAGCTGCTGTAAAATATCCGGAGGAGACGAGCGAGATTTTACAGCAGTTCTTTTTTACTTTGTACGAAGTACGAAAGAGGAGAAGAACGGATGGAGAGGGAGAGAAGAGAGAGCCGCCGATCTGCCGTTGCAAAGGAGCAAAGGCGGAAGCAGCTGATCCGCAAGAGACTCATTATCCGCTGTGTCATCGGCATTGTTGCATTTATCCTGGGAACGGGAACCGGATGGCTGTTAAGGGGGACAACGATTCGGAAGGCCATAGATTTGAGCGCCATCAAAGCGCCGGAGTGGATTGACCAGCAGTTTTTAACGGTAAATCCGTATTCGAGACCGGGAACCAAGCTGGCGGCGGTGAACTCCATTGTCGTTCACTATATCGGGAATCCGGGAACGACAGCCCAGCAGAACAGGGATTATTTTGAAAGCCTGAAAAACCAGAGCGGCAGCAATACAACATCGGTGAGCAGCAATTTTATCATTGGTATGGATGGAGAGATTATCCAGTGTATACCGGTAGACGAGAAGTCGTTTGCTTCCAATAACCGCAATTCGGATACGATTTCGATTGAATGCTGCCATCCCGGCGAGGACGGAGAATTTACCGAGGAAACGTATGAATCCCTGGTAAAACTGACAGCATGGCTTTGTAAAGAGCTGGACCTGACCACAAAGGATGTGATACGTCACTATGATGTAACGGGAAAGGCATGCCCCAAGAACTTCTCGGAGGATGAGGGAGCCTGGAAGCAGTTTAAAAAAGATGTAAAAAAAGCGATGCGTTAAATCGCTTAAACATAGAAAAAGCAGAAGAGACAGCGGAATGGACGGCTGTACCGAAAGCAAAGGCAATACTAGAAGGAGAGTAACCTGATGAAAAAGATAGTGGATTTGATCATAGAGGAATTAAAGCCGGCTTTTACCGGCTGCGGATACGACGAAAAATTTATCCGTGTGACCCTGTCTAACCGGCCGGATCTCTGTGAATACCAGTGCAACGGCGCCATGGCGGCGGCCAAAGCTTACAAAAAGAAACCGATAGATATAGCGAATGAACTGGTGGAGCAGTTGAAAGACAGTTCCATGTTTTCTGAGATTAATGCCGTTATGCCCGGATTTATCAATATCCGCCTGAATCCGGAGTATCTTGCCGGATATGTGAACAGGATGGCCTCGGATGAGAAGTACGGTCTCGAGGAAGCAAAGGACCCGGAGACGATTATCGTGGATTACGGCGGGGCCAATGTGGCGAAGCCTCTTCATGTGGGGCATCTCAGGGCTGCCGTTATCGGCGAGAGCATTAAGCGTATCTGCCGTTATATGGGACACAAGACCATAGGCGACGTTCATCTGGGCGATTGGGGGCTTCAGATGGGTCTGATCATCGAGGAGCTTCACGACAGACAGCCGGAGCTTGTCTATTTTGATGAGACTTTCCAGGGAGAATACCCGGAGGAAGCGCCGTTTACGATATCAGAGCTGGAGGAGATCTATCCGACAGCCAGCGCAAAAGCGAAGGAAAAGACAGAAGCAGGCGAGGCGTTCAAGGAGAGGGCTCAGGAGGCCACCTTTAAGCTTCAGAACGGCTACAAGCCATACAGGGCCATTTGGAACCATATCATGAATGTCTCACTGGCTGATTTGAAAAAGAATTATGATAACCTGAAAGTTTATTTTGACCTTTGGAAAGGTGAGAGCGATGCCCAGCCGTATATTCCCGGCCTGATTAACGATTTGATTGAGAAAGGTCTTGCCTATGAGAGCGAGGGCGCTCTTGTAGTTGACGTGGCGCAGGAAGGCGACGCAAAAGAATATCCCCCCTGTATTGTCAGGAAATCGGATGGCGCCTCACTTTACGCAACCTCTGATCTGGCAACCATTATTGAGAGGGAGAAAGAGTATCAGCCGGATCGTTATATCTATGTAGTGGACAAGCGTCAGGAACTGCATTTTGTTCAGGTATTCCGTGTCGCAAAGAAAGCGGGAATAGTAAAAGAAGATACACAGATGATTTTCCTCGGTTTCGGTACGATGAACAGCAAGGAAGGCGGTCCGTTTAAGACAAGGGACGGCGGAGTAATGCGTCTGGAGCAGTTAATCAGGGATATTAACGGGGAAGTTTATAAGAAGATCCAGGAAAAACAGAAGGTTCCGGAGAATGAGATGGAACGCACCGCTGAGATTATCGGCCTTGCGGCCCTGAAATACGGAGATCTCTCTAATCAGGCGACGAAAGACTATGTATTTGATGTGGAGCGCTTTATTTCCTTTGAGGGCAATACCGGTCCCCATATCCAGTATATGATTGTAAGAATTAAATCGATTCTGGAAAAATATGAGGAGCTGAAAGGCAAAGATGCAAAAAGGCAGCCGATCCGTCCGGCACAGTCCGTATCGGAGAAAGAGCTTCAGCTGGAACTCTGCCGTTTTGGCGAGATTATTGAAACCGCGTTTGCAGAGACCGCTCCGCATAAGATTTGCCAGTACATGGCCGACCTTGCGGATGCATTCAATAATTTCTATCTGGAAAATAAGATCATTGCTGAGGAGGATGCCTGTAAGCAGGCGTCATTTATCAGCCTGATTACGCTGACAAAAGAGATTCTGGACACCTGTATGGATCTTCTGGGGATGGAATCTCCGGAGCATATGTAATCAAGTGAATTTGAAACAGGCGGCTGTCCATTCCGGGAGCCGCCTGTCTGAATATGGAGAGCTGCCTTTTTGACGGTGAAAAGCCTTCGGAGCTTGCTTTTGCCGATTGGAACAGACAGCTATTGGAGGGGTATCTTGAGCATCAGGGATATGACGGTAGACACATTCTGGAAAGGAGAAGTCCGGGTCCAGGCAGTAGCAGAAGACGGGGAAGGATCATACAGAACAAGGATTTTTATTAAAAGCGGTGAAATTTATGATTATCACTGTTCCTGCCCTTACGGAAGTTCATACAAGGGGATTTGTGAACACGGGCTTGAGCTGTTTAAAAAGTACCGGCTCAGGGAGCAGGAAATGAATGCGCTTCCCGTTTCAACCTCCCCTGCGGTGAGGGCGATGATACGTGAATATACAAACCGGGAGGTTGCACGCATCATGGGAGAGGAAACGGCCCCGGTTGTGGAGTTTGTCCCCTGCCTGATTATCAGCCGCCGCCAAGTTTCCCTGGAATGCCGGATCAGGGGAAAGAGGCAGTATCTGATAAAGGATTTGGGAGCTTTTGCCGACGCGGTCAGAACGGGAAAAAGAGTCGAATACGGAAAGGGCTTTGCATTTGAACACAGCCTTTTGGCATTTTCAGAGGAAAGCAGGCCTCTGGTGCAGATGGTTATGGAAGAGACGGGGGCCTATAAAGAGCATTATGAGGATATCAGAAAGAGAACAGCCGCTGCGGCACCGGCCCTTAATACACTGTTACTCAGCCGTTCGGCCTGCGACCGTTTTTTTGCAATTGTGGAGGGCAGGGAAATCGAGACGGAGACCTGCAGGGGGCACAGAACGCGGCTTAAATTTTTACGGGGCAAACCGGCCATTCGTGTCCGGGCTCAGAGGATTGGCCGGGAAGGGCTTGAGATCAGGATCCCGGACGAACTGATGGTTTTTCAGGGGGAGAAGAGCCTCTATGTGGCGGATGAAACCCATCTTTACTGCTGTGATGATGAGAGCACTGAAAACCTGACTATTTTTCTCACACAGATACTGTCTGAGCCGGGGGGAGCGCGGAAGGTAAGCGTAAATGAGCGGGATATTCCTCTTTTTTATGAGAGAGTCCTGAAAAAGCTGGATCTGTCAGGAATCCTGGAGTCCGGGGGGATTGACTGGGATTATTACAGGCCGGGAGAATTGCAGGCCAGATTTGAATTTGACAGCAGACAGCCGGGAGAAATTACGATGAAGCCGATTCTCTCCTATGGTGATTTTTCTTTTCATCCGCTGGAGGATGAAAAAATACCGAAGGAGATATGCAGGGACGTGCCGGAAGAATTCCGGGTCAGCCGCCTGATTACAAAATATTTTGAATACAGGGAAGATAACGGTGAATATCTTGTCATACGTGACGATGAGGATGCAATTTACCGTCTCCTGAGCGAAGGCATTGACCGGTTTGGTGAAACAGGGGAGGTATGGGTCTCCGACAGCGTCAAATCAATGAAGGTTCTGGCTCCGCCCCAAATATCCCTGGGCGTATCGGTTCATGAAGGATGGCTGAATCTTAAAGTGGATGCGGAAGGGATGAATACCTCAGAGATAATGCGGATTCTTTCGGAGTACAAACAGAAAAAGAAGTACTGCCGGATGAAAAACGGAGATTTTCTGAGACTGACCGACGACGGTCTTTTGACCCTTTTGAAGCTGACCGACGGTCTGGCGCTGGGAAAGAATGAGCTGCAGTCAGGAATGATATCATTGCCGGCTTACCGGGCATTTTATCTGGAAAGTCTGGTCAAAGAAAATGGGCATATTCCATTTTCCAGAGACAGCTTGTTTAAAACGATTGTCAGGGATTTGCAGTCATCTGAGACGGTCGGGTATGAACCGCCGGCAGAACAGAGGAAGGTTCTGCGCGAATATCAGAAGGCCGGTTTTGTCTGGATGAAGATGCTGGACGGCTACCGGTTCGGCGGGATCCTTGCAGACGACATGGGCCTGGGAAAGACGCTTCAGACGATAACCCTGCTGGCAGCGGAAAAGGAAGAGCGTGCCTGCGGTACAGCCGAGGGCATGGCGCAGCCGTCGGTTTCCCTGGTAATTTGTCCAGCTTCCCTGATTTATAACTGGGGACATGAATTTTCCATTTTTGCGCCTTCTCTCAGAGTACTGCTGGTGACCGGCCCGCAGGCGGAACGGCAGAAGGAACTCGAACAGATTGATGAGTATGACGCCGTGGTTACCTCCTACGATCTTCTGAAACGAGATCTGCCTTATTATATGGAGCATACGTTCCGATTTGAGATAATTGATGAGGCGCAGTATATCAAGAATGCATCTACTCAGAGTGCGAAAGCAGTCAAAGCAGTCAAAGCAATTTCAAGGTTTGCCCTGACAGGAACGCCGGTGGAGAACAGACTCAGCGAATTGTGGAGCATTTTTGATTATCTGATGCCGGGCTTTTTGTTTACCTACCGCAAGTTCAAAACCATGTTTGAGATACCGATTGTAAAAGAGGAGGATGAAGAGGCTCTTGAGAATCTCCACAGGATGATTCGCCCATTTATCCTGAGAAGGCTGAAATCAGACGTATTGAAGGAATTGCCGGTGAAGCTCGAAAAGGTTGTCTATTCGGCTCCGGAAGGAAAGCAGAAGGAGCTTTACCGTGCGGCGGCCTTAAAACTCCGCCAGAGCCTTGAGGAGGATGAAAAGACGGCTGAAACGTCCGGGAAATTTCAGATTCTTGCAGAGCTTACGAGACTCAGGCAGCTTTGCTGTGATCCGTCCCTCTGTTTCGAACGGTATAACGGTGAGTCGGCCAAACTTGAGACCTGCGTCTCCCTTCTTCTCTCTGCTGCAGAATCAGGCCATAAAATCCTTTTATTCTCCCAGTTTGCCTCGATGCTGGGAATTATAGGAAACAGGCTGAAAAAAGAAGGAATTCCATTCTATCTTCTTACCGGTTCCACCACAAAGGAGGAGCGGAATAAAATGGTTAATGCGTTTCACCGCGATCAGGTGCCGGTATTCCTGATTTCCCTGAAGGCCGGAGGGACGGGACTTAATCTGACGGCGGCCGATATCGTGATCCATTACGATCCATGGTGGAATGTAGCGGCGCAGAACCAGGCGACAGACCGCGCCCACCGTATCGGGCAGGAGAAGCAGGTGACGGTTTATAAGCTGATTATGAAAGATACGATAGAGGAGAATATTCTGAATTTGCAGGAAGCAAAGAAGAATCTGGCGGATCAGATTGTGACGGAAGGAATGGTTTCATTGGCTGAAATGAGCAGGGAGGAATTGATAAAGATTTTGGAGATTTAAATAAGCAGGTGAGGACGCCGCCGGCCTGCGGCCAGTGGACGGGGCCAATCCCCCGGCGGAGTCTTTCGTCCCGGCGAAAACCT
>NZ_KE992934.1 GCF_000466485.1 [Clostridium] symbiosum ATCC 14940 | reverse complement strand
CAGGCTATAAGTCTATAACCTTTAAAAAGATTTTTATTTTTAACCCTCCAACCGGGGACGGAAGACTCAGCCAGCTCCCCCCTCACCACACCGGACATAGTCGGTTCCGGCCGCGTCCTCCTAACCTCAGTTAAATCCTCATCTAATCACCAAGCAGATTAATAATACGATAAGGATTACGGTAATTCCATGTAGAAATCTTGATGCCGCTTCGCCGGCTTGCCGCATGGACAATCTGGCCGTTTCCGATATACATCGCGACATGATTGATCGTTCCCTTACTGTTTGTATAGAAGATTAAATCGCCCGGACGCATTTCAGAGGACTTAATCTGTTTGCCCTGTTTTGCCTGATCCCTTGATACACGGTTCAGTGTTATCCCGGCCACCTTGCTGTATACATATTTCGTAAAGCCGGAGCAGTCGGCTCCTGTATGAGGGTCATTGCCGCCCCATACATATTTTCCTCCCACAAACTGAAGGGCATAGTTGACAATTTTATTTCTGAGAGAAACATTTGCATCCAGCGGCGAGAATTTAATCGCCTCAGGAAGGGCATACCGGACATCCACAAAATCGGTTGATACATAGGCCGACGTGCTGTCCAGCTCAATCTCTACCCAGCCGTCGGTCTGGCTCAGAACCGCATATCTCTCATTATTGGAAATCTGAGTCCATATCTGAGATTCGGTCGAAGGTTCGGTTCTTACATTCAAACGGTCCGTTGAAACAATGGCCATCAGCTCCGCCACATTGAGCGCCTCATTCTTTGCCGAAGCACCGGTCAGAATGTACTCCGCCTTAACATAGCCGGTTACCGGGCCGGAATGTATCTTGTACCACTGCCCGTCTTCCGTCGTCTCAAGAATGTCACCGGCAGACTTACTTGTCATCTTACCGATAATTTTCCCATCCTCACTGGGCTCTTCTCTGACATTCAGGTAATTGTCAACGCTGGAAATACCGATATTCTTATAAAGATTTAAAACCATCGACTTCATATCCAGTTTCCTGGCTTCATTCAGCGCATATTTCTGTTCCACAAATTCGGAGGCTATATATCCGCTGGGGATTTTCAGCCATCCGTCACCGGTGTCTTCTTCAATCACATACCGTTCATTTTTAAGGGCCTGTCCCACAGCATCCGATTCCGTGGTCGGCTCCTTTCTGATATTCAGGGCATCCACTGTTATAATGGCCCGCAGGGCAACCAGTTCCTCCGCCTTGGCCTTTGCTTCTTCGCCGGTCAGGACGAATTCTGAACTGATGTAACCGGTCAGCCCGCCGGAGCTTATCTGATACCAGCCTTCCGTGGAATCGTCAAGAATCTCGCAGGCGCTGTCACCCTGCAGCTTCCCGATAACGTCGGCATCGGTGCTGGCACTCTCACGCATATTCAGATACCCGGTTACCTGGACAATTCCCAGATTCGAATAGGAATCCACTACCGCTTTTTTTTTCTGCCGCTTCCGTGGCTTTTGATTCCTCTTCGGGATTCACCGCAGTCTCATTTACCGATTCGGCAGACTCACCCGGTTTTCCTCCTGTCTCTCTGTTTCCCAGCTTAAGGCCGGCAAACACGACGGCGCCGATTATCACTACAGCTCCGGCAGCTATCAGAGCGTACTTTTTATAATCTCCCCGGTTTCTCTTTCTTCTGGCCCGGTTCAGGGAAGCCAGATAATCGTCTTTTTTTAGTTTGAACATGCAGCAATCTCTCCAATGTATTTTTATTGACTGGCAGTAAAAGAGTAACAGTTCAAATAGTATGAACTGTTACGCAAAAGACACTTCGTAATATAAGTGTCTTTCATCATTGATGGCGGTGACCTGAACGCAGAGCGTGCAGGTTATCGTTTTTTCTTACATAAATTATTTCTTATCAGAACGCGTACATTATATTTTATCATAAATATAAAGAATTGCCAATAAAGTTGACTCCCTGTAAATGTAAATTTTCTTTTACAAATATTAACAAATTGTGAATTTTTGTCCATATATTCCACATCGGGCGTCTTATTCCGTCTATTGTAAGAGAGAAGCCCGCAGAAATCCGGGGATTAATATCCTCTGATTTCTGCGGGCAGCAAAGGCTATTTCGCCAGCATCATCCTGTCATTTGCAAACTCTTCACCGCTGGCCGTCTCAAATTTCTCCAGCAGGTCTTCCACCTGCAGCTTCTTTTTATCCTCCCCCGACACATCATAAATAATCCGTCCTTCATGCATCATAATCAGACGGTTGCCGATCTGGATGGCATCTTTCATGTTATGTGTGACCATGAGAGCGGTAAGTTCCTGCTCGTTGACAATCTTTTCCGTCAGCTCAAGCACCTTTCTGGCCGTCTTCGGATCCAGAGCCGCCGTATGTTCATCCAGAAGAAGAAGCTTTGGCTTTTGAAGGGTTGCCATTAATAGTGTAAGCGCCTGCCTCTGTCCTCCGGACAGCAGTCCGACCTTACTCGTCATGCGCGTCTGAAGGCCCAGATCCAGTTGTGCAAGCGCAGTCCTGTAATAATCCTTCTCATTATTCCGGATTCCCCAGCCAAGTCCCCTGATTTTCCCTCTCCTGAGAGCCATAGCCAGGTTTTCCTGAATTTCCATATTGGCCGCCGTCCCCCTCATCGGATCCTGGAAAACCCTTCCGATGTATTTCGCACGTCTGTGTTCCGGTTCCCTTGAAATATTAATTCCGTCTATCACAATCTTACCGCTGTCAATCGGGTATACTCCTGCGATCATGTTCAGCATTGTAGATTTACCGGCGCCGTTTCCTCCGATAATTGTAACAAAATCACCGGATTCCAGATGAAGGTTAATGCCGTTCAATGCCTTTTTTTCATTAATTGTTCCCTTATTAAAAGTTTTTCTTACATTGGTAATTGTTAACATTCCTCGTCGCCTCCCTCCGTATATTCTTTTCTCAGCCTGTATTTTGACAGTACAACGGGGAAGCTGAGGGCCAGCGCCACAATAATAGCCGAGAGAAGCTTCATGTCATTGGCATCCAGACCCATTCTGAGTACGAGTGCGCGGATCACAAAGTAGGTTACGGAACCGACTACGACTGATGTCAGCTTCCAGTAGAACGAGGTAAGCCGTCCCATCAGGACCTCGCCGATTACGATGGATGCCAGACCGATTACGATAGCGCCTGTTCCCAGGTTGATATCACCATATTTCTGGCTCTGACAGACAAGTGCGCCGGAAAGTCCCACAAGACCGTTGCTCAGTGTCAGTGCCAGCAGTTTTGTCATCTTTGTGTTAACTCCCAGGGCACGGACCATATCTTCGTTATTGCCGGTCGCACGCATCGCGCTTCCGATCTCTGTTCCAAAAAACCAGTAAAGGAAGGCAATAATAATAATAGCGGCGATAATACCGATTATCATGGATGCCTGTGACTGGGTCAGCCCTGTCATTTTTACAAATTTGCTGATTAAGGTCTCCACCTTGAGAAGGGGAATGTTGCTCTTCCCGCCCATCAGTCTCAGATTGATGGACCACAGGGAAATCTGGGTCAGAATTCCCGCCAGAATAGCCGGAATTTCAAAAACAGTGTGCAGAATGCCTGTCACGGCTCCGGCTGCCAGACCTGCCATGGCTGACACCAGCAGTGCGACAACAGGATCCACCTGTTTATTCACAACCAGCACAGCGCAGACGCAAGCGCCCAGCGCAAAACTTCCGTCTACGGTCAAATCAGCAATGTCCATCAGACGGTACGTAATATAAACACCTAAAACCATGATCCCCCAAAGTACGCCCTGTGCCACGGCACCCTGAAGAGAAGCTAACAAACCATTCATCTACTGTTTCCTCCGATATATCTTTTCTAAATTCCTTTTTCCGGCTCAGATACCGTATACTCGTAACCGTTCAGCCTAAATGTATTCCGCGGGGTGTTTTCGCTGTTTTTTCGGCGTTTTTTGCCGTTTCTGCGCATCATTTGTTGCAGTTTGGCCGAAGACAGAACTGTAACGTATA
The DNA here is from genome assembly GCF_000466485.1 of [Clostridium] symbiosum ATCC 14940. GTDB lineage: Bacteria > Bacillota > Clostridia > Lachnospirales > Lachnospiraceae > Otoolea > Otoolea symbiosa. The sequence continues at coordinate 42,005 of NZ_KE992934.1, read as the reverse complement.
TTCCGCTTTCAGGGGACCGCTTATTGATTATGATAAGCCGTCCCCTGAAAAAGTCAAGTCTGATAATTACTTAATGTTTGATACGTCGATACCGAGTTCGGCAGCCGTCTCCTCATTTATCTTCAGAGCGCATTTGGAAGCATCCAGGTAGCCGATTGGCATTTCCTTAATATCTGCTCCTTTTGTAAGGATATCCACAGCCTGTTCGCCTGCCATATATCCTAACTGGTAATAGTCAATACCGTATGTAGCAAGTCCGCCGGCGTCTACCATACCCTCTTCACCGCAGATAACCGGAATCTTGTTTTCATTGGCAACCATAGCCACTGTCGTCATGCCGGCTGCAATCATGTTATCCGTCGGCGCATAGATGCAGTCTACGTTTCCGACCATGGATTCCACTACAGTCTGAATCTCGTTGGAGGATGAAACCGTATAATCCTTATAAGCAATTCCTGCCGTTTCAAGAGCTTCCTTTGCCATATCAATCTGAAGTACGGAGTTGGACTCTGCCGAACAATAGAGAAGGCCTACGCTCTTAACATCAGGCATAATCTTCTGCATTAAATCAATCTGCTCTTTAACCGGTGTCAGGTCGGATGTGCCCGATACATTACAGTTTGGCTTTTCATTGCTCTCCACAAGACCGGAAGCCGCCGGATCCGTAACCGCGCTGCAGAGAATCGGGATTGTCTCGGTAACACCTGCCACGGCCTGTGCCGCCGGTGTTGCAATTGCAAAAATCAGGTCATTTCCGTTATTTACAAGTGTCTCGGCAATCGTCTGGCATGCCGACTGGTCGCCGGAAGCATTCTGCTGATCAATCTCACAGTCTAATCCGGCATCCTTGAGGGCTGCCACAAAGCCTTCATTCGTCTTGTCAAGAGCGGCATGCTGTGTCAGCTGGATAATACCGATTTTATAAGTTTTTCCTGCATCTGCCGGTGCTTCTGTGCCAGCCGGCGCCTCTGCTGACGCTGATTCACTCTGTCCGCCGGTCGGCTGCGGTTCTGTCTTCGTTTGGCAGGCTGTCATGGATGCTGCCATAAGTCCTGCCATAACAAGGGCCATAATTTTTTTAGTTTTTTTCATAATCTCTCCTCCTGATTGTTTCAAATTCATATCCAGACTGGAATTAAAACATATCATACTACACTTTTTGCCCGGAGTCAATTTCATTTGTTTAAATTCCTAAAAAATCAACGTATTAAAGTGCAAAAGACTAAAAAATACCTTCGAAGCAGGTTAAAATACCCGTTTCGAAGGTACAAGAACGAATCCCGCGGGCGCGTTCCTCCGCGGAGCGGTTTTTATTTAACAGGAGAACTTTCCTGTTAAATAAATTACTGTTACGGCTGCACCGCAACCGGCAGACGGACGGTAAACGTACTTCCTTTTCCGATTTCAGATTCCACCCGAACCGTTCCGTGGTAATAGTTTACGACATGCTTGACAATAGCCAGTCCCAATCCCGTACCGCCCTGTTTTCGGCTGCGTCCTTTATCCACCCGGTAGAAACGTTCAAAGATGCGGTTCAGGCTTTCCTGCGGTATCCCCACACCGCTGTCCCTTACAGCCAGGACAAAGTCTGTGTTTTCCCTGCGCGCCTCTACCCATATTTCCCCGTCCGTATTGTTGTATTTTACCGCATTGCCGATCAGGTTCATGCACAGCTCATTCATCTGTCTCAAATCGGCCCTGATGGCAAAGGACTCAAACTGCTTATGAATCACAACGCCACGTTCCGCCGCCTGGGTAGCCAGGGAGGAAACCGTCTCCTCCAGCAGATCCGCCACCTGGATTGTAACGATTTCCGTTTTGGCTCCCCTTGATTCCAGCCTGGAGATCATCAGAATGTCATCCACAAGGCTTGTCATTCTCATGGCTTCCTTCTTAATTCTCTTCAGGAAATCATGGGTTGTCTCCTCATTCAGAGCCATACCGCTTTCCAGCAGCTCCACATATCCCCGGATGGATGTAATCGGAGTTTTCAATTCATGGGAGGCATTGCTGAAAAATTCCTGGCGTATCTGCTTCTCCTGTTCCAGACGTTCCAGATATTCTTTGACATTGCGGGACATTTTTGTCGTCGTATCGGCGATTACATTGATTTCCTGGTAAGGACACCGGTCAAAATGCAGATCCGCATAATCCCCGTCCACTTTCATCATCTCCCTCGAGATATCCTGTAGGGGTCTGGTGATGGATTGTGAAAATCGCTCCGCTTCCATGGAGGAGGCAAAAAATGCAATGGCGAAGCTCAGCAGCACGGCCGGCAGCAGCATGATCAGATATTCCTGCATTCCCGAATATGGGGATGCCAGCCGGAATATGTATTCGCCGTTCGACGACATTCTGGCCACATAGAGCATCTGGATTCCAAGGGTCTCCGACTTCCGGATAGAGTGTCCGCTTCCATACTGGAGAGCTTCCTTTACCTCCTCACGCTCCATATGGTTCTCCATGGCTGCCGCATTGCTTACCTCTGTATCCACCTCGACCGTGCCGTCTTTTTTAACAATCGTAAAACGGCTCTGGTTCATATCGGCTACTTTTTTCAGCATCCCTGCCTGTTCCTGCAAATCGTCGGAATAATCAAAGAGGCTGTCCGCCGTCTCCAAAGCAAACATCATATTGGAGCGTGTTTTTTTGAGCAGCATACTGCTTGTGACCACATAAAAGATAAACGTATTCAGGGCAAGAGCCAGAAACAGCAGCTGAATAAATTTTTTTAATATGGCTTTCCGCATAAATCTGTCCCTCCCCGTATCTTTATTAACTGTGGAGCCCGGTAATTTACTGTGATTTTATGGCTACTATTCACAGCCGTAAAACGGTATTTTTACCGTTTCTGTGCATCGCGGAGCGTGCAGGTTATCGTTCCTTTTCTTTCAGGAAACGGTATCCCACTCCGCGGACTGTCTTTATCTGCTGTCCCGCATCCTTAAGCTTCTGCCTGAGTGTCTTGATATGCATATCGAGTGTCCTGGTCTCGCCGTCATAATCATAGCCCCAGATATTGTCCAGAAGTTCATCCCTTGTCACCACCCGGTTCATATGCTCCATCAGATAGCTTAAAAGCTCAAATTCCTTCAGGGTGAGTTCAACCTTTTCACCGCAGGAGACCACTTCCCTTGTCTCCTTGTCGATTTTTACATCACCGGCCGCCAGACAGGTGCTTTCCTCCCTGACCGTGCCGGATCGCTTCAGCAGATTTCTGACCCGGGCCGAAAGTTCCAGAATCCCGAACGGCTTTGTCATATAATCGTCCGCCCCGTTATCAAGTCCCATTACGATATCGGTTTCCCGATCCTTTGCAGTCAACATCAGAACCGGCGTGCCTTTGAGCGGCTCCAATTCCCTGACCTTTCCGATTGCAGTCATCCCATCCATGCCGGGAAGCATCCAGTCAAAGATAAACATGGACGGAAGCTCCCTGTAGGCTTCTTTTCCGCGTTTCATGATACTGCCGAGGCGCTCCAGCGCTTCCTCCGCCGTCTCAAAGCCCTCCGAGCGGTGTCCGAAATTTTCCAGAGCCACACAGATCAGGTTCCTGATATTCTCATCATCTTCTATCACATAAATTAAATGTTTCATTGCATCTCTTCCTTTACATATCCTGCGACGTTCTTTGCGTGGTCGGCGATTCGTTCATAATTGGCTATGGCATCGAGGAAAATAACCCCGCTTTCGACAGTGCATTCACTGTTGGAAAGCCGGTCCATATGGCTTTCCCTGAGTTCTTCTTCAAGGTTATCCACTGTTTCCTCCCACCTGGCGGTTTGCCTGATTTTCATCATTTCTTTTTCCGCTCTTGCATCGATGGAACATTCTACCGCCTGAATAGCCGCATCCGAGATTTCTTTTAACTCCTTTAACCCCGAATCTGTAAAGGAACAGTGGGTATCCATCCGCTTCCTTGCCAGTTCGGCCAGGTTTTCCGAGTGATCCCCGATTCGTTCCAGGTTGCCAATCGTGTAATACATATTCTTGACCAGTAAATGCTGCTCGTCATTCAAGGAAAGGTTATTAATTTTAAGCAGATATTCCGTAAGAATTTTCTCCATGCGGTCAATGGTTTCTTCATTTTCAAAGACTTCTCTGCAGAACGCTTCATTCTCTTCCAGAAGAGCTGCCGTTGCAATTTTTACGTTTGCAAGTGAGATTTTAGCCATGTTGATGATTTCGTGGCCGGCGTTCTCGATGGCAAATGACGGTGTCTCCAGAATTCTGTCGTCCAGATGGCGCACCATATCTGCTTCCACCGTGGATACCGGTTTTTCTGTTCCTTTTCTCACCAGGATATCGGACGCTTTCACAAGCAGTCCGGCAAACGGGAACAGAAGTACCGTATTAGTTATATTGAAAATTGTATGGAATACGGATATTCCAACACTGTCCGCCGTGGATGAAGCAAAGGCCGGATTGGCAATAAATATAAAGAACATGGCAAAGCCGAAAATCACCGTGCCGAATACGTTGAAAAGAAGATGAATCACCGCTGCTCTCTTTGCGGTACGGGAGGTTCCGATACAGGATAAAAGAGCCGTCACACAGGTTCCGATATTCTGGCCGAGGGTGATAAAGATAGCCGACTGCCAGTTTACCATTCCGTTGATGGCAAGAGTCTGAAGAATTCCCACCGATGCCGAGCTGCTCTGAATCACAGCCGTAACTACAAGTCCTGTTAAAATGCCGAGAATCGGATTCTGCCCAAGAACACGGAACGCTTCTGAGAAAATCGGCGCATCCCGGTATGGCTTAATCGCGCCTGACATAAAGGAAAGCCCGATGAAAAGCAGGGCAAAACCGATCAGAATTTCAGCGCCTTCCTTTTTCTTATGGCTCTTTGCAAACAGTGTGATAAAGGCGCCTGCCCCGAACAGAACGGGGGCAAAGAATTCCGGCTTCAGCACTTCGCCCCATTCGCTCATCGATACGATCCAGCTTGTCACCGTCGTACCGATATTGGCTCCCATGATGATGCCGGTTGCCTGCAGCAGATTAATAATTCCGGCATTGACAAAGCCGACTACCATGACGGTAGTTGCGGAACTGCTCTGAATAATAGCCGTGACGCCCGCTCCCACCAGAACGCCGAGGACCCGGTTGGTTGTCAGGATTCCAAGCAGCTTCTGGAGCCGGTTGCCCGCAAATTTCTGAAGGCCGTCGGCCATTGCCCCCATACCGTAAAGGAACATTCCCAGTCCCCCGATAAACTGAAAAATCATTCCCAAATCTGTGATTGACATACTGTTATTTCTCCCATCCTATCTTCTTTTATCTTTTTAGTATGTCATCACTATATCAAATCTATGTAAAGTCATCACCATGGGAATGTAAAATGAATGTAAAATTTTTACTTTCTCTTTAATTTTCCCTCAAAGACCGGAACATATTTTACGTTTCATTTTACTTTTTCCATACATCGCCGTAAAAACGCAGGACATTACGGTAGAAAATTTTTTCCACCTCGGTCTGTGTAAAGCCGTTCCGGTAAAGCGCTTCCTCCAGCAGATGGACAGCTGACGGGGAATCTATCTCGAGTGTGCCCGAAATACCGTCGAAATCCGAACCCAGTCCAATGCATTCGATCCCGCCCACATTTCTGATATGTTTAATATGGCGCACCATAGCGCTGATGCAACTCGTGCCGCCGTCTTCCCTGTCATCCAGAAATACGGGGCAGTAATTAATTCCCATCACCCCTCCGCGCTCCGCCATGGTACGGATCATCTCATCCGTCAGGTTCCTGGTATGCCCTGCTATTGCCCTGGCATTCGAATGGCTGGCCGCAAACGGCTTCTTCATAATCTCAGCCACGTCCCAGAATCCGGCATCCCCGAGATGCGACACATCCACCGCCATTCCGATTTCCTCCATCAGCTCAACAAATTCGATTCCCTTTTTCTTAAGTCCATGCTCCGACTCCGGCATCGATATTCCCGTGTTCATATCCACCTTATTTGGATAGGCCAGATCATTTTCATAATTCCAGGTCAAAGTCATCATTCTGACGCCTTCGCGGTAAAAATCCCGAAGCACGTCCGTACTGCCGTTGCAGATTCCGCCCTCTTCGATCGTAAGCACGCCTGACATTCTTCCGTCGCGGTCATTCCGGAGAATCTCCTCAACTGTGACGGCCTGGCGTATCATATCGTCATTTTCCGCCAGTTCCTCCTTGAACAGTCTGCAGGCGCCTCTCGCAAAACCGTAGGGATCCGGATCTTTTTTCAGTATAGTAAAAAGGGCGAAATTCTGCGCAAGGCAGCCGCCCTTTTTCAGCCTGGCCAGATCCACATGGCCGTTATTCTCCCTTAACTTTTTCACTTCTCCGCCCATTCTGTCAAGATAAATAGACGAGATTGTATCACAGTGCATGTCAATAAATTTCATGGCACGTTTCCTCCTGATTTTAGCTTCTTATAGGCTGATTTTAGCACGGTCCGGAGACAATATCAATAAAGATTTCGCTGAAGCCGCAAGGGCGGGTCCGCTTTCGTTACTGTTCACAGCCGGTCGCAGAACTGTTTTTGGCAGGGCTGTGAACAGTATCCCGCTGCCTGAGACATTATTCACTGCGCAGCGCATCGATAGGATTCAGCCGTGCGGCGCGGCTTGCCGGCATATAGCCAAACAGAAGTCCGATTCCTACGGAGACGCTGAAGGAAAGCAGGATGGAGCCGGCCGTTGGAACGGCGGTCATTCCCATCAGGGTTCCGATGGCTCCGGTCAGAACACAGCCCAGGATGATTCCAATAACACCTCCGATCGAGCTTGTGACGGCAGCCTCTATGACAAATTGCTGCATGATCGTTCTTTTTTTCGCCCCCAGAGATTTTCTGATTCCAATCTCCCGTGTACGCTCCGTTACGGATACAAGCATAATATTCATAACGCCGACTCCGGCCACCAGAAGGGAGATTCCGGCTATCCCTCCAAGTACCATGGACATCATTGCTATCATGGAATTCAGGGAATCCAGAAGTTCGCTCATGGCCGTAACCGTATAGAGATCTTCGTTTTTAAATATAGGGAACAGAAACGCATCAAAAAGCGCTTTTACCGTTTCCGTATTGCCGGTATCCTTCGTGGTAAATATGTAATTGTTAATTGTTCCGTTCCTTGAAAGCTTCATCGCCGCCGTATAGGGGATGTAAATAAAATCGTCGCTGCCTCCCTCATCCACGTTATCGCTTTCGCTGGTCTGGCGCTCCACACAGCCTACAATCTCGTAGGCCTGGCCATTGACCTTGAGCGTCTGTCCAAGCGCTTTGGATGCTCCCCCGTAAAGCTCATTCGCCAGATAATAACCGATTACGCAGACCTTCTGTCTGGACAGGATATCTGAATACTGGATAAAACGGCCTGCCTGCAGCTCCTGGCTCTTCAAATCCAGATATTCCTCGCTGACGCCTGTGATGGAGGTGCTGGTCAGGGATTCATTGCCTGATTTCACCGTTCCGTTTACGCTTACGCTGGGCGACATCTGTCCGAAGTATTGTTCGTTATCCTCATAAAATTCATACATCTGATCTGCCGATACCGATCTGGTGCTCAGATTTACCAGGTTTACCGTTATCTGATTGGTTCCCATACCGGAAAAGCTCTCAGTCATATATGACATCTGGCCGTTGACCAGCCCTACCAGGATGATGACGGCGGCAACACCTATGATGATTCCCAGCATGGTCAGGAAGGAGCGCATCTTATTGCTCCATATACTTTTTAAAGCTAATCTAAATGACTGCCGCATACTCTTCCACATCCCCGTCAAAATTGATTTTACCGTCATGTATCCGGACAACACGCCTCGCTTCCATCGCTATGGAACTGTCATGGGTAATCATGACTATCGTATTGCCTTCCCGGTTCAGTTCTTTCATAAAATCCAGGACATCCCGGCTTGTTCTCGAATCCAGCGCTCCGGTCGGTTCATCGGCCAGAATCAGGGACGGGCTGCCTGCCAGAGCCCGGGCAATGGAAACTCTCTGCTGCTGTCCGCCGGAAAGCTGTTTCGGCCTGCTGGCCCATTTATCAGCCAGGCCTACTTTCTCGAGGGATCTTAAAGCCCGTTCCTTCCGTTCAGGATTCGGAACACCCGCATAGAGAAGGGGAAGTTCTACATTTTCAAGCAGATTATCCCTGGGCAGAAGGTTATACTGCTGAAAAATAAAACCGATCATCTTATTTCTGATTTCTGCCAGCTGATTGTCGCTCATATGGCTGACATCCTCTCCCCCCAGATAATATTCGCCCTCTGTCGGTACATCAAGGGCACCGATGATATTCATAAGCGTTGATTTACCGCTGCCGGATTTACCTACAATGGCAACAAATTCACCCTTTTCAATGCTCAGGCTGATGCCGTCGTTGGCGCGCACCTCCTCCGAACCCATCTGATATATCTTATAAATGTCTTTCAGTTCAATCAAAGGCCTGTTTTCATCCATACTTCCACCTCTCTGTCACGGGCCGGGGCGGCTGCCGTTTCCGCTTCCACGGCTTCCACCGCCGTCTCCGTAGCCTCCGCCACCGGAGGGCATATCCATTCCCACCGGCATCATCATCGCGCTGCTGTCGGAATTAACGCTTGATTTTGCCACGTATACCACATCGCCTTCCTGTAAATCTCCCGATACAATTTCCACATAATCTGAACTGATAAGTCCGGTCCCGACCTTCACTTCCCGAAATCCTGCCGGGACACGCCCCTGTGCCTCTGTTACAGAATCATCCTTCACGTAAACCAGATTTCCCCTCTGGAGGGCATCGGCCGGAACCGCCAGCGCATTTTCAACGGAATCCACTATAATAACGCCGTCCACATTCATGCCGGGAAGAAGTCCTCCCACCTCATCGAGGGTTACAGTCACCGGATAATAAGTGACTCCATTGGAGCTGGTGCCTTCCAGGCTGATATTGGTAACCTTTCCGCTGAACTTCTCGTTTTCAAAAGCATCCGCCGTCACCTCTACGGTCTGTCCCGTCTTTACATTACTGATATCAAGTTCATCGATATTCATCTGGAAGGTAACGGAGGACATGTCGTAAATAACCGCCAGGGCCGAAGCGCTTGAACCGTTCTGTACCTTGTCTCCTACTTTATAGCTTTTCTTAATCACGGTGCCGGATATCGGAGCCGTAATCGTATAGTCATCATATGTATCCTGTGTTGAATCCAGACTTGACTGCGCCTGCTCCAGGCTGGCCTGGGCATTATCCATGGAGTCCTTATAAGTTTTAATCAGTTTCTCGGCAGTGCTGGCCTTCATACTGAAAATCGGGCTTCCCACGCTGACAAAATCACCTTCATTGACAAGCAGGGCTTCTACCTCCACATTGGAGGAAAGGTCGGCAGCCAGCACGGTATCCACTGTCGCGGAAAAAGTTCCGTCTCCGCTGGATACAAAATCGCCAACCGCGGCTGTGGCCGTCATATCGGCCGTGAGACCTCCCGGGTTCGCCACCTGAATCGTAACATAGCGGACCAGACGGCCGCCTGTCAGGGCCTCATCCATCGAGCTTACGCTCAGGACCGTGCCATCCAGCTGTTCCAGCGTGTCGCTTAAGGTAAGGACTGCCGGACTGCCGGGAGCAATGGCCGCCGCCTCCATATTTAAAAACGGCACTTTGATTTTCATAATCTGATCGTTGTAAATATCGGCAATCTGGGTATTGGATGCAACCTTATCACCGGCCTCAATGTAGAGCTGTTTGATATAGCCTGATTTCGTCGCTTTATAAGTATTTCCGCTGTATTTCCCAACCGCCTCATTATAATCGCTTACCGCCGTATCATAGCTGCTCTGAGCGCGTTCCAGGCTGTTGCTGGCGGAACTGAGCTTTGATTCCATGGAGGAAGCGTCAATCCTGTATAAGATTTGTCCCGCTTCCACCCTGTCACCCTCCTCAAAGTCTGCCTGCACCACCTCCCCTTCCGACATAGAGGTAATGCTGTACGTATCCTTCGGTGAGATTGTACCGGAGGAGGAAAGGGTTGATGTAATATTCTGTCTTATAACGGTGGCTGTGTTCACCCTCTGACTCTGGGCCTTCACGGCGCTTGCTTTATTCTGCCGGACTGCCGCAGTAATAAGCGCCAGGAACAAAATGAGTCCTGCTGCTGCGGTAAGCAGCTTCTTCTTTCTGCTCATTTTGCGCGGCTTTTTTGGCCCCCTTGCCTGACGCAGCCTTTTAAACAGACCTTTAACTTTTTCTTTCATATTTCTATTCTCCCCGCCTATTCAATATAATCAATCAGCTTATACTCCGGATTGTCGTTATCATCCTCCACGGCGGAGGCCGTCTTGTTTTCCCAGATAACAATAATCTCATCGCCGACCTTTAAATCACCGTAAACAGAGAAAGCGAACTGCATATCGGAGGTGGCCAGTTCATATTCCACTCCATCCACAACAATCGAAGTCGGTATCATGACATCAGAAGATTTATAGTAGATTGCATCGAGCGTGCCTTTTGTCGCTCCGCGCCCTCCGTTGCCGCTCTCCGAATAGCCGTAAACAGCCCTCGAAGTTGTATTATAATAAATCACGACCGCCCCGTCCTCCAGCTCATCCGCGGAAGCCGACTCACCGTCCAGATAAAAGGATGCTTTGGATAGGGAGAATGGCAGGATACTTTTCAAGCTCCTGTCTTTAACCGCTATCGGCCCCTTCAGCTTGCTTTCCAGCGCTTCCAGCGGATTGATTTCCCCATCCGAGGTAAGTGTGAAGTCGAGTACGGCCGCATAGACCGTGGAACTTGTTTCTGCCTTTCCTTCATTCTCCTTTGTATTGGTCTTCATAAGGTTATAAAAGAGATTCACACAATCAAAGCGGCTGAGGACTTCAGCTCCGGTTTTCCCAATCTCCTCGTCCAGTTCCAGATAGGATGCCTTAGCCAGCCTGTTTGCCGCCTGGTTGCTTCCAAAATCTTCATTTGTATATCCAAGAAGGGCCAGAACTGCTTTTACCGCCTCCTGCATCGTAATATTTTCATCCGGTTTGAATTTCCCGCCCAGATATCCCGTCATCCAGCCCTGCTCAACTGCTACTCTTATGTAAGATGCATATTCACTGTTTCTGTCCACATCGGAGAAAATGGAAACGTTATTTTCAGAGCTGACACTGCTGCGGTAGGTGGATGCCTTTACCAGCATTTCGGCAAACTGGGCCCTTGTCACAAGCCTGCTGTCGTCTGACTCAGCCGTCATAATGCCGGCTGCAGTAATTACTTTCTTTCTCATACTGTAGCTGGAAGATGCCTCCGCCGTCATCGGAGCCGCCGCTGAAAATGCCATTATGGCTGCCATGGTAACCGCTGTGCGCTGTCTGTTCATATAATTTTCCTACCGCCTTTCATTTAACCGTATATTCATCTTATTTGTTTATTTGTTGAAACTATATCAATAAATTGTGTGCATTTTGTGTTCAAACTGTGAAAATATGGTAGATTTCATGGTCACCATCTTCAATGATAACTGCACGCTCCGCGCACAGGTCAACGCAATCAATAAAAGGGCCAAACCTCCCTGTTCGAGAGATCTAGCCCTTATAGATGAATCCATGATCGGATTTCCTTGAAAATTTAACACGATATTTTACTTTTGTTCCTGTTCTAAATACGCCTCCAATGCTTCCAGCCGTCCTTCCATGATTCTGACTCCTTCCCGGTAGAGCTTCTCCAGCTTTCTGACATCCTGCTCGAACCGTGACACGTCCACCGGATACTCGGGACGGATTACAAAGATACGTCCTTCCTCCTCCAGCCTGTCTATTTCTTCCTGCATTCTGTTATAGCGTCCGGGAACTTCATAAAGCGCTTCCCGCAGATGAGGGAGCGGCGCAAAATAGCGCTCATAGGCCCTCTCCGTCATGGAGCCGACCGGCTTCTTTCTGTAACCTCTATGGCGTGTCAGAACTACCACCACTTTTCCATACCCGAGTTCAAAAGCTCTCTCATAAGCAATTGGCAGAGAAACGCCTCCGTCCAGATAATTTTTATGGTTAACTTTCACCATCCGTGAAAGCATCGGAATGCTGCTGGAGGCCCTGACTGCCTGCATCATCTCCGTGCAGGAGGATTTGTCAAAAAATTCCGGCCTTCCCGTCCTGCATCTCGTGGCTACCACCTCAAATTTCTGAGGGGAACCGTAAAAGGCGTCATAATCAAAGGGAATCAGTTCATTGCTCAATTCTCCGAATACAAAGTCGAAATTGAATATCAGCCTGCTTTTCACCAGGCTCCTCAGTCCCATATACCGCCTGTCATGCAGATATTCTTTATTAATGCGGAGCATGCGCCCCTTCTGTCCGCTGATGTAATTCATTCCCGCCATCGTACCGGCGGAAACTCCGTTTACATAGGAAAGCCTGATTTCATGCTCCAGCAGTGTATCCAGCACGCCTGCCGTAAATACGCTGCGCAGGGAGCCGCCTTCCAGTACAAGTGCTCCTTCTGTCAATTTTGAATCGTATCTCCTTTCTTCCCGGACAGGCCCCCGCAAAGCCATGCTACTGCTGCAAAAAGCCCATCATCAGGTTTGCCTGGTGCATCCATCCCTCCATATTGCTGTATGCCAGCATAAGAAATGTGGCAGAGGCAAATAATACTGCTGTTTTTATGGCATTGCCCTGTTTCCAGATGCAATAGAACAGCCTGAAAAACGTGATGAATAGCACTGCCATAAACCAACTGGTAAATACCCTTTTAAAGGTAAATCCATATACACTAATATAAAGGCACATTTTGGAAAAAGCAAGCATAATAAATCCGAGAGTCTCCGCACACATTAGGGAAAGCATAAGTTTTACTGTTTTTTTCTCCCTATCGCTGAATACCTTGATAAAGTAGAACAGGCCAAAGTTAATGACGGAAATAAAACAGAGTTCAAAAAAGCCCTGTCTTGCATAATCACTGTAAACAAAGCTCTGCTGGTGAGAAAAAGCTTTCGCAAGAATGTCTGAAAACTTCACCAGAAAAAACAGTACATAAACTCCGCAGACCGCCGATGAAAAAGAAATCATAACCGCATAGGGCAGACCGACAGGCCGGCTGCCGTTTACTTGCCCTGCGTCTTCTTTTGTGGATTTTGCATGAAAAGCTCCGTAAAAAAGGCCATAAAAATAACAGGTACCGAGAATTACCATCAGATTCAACAATAAATTGCCAAATAAAAGCGCTTCAAAAAAATTCTCTGTCAGGGTGCTGCACAAATTTGAAAGTCCGCCCACAAAAGCCGAAAAGCTCTCATCCGCCCCTGCAAGCATGGGAAGGACAATCACCAGTACGGGAATACTCATCATGACTCCGAACAGAATCTGTCCTGCTTTATCCTTCTGCTTTTTCTTTGTCTCCTGATCGCTGCTTCTGAATTGTTTTACCCTATGCGCCGCTGCCAGAAAAACTTCACCAAAGTTCATAAACGGCAGGGCAAAAAATCCTTTTCCCAGATCCAAAATACAGCTTTCATCCAACACTCCCTTTATTCTTGCCCCGCTGACGGTCAGGAGCCAGTAGACTCCTGCTCCATGCAGGAATAAAGTCACATAGGGCATTATCCCCTGAAGCTCCCATTCCTGCCGGCCAGGCAGATATTTAACAAGAAACCAGACAGCTCCCGCAATCAGAAAAAACAGACTGGTTTTCCCCTCTCTGTCCATCCTGCGTCCAAGGGAATGGAGGTAAAAAACTCCGGCAGAAACGAACAGTGCCGTAAACAGGGGGAGCCAGGCGCCTGAAAAAAACTCACTGCCCCGGACATAGACAAATGACGCTGCGGCCATGATCAGAGCGAGAAGATAGTCACGCCTTTCATAATTCCTTTTAACCCTCCGGCTTTCTGCACTTATCTCTTTTGTCCGGTGCTCTTCTACCTGGTACTCTTCCACTGTCCTTTGATTTTCATCCATCATCATAGCTGCTCCTCCTCAAATTCCAAAATGTCGCCCGGCTGGCAGGAAAGCTCCCGGCAGATTGCTTCCAGCGTGGAAAACCGGATGGCCTTTGCTTTATTATTCTTCAGTATCGACAAATTCGCCGGAGTGATCCCGACGCGCTCCGCCAGATCTCCGGCGGAAATCTTCCTCTTTGCCATCATCACATCCAGATTGACAATAATTCCCATGACAGCCCCTTCCCTCTAAATTGTATAATCATTCTCTTCTTTGATTTCCCCAGCCCTTACGAATACATTCTTGATCACCCGGATCAGAAGTCCCATAAAAGCCGCGCAGGCTGCTATAATCAGGAAGAAAATATAATAAGCCATAGAAATCAGGCAGATGACGGCAACCGCAAAACACATCCAGCTTATCAGTCTCAGACAGCTTACATTCTCGTCGCTGAAAATCTGTTCCTCACCGATTCTGCCTATCATCCTGTACAGATTCCATAAAATGATGCCGAGAGGAACCGCACTCGAATAGATGGTTGCCATAAATAGGTTAAAATCTTTACCGCGGGCAGAAAAACTGTGGTCCACGAACTCCCTTGTCATTCTCGGACAGAACACCAGCACCAGTATGTAAACCGCCGCAAATAAAATAATAAAGAATTTTGTTAACCCGATCGACTTTTCATTATTCCAGTTCATAAATATGATACACCTCCGGAGTAAATTCAGCATGTTCCTGGACGTATGCTGTTATGGGCAGTATAACATGCAAAAAACCGAAAATCAATATTTTTTTATCGTTTTTCGATATATTAATGATGTTTTTCGAAAAAAGTAAGAAATGGCACGCAGCACGCACAGGCTCCTGCAAAAAACCGCCGGGGCAGCCGGCTGTCTCACAGTCCGGCCGCCCCGGCGGCCTATTCAGTACTTTTTCACTTTTACATCAGCGGCGCAAACAGGCGCAGCGCTTTTCCTGCAAAACGTTTGACCGGTGAATACCGCCGGCAGTCATCCAGTGTGATTAACCGGCATTTTCCAAGCGTTTCCTGAAAATCTTCCTCCACTGTATATACGGTATTATTTTTATAGAGATAGGCGGCGCATTCGAAATGCAGGTACAAACTCCTGTAATCCAGGTTGATTGTCCCAACCACGGCCTTTTCGTCGTCGCTTATGAACATTTTGGCATGGACAAAGCCGGGCGTATATTCATAAATCTGCACACCGGCGCGCAGCAGCTCCGCATAATAGGATCTTGCCAGAAGATAGGCATAGAGTTTATCGGGAATATGAGGCATGATAATAATCGTCTCAACTCCCCGTTTTGCCGAATATTTAAGTGCAGTCAGCGTCACGTCGTCCAAAATCAGGTATGGGGTCATGATATGCACATACCGCTTTGCATGGCCGAGGATATCGAGGTATACCTGCTCGCCCACATTCTCTCCGTCCAGAGGACTGTCCGCATAAGGCATAACAAAACCGCTGTAATCCATTCCTTCCGGATACCTGTAATCCGCCGGGAGAAGAAAACGGCTGTAATCCTCTTTTTCCAGCTCCGTCACTCCCCAAAGCTGGAGAAACATCATGGTAAAGCTGTTTACGGCATCGCCTTTCAGCATCACGGCCGTATCCTTCCAGTGACCGAACCTCTCCCTTTTGTTGATATATTCGTCGGCCAGGTTCACCCCTCCGGTAAATGCGGTATGGCCGTCGATAACGCATATCTTTCTATGATCCCTGTTGTTCTGATAGCTGGAAAGAGCCGGTTTCACCGGAGAAAACATTTTACACTTAATCCCCTTTGCCTGAAGCGTTTTAGGGTAGGAATAGGGAAGCAGCGCCAGAGAGCACATACCGTCATACATAAATCGGACCTCCAGCCCCTCTTTTGCTTTCTGCTCGAGGACTTCCAGTATTGCATTCCACATAATTCCGCGTTCCACAATAAAATATTCCATGAAAATGAAATGCTTGGCCTGTCTTAATTCCTCCAGCATTTTCGGGAACATATCATCCCCCAGGGGAAAATACTCCACATTCGTGTTCTGGTAAACCGGGAACCCGCCGTATCGGTTCATATATCGGGCCAGATTGCCTTCGCTGGAACTGATATTGTTATATTCCCGCAGCACTTCCTCATTCTGGACCAGATAGGGGGCAATCCCCTTTTCCAGAGACTGGATTCTTCTATTAATCAGCTTTACGCCCGGCTGAAGCTTTAAAAACAGATAGAACAGTGTTCCGAATACGGGAATCACCAGAATCGGCACCACCCACGACAGCTTAATACTGCTGTTCTCGTCATTGCTGATAATGTAGATAAGCACTACAGCGCTCAGCAGGGAGGAACCGCCGTACACATAAATCATATATTCCCTCAGCCAGTTAAAGCCCGCCAGCAGCACTCCCATCTGAACCAGCAGGAATAATACAACAAACGTGGTCCGGCCGAAAATAATCCTTAACAATCCTCTTAATTTTTTCATCAGTATCTTTCACATCCTTTATTTGACTTGACAAAGCTATGGTAAAACCATAATCAAGATTATATCACCATTATATAAAAAGCGATAGAGTATTTTTACTCTACCGCTTTTGCTGCTGTGACCTGTACGCGGAGCGTTCAGATTATCGTTTGTCCGCTATTATGTCAAGCACTGTCTGCAGCGGCTCGTCCGATTCGATATCGGGAGCCGTACCCATCTCCATATTACAGCTTCCATCCCCATTCAGGCAGTACTCCACGTCAAACTGGATCAGAAGGTGACTGGCGG
Organism: [Clostridium] symbiosum ATCC 14940; assembly: GCF_000466485.1. Taxonomy (GTDB): domain Bacteria; phylum Bacillota; class Clostridia; order Lachnospirales; family Lachnospiraceae; genus Otoolea; species Otoolea symbiosa. The sequence goes on along the minus strand of NZ_KE992934.1, from coordinate 25,328 downwards.
GAAGCTCATAAAGGATTGCGCCCCCGCTGTTGGACCGGCCGGTTCTCTGTCCCACAAGGGTGGCAAAGCCGGTCTCCCTGCAGAATACGGCAAATGCCTCGGAGGATGAGTATACGGACGGTCCCGTAAGCAGCCATATCCGTCCCCGGAACACGCTGCCGCTGTCTTCCGGTTCAATGGTTGTCACAATTTCCCTTGCCAGCGCCAGCCCTCTTTTATCCTCCTCAGGAAATTCAGAATACCTGGGATCGTTTTTAACCTCCTCTGCACTGAGGTTCGAGCCCTGGTAGAAAGAGCCGAAAAACTGTCCGGCTAAAGCAGTATCCCTCATCAGCCTTACCAGCCGGTACGTTAGCGGCTCCGTCAGATTTGGCCGTACAAATGCCTCTTCCCAATAAACGGTATTTCCGCCTCCGTTGCCGCGTATGTCTATAATCAGATTTCCGCAGTCTTCCGCCGCCTCCAGGAAACCCCGTATCTCAGGCACTTCCTCCTCCATCCGTGAATCGTCAAAAGAATCTGCTCTGACATAGGCCGTATCTCCCTTATCCCCCAGCCGTTCCATATGCAGTCCCAATGCCGGAACACCGTTATGCTCCTTATCCTCGTCTTCTCCCTCCATTTCCTCTCCTGCTCCGGTCAAAAATGTCAGCAGATAATCGTAGTAATCATAAAATGATATAACCTCCGGACGGTTGGATACGTCAACCCAGGGCTGGAGCTCCGGATACTCCCTGATGTATTTTTTGTTGACATCAAGCTCCCGGAAATAATGGGGGTTCAGGATGCCTGCGTGTCCGGTCAGACCGCACACATCATAGAGACTGCCGGACACAATGGTTATAAATTCCCACATCGCCGCATCGCCTTCCTGCTGCATATTGATAATCTGTCTGCGGTAATCCCCGATGACTTCGTCATAATAATCAGGATGCTCCGGATTGTTGCGGGAAAGCACTCCGAAAAAGGGATAGTTCTCCTTCACGGCTTTCCACATGGCGTCATAGTCGGAAAGCATCTCCTCCTTTGTCAGAATCATTTCAGGATACAGCGTCTCAGCGGTAAATACACCGGCCTCCGTAACCTGTTCTGATTTAGCGGTCCCGCTCTGTCCGCAGGCGGCTGCCGATACCGCAATACTGATTATCAAACAAGCGGCCGTAAAATGCCTTGCTTTTTGTTTCATAATATCCTCCTGTCCGTGGCTGATTGACCAGCTCCTGTATTCCTCTTCCCTCATTGTATTGGTCAGAACGCGTTTCATCAATACAGGCGGCACAAATCGGCGGCCGGACAGCAAAAAAAAGCAGAAGCCTGCATCTTTGGCTCCTGCCCGGCTTCAGCGCTGCGGCTGCAAAATGACAGCGGTAAAACAAAACCAGCCCTCCTGGCATTGCAGTGTGCTTCTGCCTCTGTTTTTTCGTATCACGGCATCCACATTGCCAAGGCCCAGCCCATGCTCCCCTGATTTCTCCTTTGCCGCCGCTGCTGTCTTGCCGCTGATTTTCACCTCCCACTCCACGGGATTGCGGATCGAAAGGAAAAGCTCCTCCTCTTCCAGAACCATCTTCAATTGTATTCTCCTGTCTCCATGAAGCTTCAGACAGGCCTCGATGGCATTGTCCAGCAGGTTGGCAAGCAGCGTCACAATATCTTCCTCGCTCAGGGACAGCTCCGACAAATTGTTCATCGTCATTGTCATCGAAATCTGCTGCTCCCTGGCTGATTGGTATTTCTGGTTCAGCAGCACATTTACCACCGGATGGCCTGTATTAATCTGATGAATGCTTTCGTTCAGGCTGCCGGTAAGCTGGCCGATATAGCGCAGCGCCTCCTTTGTCCTGTTGTCATCCACCAGGCCCCGGATGCAGTTTAACTGGTTTTTGTAATCATGGATCTGTCTTTTCCTGCACTCATCCCCCTGCTGCAAGCTCCGGTAAATCTCCATCTGGTTCCTGTTCCTCTCGGCTGACAGCCGCATTTTCTCCGCCTTTGCCCGTCCTGCCAGGATATTTTCCATCATATCAAAAGCCACAAGATTGATAAGCCAGAATCCGGCTGTCACAATCAACATGATATTCCCGTCCTCCCTGCCTCCGTCCAGGGTGAGCATACTCAGAGCCACAGACACAATAATGCTGAAAACAGGAAAATAGATAAAACTGCCCCAGCTTTCTCCGGCCATCGCGCGAATGCCGTCTCTCCCCTTATAGACTTTCTGAAACAGCAGCATCAGGCACAGCAGGATCCCATAGCACAGGATTTCATCCATCCCCCATAGACGGTTCCCTCCACGGCCGTATAAAATATAAATAAGCAAAGAAGCAAACATCTGAATTATCCAGATCAGGGCGCAGAAAAGCGTTGACAGTAACAGGTTCTGAAGCGGACGGATCCGGTAATAAATCTGCGCCACGATGAAAACGGCCGCAATCATCCGGACCGGCTGGAACAGGTACGGCGGTATTTCAGTAAAGGCAATAAAGAAAAAAGCCAGCAGAAAGGCGGGAAGGACTGTCCCTCCCGTCAGACTGTGCCTCCATTCCCTGCCGTCGGCAATCGTATCATAAAATATACGGCAGCTCATGGCAAGAATCAGTGACAATACGGTTCCCCTGATAAGTATCTCCATCACCATGCTCCTTTGTAAGCGGTAAACGCCTCCCTGACAGCCCGGAATTTAAGGCGGGGCACGGGGAGGCTCTCCCCCGTATCAAGGATTACCGCATAACTGCTGATTTTTCTTATATGCTTCATATTGACGAGATAGCTTTTATGGATGCGGAGAAAAGCATACTGACCAAGCTTCTCTTCGATCACATCCAGCTTCTCATAGAGCTGGTATTCCTTCCGTTCTGACTCCAGGCAGAAGAAAACAGATTTATGTTTCCTGCTCTCCACGTAAAGAATATTATCCGTGTATAGTTCCTGTACCCCTCCGGTAAACGGAAATGCCACCTGCCGCAGCTCCATTCTTTCCAGAACTGCAGCCATACATTCCTCCATCTCCGTCCCGAGGGAATCCTTCATCAGATAGCGCACTGCGTCGGCCTTATACCCATCCAGCGCATAATCCAGAAATGCGGTCACAAACACAATACAGGTTCCGGAGTGAAAGGAACGGATCCGCATTGCTGTCTCTATCCCGTCTATGTCCTTCATGCTGATATCCAGAAAAACAATATCATATTTTACGAGATTTTCCTCCCCGGCAAGAAAGTCTTCCCCCGACGGATAGACCGTGACGGTATATGGGAGCTGCCTTTTTTCCAGAAACTGAGCCGCCAGTTCCCGTATCTTATCCCTGTAATATTTTTCATCATCGCAGACTGCTATCTGTATCACTTGCTTCCACCTCTGCTATAATTCATCATCTTTGTACCTCTCTATTATAGCAACTGGTATGGAACTTGGAAAGCAGAAACACGCAAAAGCAGACTACACGCCCGGACTTTCGTTTCTATCCGCAGTTTTAAACTCTGTCGGGCTATCCGCGTCTTCTCCTGAAATAACCAATCAGCAGAATGCAGGCGGCCATAATCACGGGCAGCGCCGAAACCGGCAGGGAATGCTCTCCCATCCTGGGCAGAGACGCCAGCGGCACGCCGCCCTCGTCTATTACGAACAGATAGCTGCCAAGCGGCACCTCGTTCTCATCCATTGTAATAAGCCGGTAGTCTCCTGCAGGCAGCTCTGAAGTGATCGTGAAACCTTTGTCATAACTGCCCTCAAAGACAAGTTCATCTCTGTCATTTTTCACCGTTACATAAGTGATCCGTTCGTCAGGTATTTCAACACGGATGATACCGTCCGGTTCCCTTTTTATTGTTGCAGGTGGAAAACTCTCCGAATCCTCCGGCCAAATGACGGACGGAGGCATCTCCTTTGGAGGCTCCGCCGCCTCTTCGTCCAAAATACCTGGTTCCTTCTGTATTTCCGGCTGTGTCTCCACTAATCCCGGCCCGGTCGGACGGCTGTTTCCACCGCTCCCCGGCCTGCTGCCTCCTCCATGACCTGCGCTCTCTATCCTCCAGTCTCCGATGACAATCTCGCTCTCATCCTCTGCGGCGGTGACGGCGCCGTCCGAACTGTTTTTAATCAGCTCAGTCCCTTCGCTCTCCGAAGCTCCCGATAAGACGACACGGTAGGATACCGTACGGTTCAGATAATAGCCGGAGGGAGGTGTAATCTCCGCCACAATATAGGTTCCGTATGGAATATCTTCAAAACGGAACTCACCGCCGCTGCCGCTTAACGCCGTATTTCCCAGGTATGTGTTATCGATTGTGAAGTTCCCTGTTCCCTCTTTAAATAACCCCATCAGGGCGCCTGAGAGACCTGCAGAAGTATCCGTCACCGGGGCAGCAACCTTTTTTCCGGTTATAGTCCCGCGCTTCAGATAATTAATAAAAAGGAACTTACCGCCGGTTATCCTGCCTTCCTGCCTTCGGACCGTCACTGTCTGTGGTCCGGCGTCGGCAATATAGGCTCCGCTTTTGCCTGTCCGGCTTCCCTCAATCTCCTTTGCCTGATAGAGCCCTTCTTTGATGGAACGGATAACAATTTCTCCGTCTTTTTCCGTTTCCAGATAGATGCCTTCGGAGGGAACGATTTTCACCTCCGAAGCTCCGGTGATATCTTCCACTTTTAACCATTCCTCCACCGGCCTTCCATTAAAGTCCTTTCCTGTCAGAAGGAAACAAAAGCCGGAGACATCCGCACCCGAAGAGCCGGCAATGATACCGCCATCCTCCGCTTCGATTCTCTTCTCAAGCAAAAGTATATCTTCATGGTACCGGTTAACAAAGCTCTTCCCGTCCTGGGAGTTGGAAATATAACAGACTCCGTCTGCCGAATTGACGGCCGCTGAGCGGTCGACTTTGTAAAGCGCACCGTCCGCCATGTATCCGGCCGGGGCCTTGATTTCACGAATCCGGTATTCAAAGCTGCCGCTGTAATAAAGCTTTGGTGTCTCCGTACCGGCGGTCAATGCACCCATGCCGTTTGCGCCTGTGTATGTAAAATACTTCCAAATGTCCGAACCGCTAAGCTTCATGTATTTTTGATCGGATTCCTTACCGGGATCCGGAATGGAGTGTACCCCTCCCGCTGTTTCTTTTAAATAACAGATTTCCGTGGCCGTTCCATCCTCCGCCTCCGCCTCCAGCAGGAACTCTGCTCCGGAAAGCGGCGCCAGCTCCGGATCTTTTTTATTCACCTTCGGTTCAAAGGTAAGCGGATCATTTAAAAACACAAGGGGTTCCCCTGTCACGTCGATCTCCGCCGTCTGATACTCCTTAACAGCCACCGTTCTGACAAACTTGTCCGTGCCGTCCGGAGTCTCATAGCCGAAAGCGGGTGTAATCTCCCTCAGTTCATATTCTTTACCTTCTCCGGCTGAGCCGGCCGGAATATTCTCAAACAGGAAGGAGCCGTTCTGATCCGTCACGGCGGATGCCCTGTAGGAATACTCCGTAACCGGAAGCTCTGTGAGTTCGAATGTTACGCCTTCCAGAGGCGTTCTGGTGATCCCGGCGCCGTCATAATAAAATGCTCCAAGCTTCTCCCCTTTAACATTACCTGTCTGTGCCTCGATATTATAGTACAGCAGCTTCTCATCGCTGCCTGATGCCAGGCCGGCAGCTCCGTAATCATAAGTTTTGTCTGCCCGGTATGCATCGGAAGTTCCCTTATTGACTGCACCGATATAGTATGTCTCCCCGGCTCTTCCGATCGTCACGGGAACAAACCCTTTATTTTCCGGCCCCTCATATCCGGGGTAATTGAGCGTTGTATCTTTGCAGTATCCGGAAGGTACTTTGCTTTCCCTGATCAGATACGTCCTGCCTGCTATGAGGGAATCTCCCATCTCTTCCCGGCTGAAATGACCTTCACCGTCCGTTGTCAGGGTGAGAAGAGGCACATCCTTATCCACCGGCTCCCATATCGCTTCTGTACCGACTTTTGCCTCGTATACACTGAACCCTGCCCCTGCAGCCGGCTCGCTTGTCATAGTCAGCTTATCGTCCATCCTGACTGCTTTTACCTTGTTAACCTGAATATAGCCGAAAGGCAGGCTGTTGGTTACCTGAAGGATTTTTGTGTCGGCAGGCTGAAAACAGCCGTTCTTTAATACACCTTCAGCCTTAATCATTGTCTCATCCATACTGCTGTCACTGCAATTATAAAATGTGACGCTGCCGTTTAAACCATCTGAGGCAGGCTCAATCTCCACCAGAATCTTTTGCATCTTTTGTTCCGGTGCAAGGAGCCCTTCCGGTACTTCGGAGACATCCTCCGTAAACCGGTAAACGCCGCAGGGCAGGCTGTCGAGCCTCACAAGCCCATCCCCTGTCAGCGGTATCATGCTGCTCCCATCCGGCCCTGCACTCCAGTCTTCAAAGCTTTCCTCCGGTTCTCCGGCCGCTTTTCTCTCGACCTTAAATCTGACTGGATATGTATTCCCGTTAAGCGGTACAAAGTCCTGGCCTGTTTTATAAAATGCAATGTTGGATAAAATAGGCTCATTTATCACCGAAGCTTCTGTACCGGCGGCATCGTCTCCCGGAATATAGGGAAAACCATTGACTGCATTCGCATTTATTTCAAATTCTCCCGTGACGCTGTCAAACTCTGCCTCCAAAGTGAGGGAACCGGCCGCCTTTTTATAACCGTATGGCGGCTTTTTCTCAGTTATACTGTAAATAATGCCAGGCTCCAGTCCGGCAAAGTCCACCTTGCCGTTCTCATCACTCACCGAATCCCTGTTAGTCAGAATACTGCTTTGAATCGCCGTGAGCGTGAACACCGCGCCCTTCAGACCGTTGCCGTCTTTATCCGTCTTATAGAACCGGAACCGGTTGCTTTCCAAATCCTGAGGGGAATTTAATGCGTCAAAATACATTTTCGCCCCATTTGAGACTGTATCCTGATATTGCAGAGTATCTTCCACACCGTCCGGAAGCTTTGGCAGGCTGTCAAGCGCCCCTTTCCCAAACAGAATATGCTGAGGCTTAAAGGATAGACTATCGTACCCCGGCGCTGCCTGGGTCTCCTCCAGCTTATAAATCGTGTTGCTTTGCAGGCGGAGGAAAAACATCTGCCCGTTTTCATTCGATGTTCTGACCTTTGCCGCCGTCGGATCGTTCATCTGCACCCACGCTCCGGGATTGGACGGTGACTCGCCCTGCAGCTTGAAAACAGGGATTAACTGGAATTTTGCACCCTGTAGAGTATAGCCGTCGCCGCTGTCTAATGAATTAGCGCTTTTTTTTGTCACTGTCGCCATCTGCAGCTTTTCCAATTTTGCAAATGAGCTGCTCTGGAACCGGCCGGCCTCTGCATTCGTGGTAACGGTGCTGTCGCTGCTGCCGTCGGGCCATTCAATCAGGACCGTATTGTCGGCTCCGCTGTCCGGAACAGAATCCACTACAACAGTGTCGTAAACTACTAAAACCGGTACCCTGGCCAGGGGCGCAGACTCCTTATATTCGATTGTAAAGCCTCCGCCGTTTTTTACCACCGTAAAATTCTCATCAATTTCCGTGTCAGTCAGACCTGAATCAGGGCTATAATCATAGCTGCCGTCGGGAGCCATTGTTATCCTGTAAAATCTCATGCTCGCCGGTTCAAGCTCCAGATAGCCGGCCATGTGATCGGAAATTTTAACTCCTTCAAAATTGACTCCCGTTATATTCACGGCTAATTCCCATTTAAGCCATGGAAGGCGGTCATACGTATCTTCTTTATTAAATGGATGGAACTCCCCCTTTTTCAGCATATGCACCGCTGCGGTATGCGACGCCTGCGCATCTTTTGTGATATGCACCGGCATTCCTTCATTCTCCCTGGTGGAGATAATATCGCTGTCCAGTGCCGCCTGATTCAGCAGCTTCAGCCCCTCTGCAGTCTTGAATTTCTCCTGCCTGTACTTCTCCTCCACATAGGCCGTAAATTCATACTGCCAGGCATCTTCGCCGATAAGAGGGACATAAAATCCGTCCTCAGCCTTTTCATACAGGACAAAGAAAATGTCCTGATCAGCATACTTCTCCTGCGCCGTTCTTTCTGTCACCGAATATACGGCAAGTATCGTATCATCCGTGCCGTTCAGCTTATAGCGAAGAATTTCTTTCGCTTCCGTCAGATTTGCAGGGGAAGCGGGACGCCGAAGCTCCGAACCGGACGCAGCTTTTTCAAAGCTTACCTCCCTGTATGTCCCCGCGCTGCTGTCTTGCCGCGTCTTTTTCCAGACGCCGGTCAGCCCGCTTTTTAAGGCCGGATCTGTTGAAAACACAGTTCCTACCGGCAGATGGTCCGTAAGAACGGAATTCTTCAGCAGGATATTGTTCTGGTTATAGCCAATCCGCCATTTCACCAGATTATCCTTGTAATTATAACTGTCTATTGCTTTTTTACTGACGTATGCGTTCGGTATTAATCTGCTGTCTGCCGCGGTGCCTTTAATAGTTTCCGAACCGGAGGTCAGCTCATATTCTGCAGTATTCTCTACCCTGCCCTGATCCTGGCTGAGGCTCACCGGATCAACAATGCGCGTCCTTATTTCAAAAGAATAATACTCCTGCGCCTCTATCTTAGCCAGATGTATGGTCAGAAGCCAGATTCCGCCCTCAGTCTTTTCGAGTGTATAGTAATCGCCCGAATAGCTTCCTTCCGCTAATTCCACCTCATCGGCTCTGCCGTCCGGATTACCACGGTTCACTTTTTTAAGAACTAACTTTCCGTCCGGGAAATTGCTGTCCAGAATCACCTGTTTCAGTGGATCAAAGGCGTCTCTCATCGTAAAGCTGCTGATTTCTGCGGCGGAACGGTTGATTTCAAATTTCCAGGTCATAGTCTGAGTTGTTTCGTCGTAGCTGCCGGCCGTCTTTTTCAGGGCATTATGGTTATAGTCAACCCCATGCTCCAGATCAATATTCTCCGGAGGCCAGTCCCACGGCCCTATTCCTTCTCCCGTATCATGGTTGTGGAAAAGTGTTGCATTATTTGTAACGGTTCCCTGCCCTTCCGTCACAGAAGTCTTTGGAACCTTTGAGTAATAAACAAGCTCTACATCCTTGTTAACCAGGTCGCGAGCGGGCAGGATAAATCCCTGTGCGTTATGGTTTTTACCATCCGGTGACTGATAGGAATAACCAAAACGCACCGCCTCCCCTTCTTTGAAGTCCTTAAGCGCTTCCTCTATCCCGGACAGAAAACCGCCTTTCTTAAAATAATTATTTGGAGGCTGTTTCCCCAATTCCAGTTGAATGCCGGAGTCGGAAGCTTTGAAAGAGATTGTCCTTTCCGCCCCTCCCTCCTTTACCGTAATCTCATCCACATATTCAAGACCTTCCCCGAGCCAGTCAATCAGATAGGCCGAGTGGAGGGTATGAAGCAGGGTTTTCATTTTGATTTTCCAGCGGATTTTATTCTCCCCCTGGCTTAATATCTCCTGTCCGTCTTTTGTCAGCTCCTGTCCCAGCGTTTTTTTCGTTGTTGTGTCTGCTTCGGCAAGACTGGTCTGGCTATCTTCACCATCCCTCAGAGTTGCTTTATTTTGAATTGTCAGCTCCAGATTTTTTTGTTCATTCCAGTTTTCTAAAAGTCTGCTGCTGATTTCTGTCTCAATTGTAACCGATGCCTCTATGATATTTCCGGCGCTGTCTGTTATAATCCCGGCGTCCGCTTCTGAGGCGCTGGCTGCAATCGGGTAAACGAACCTGCCATTTTCCTGATCATAATAGTCTTCCAGCGGGAGAAGTTCTTCCTTCGCATCTCCTGTCCCTGCATAGGCGTGTGTCACCACCAATTCGGACGGCACGTCATCGATGATGTGCTTCCCGCCCAATGTATAGGTTTTTGACGATTCTGCCATTTTTCTCCGGGAGGACTTCCTCTTCTTCAGCTGACTTGCACTGCCTGTTGTTCCGTCCCCGTCCTCCTCTTGGTACTCTTCGTCTTCCTCGTCCTCATCCATGGCCTGCCAGGTCTCCCAGTCATCTATATCTTCAAAGCCTGAAGATGCCGTCGCCGGCGTAGCTTTTTGGGCCAGGGACGCCTCAGAGGAGGAGGCCCTGGCTGTAATTGTATAGGTGATATCCAAACCGTCTCCGCTATCCGCTTTTTTGACCAGTGAATAGGCTCCCTTATCCTCCGGCTGCCCGGAACCTTGCGACGACAATTTGACGGTGACAATCCCCTCCTGATTGTCTTCCAGTTCTATCTCATCTCCATTATGGCCTGCTTCAAGGCCGAGGGATAATTGTGCACCTGACTCAATATTCTGATAACCGCTGTAAATGTCGTCTTTGTTAAAGATAATCGATATATCGAGACACGTTCCATTCTGCTCCGTAACCATGGTTCCGATTAAGACATCCCCATAAGTCAGCTCCTGATTCTGAAAATTAATATTTTTATTTAAGCCGCTGCATTCCACTTTTATCTGAAAAGAGAGGTCCGGACACTTTTCGATATCGCCTTGGGCATCTTCAACCGCTGTTTCCAAAAAATTATTATCAAATGCCAGTTCTAATTGTAGCTCAAACCCATTTCCGGACACCGTGTCCCTGTCCGTCCACATATTGAAATGCTGAAACGCATCCGACGGCGTCGCATAGCCTGATAAATCCATTTTCTCCGTCTCACCGGCCATAACAGGAATCACTCTCCATCCTGCCAAAGCCTGGAGAAGAATCGTACAAATCATCACCCATGCCAGCTTTATTTTCCATTCTTCCCGTAGCTTTTTGACACACTCCCTCATCCCAAGTCCCTCTTTCGTATCATTTCCGGCCTGCTCTCAAAACTGTATGCACCGGATTTTATCATAAAATATTATAGCAGAGAATTAACGCTCCTAAATTCACATTACCGAAGCCTGCCGGATTTTACCAAAATAGAATGATGTTGGGGCCAAAAGGTCTTTTGACCCTGGTATCATAGAATATAAATAATAAAAGAGGCTTCTCCCTTAGAAAGATCAACCAAAAGTTGAATCTTTCCGGAAAAAGCCTCTTTTATTCATTAGAAAATTTCCATATGTAAACTATCTGCCGGTCAATATATTTATTTCAGAGCCTGCCTGATATCCTCAATGATATCCTGCACATTCTCTATACCGACGCTCAGCCTGATTAAGGACGGATCGACGCCTGCTTCCAGGAGCTGTTCGTTGGAGAGCTGACGGTGGGTATGGCTGGCCGGATGAAGCACGCAGGTGCGGGCATCAGCCACATGAGTTACAATTGCCGCCATCTTTAATTTATCCATAAATTCCGCGGCTGCCTCACGGCCCCCTTTTAAGCCGAATGCAATAACTCCGCAGGTGCCGTTCGGCATATATTTCATTGCCAGCTCATGATATTTATCATCCTCAAGGCCCGGATATGTTACCCAATCCACTTCCTCGCAGGATTTCAGGAACTCAGCCACCTTCTGTGCATTCTCACAGTGACGCGGCATGCGCAGATGTAGCGTTTCAAGCCCGATATTTAAAAGGAATGCGTTCTGCGGCGCCTGGATGGAACCGAGATCCCTCATTACCTGTGCCGTAGCTTTCGTGATGTAGGCTCCCTTTCCGAACTTCTGTGTATAGATAATTCCGTGGTAAGAATCATCCGGTGTCGTAAGCCCCGGGAACTTCTCCGCATTGGCCTCCCAGTCAAAATTGCCGCTGTCCACGATACAGCCGCCTACGCTCATCGCATGGCCATCCATATATTTTGTAGTGGAATGAGTTACAATGTCTGCTCCCCATTCAAAGGGCCGGCAGTTAATCGGAGTGGCAAAGGTATTGTCCACGATGAACGGCACCCCATGCTTATGGGCCAGGGCAGCAAATTTCTCAAAATCCAGTACAACCATGGCCGGATTGGCAAGCGACTCGCCGAACACGCACTTGGTATTCGGGCGGAATTCCTTCTCGATCTCCTCTGCCGGAGCGTCCGGATCCACCAGGGTTACTTCAATTCCCATCTTTTTCATTGTCACGACGAACAGATTGGATGTTCCGCCATATACGGTCGAAGAACAGATAAAATGATCGCCTGCATTACAGATATTAAACACCGCATAAAAATTTGCCGCCTGTCCGGATGAGGTCAGCATGGCCGCCGCTCCGCCTTCCATCTCACAAATCTTATTGGCTACGGCATCGTTGGTCGGATTGGCAAGCCTGGTGTAAAAATAACCGTTCTCCTCCAAATCGAAAAGCCTTCCCATCTGTTCACTGGTGGAATATTTAAATGTAGTACTCTGGTAAATAGGAAGTATCCTCGGCTCGCCGTTCTTCGGCTGCCAGCCGCCCTGAATACAGGTGGTTTCAATTGAACGTTTCTGGCTCATTGGTGTGTCCTCCTCTGTCATTCATATAATATATAATACTGTTCAAATTAGTCTCTAGTCTACCATAAAATTCCCGAGTATACAATAAAAATGGTGGATATTTCGGCAGCATGGTGCTATAAACGGTAACAGTAGCAATCCATTCTTATTTATGCTATAATTTCATCGTTAATGAATACATATCAGGAGGTATCCTATGTCTGCTTCAAAAGTATATTTTACTAACTTCAGGGCAACATTTACTGAAAATCTTCTTCAGAAACTGGCCCGTCTTGTAAAGAAAGCGGGGATGCTGGAGCAAATCGATTTTAAAAACCAGTATACCGCGATCAAAATTCATTTTGGTGAACCCGGCAACCTGGCCTATCTTCGCCCGAATTATTCCAAAGTTATCGTCGACCTGATTAAGGAACAGGGCGGAAAGGTATTCCTCACCGACTGTAATACCCTCTATGTGGGCGGACGCAAGAATGCCCTGGATCATCTAGACTCCGCTTACACAAACGGCTACAATCCCTTTACCACCGGCTGCCATCTGCTGATCGCCGATGGACTGAAGGGTACCGACGATATCCTCGTCCCGATTGACGGGGAGTACGTGAAAGAGGCAAAAATCGGCCGCGCCATTATGGATGCCGATATCTTTATCTCCTTAAGCCATTTTAAAGGTCACGAGTCCACCGGTTTCGGAGGTGCGCTCAAAAATATCGGTATGGGCTGCGGTTCCCGCGCCGGAAAACTGGAGATGCACAACGCCACCAGCCCCTTTGTCCTTACCGATAAATGCATCGGCTGCGGAGCCTGCAAGCGCAACTGTGCACACGACGCAATTTCCATCGCAGAGAAAAAGGCCTCCATCGCACCGGATAAATGCGCCGGCTGCGGACGCTGCATCGGAGTCTGTCCGGTAGATGCCGTTGCAAACCATTGTGATGAATCAAATGACATCTTAAATAAAAAAATAGCCGAATATTCCCTCGCCGTTTTAAAGGACAGGCCGCATTTCCACATCAGTCTCGTCGTGGATGTCTCCCCCTACTGTGACTGCCATGCTGAAAATGACGCAGCTATCATCCCGAATGTAGGAATGTTTGCTTCCTTTGACCCGGTTGCCCTCGATATGGCCTGTGCCGATGCCGTAAACCGTCAGCCTGCAATCCCAGGTTGTATACTCGATGAGCGTGAGCACTGCCACCATGATCATTTTACGGACATCCATCCGGAAACCAACTGGAAAGTGGCGCTGGAACATGCGGAAAAGCTTGGGATTGGTACTATGGAATATGAATTAATTGAGATTTAATTGAGGCTCGGAGGCTTTCGTCCCGGTGAAAATCTTCCTCTGGGGCATCCGCAGACTATATCTTCTCCGCAGCTCCAACTCACGACAATCCTCCCCCGGGACAAAAGACTCATCCAATCATCCCCACCGCTGTCCGTACGGCAGCGACCTCACCTGCTTAACTAAATGACATGATACCAGGGTCAAAAGATTAAAAATCTTCATGCAAGCAAGCTTGCATCAGATTTCCAACCTTTTGACCCTGGTATCATCACATCACCATATCAAACAACGAAAGCTGGTTACTCTCCGGCAAATCCCCCAAAAGCCCCAGTTCTCCCATCAGATCGCACACGGTCTTCGTAACCTTCGTGCGGTTGATGAAATCCTCTCTTGACAGGAACGGTCCGTCCTCCGCCGCAAATACGATAGCGTCGGCCGCTTTCTCGCCCAGTCCGTCGATACTGCTGAGGGACGGCATCAATTTTCCATCCACTATCTGGAAACTCCTGGCGCTGGCTTTAAAGATGTCAATGGCCGTGAATTCAAACCCTCTGGCATACATCTCCTGGACAATTCTCATGTCGCGGAGCGTATCCTGCTCTTTCTTCGAGAGTGTATCCATTCTTTTCTTATAGTCGGCCAGATGATATTCCAGCTTTTCACGGCCCTGGCACATGAGTACATAGGAAAAGCCGCTGGCACGGATACTGAAAAACGCCGCATAGTAGGCAAGAGGATAAAACACCTTACAGTAGGCAATACGCCAGGCCATCATAACATAAGCCGCAGCATGAGCTTTCGGGAACATGTACTTGATCTTCTTACAGGACCAGATATACCAGTCGGGTACGCCGTGATCGGTCATCTCTTTAATCCATTCGTCCTTCAGGCCCTTTCCCTTACGCACGCTCTCCATGATAGTGAACGCCAGGCCCTCTTCCAGGCCCATGCCGATCAGATATACCATGATATCGTCTCGGGTACAGATAGCCGTCTGAATTGTTGCTTTTCCCTCCTGGATTAATGTCTGGGCATTTCCCAGCCACACGTCGGTACCATGGGACAATCCGGAAATACGCACCAGATCCGAAAAATATTTCGGCTGGGCGTCAATTAACATCTGCATGGCAAAATCGGTTCCAAACTCCGGTATTCCAAGAGCGCCCAGCTTGCAGCCGCCGATATCCTCCGGCTCTATGCCCAGTGCCGAGGTGTTCTGAAATAAGCTCATGACCTCTTTGCTGTCAAGCGGAAAATCCTTTACCGGATCCTGGCCTGTCAGATCCTGGAGCATTCTTATCATCGTCGGATCATCGTGTCCCAGTATATCCAGCTTCAGCAGGTTATGATCAATGGAGTGATAATCAAAATGTGTCGTTACGGTTCTGGTCGTCATATCATCGGCCGGATGCTGGACCGGGGTAAAGGAATAGATTTCCTCCCCATGGGGAAGCACGATAATGCCTCCCGGGTGCTGTCCCGTCGTTCTTCTCACACCGACGCAGCCTCCCACAATCCGGTCTATCTCACAGCGGCGTTTGCGAACGCCCCTGTCCTCGTAATAGCCCTTCACATAGCCGTAAGCCGTCTTATCGGCCAGTGTGCCGATTGTTCCGGCACGGAAGGTCTGTCCTTTTCCGAAAATAACTTCCGTATAGGTATGCGCGCGGCTCTGGTACTCTCCCGAGAAATTCAGGTCGATATCAGGCTCCTTGTCACCCTTAAAGCCGAGGAAGGTTTCAAATGGAATATCGAAGCCGTCCTTTTTAAGCGGTTCCCCGCAGACCGGGCAATTTTTATCCGGCATGTCACAGCCAGCCATACCTGCAAATTTCCTGACCTCCTCGGAATCAAAATCATAATAATGACAATTGGTGCAGTAATAATGAGGGCTGAGCGGGTTTACTTCCGTGATACCCGACATTGTGGCCACCAGCGAGGAGCCTACGGATCCCCTGGAACCTACCAGATAGCCGTCCTCATTTGATTTCCATACCAGTTTCTGGGCGATAATATACATAACGGCGAAACCGTTGGAAATTATCGAGTTAAGCTCCCGTTCCAGACGATCCACCACAATTTTAGGAAGGTTCTCACCATACATTTCATGGGCTTTGTTATAACAGATGCTTCTCAGCGTCTCATCCGAGTTGGGAATAACAGGAGCGCATTTATCGGGACGGACAGGCTCTATCCTTTCGCACATGGCTGCTATCTTCCTGGTATTGGTGATTACCACCTCCTCGGCTTTGTCGCTCCCCAGATACTCAAATTCCCTGAGCATCTCATCCGTGGTCCGCAGATAGAGCGGAGCCTGATCGTCGGCGTCCTTGAATCCTTTACTCGACATGATGATTCTCCGGTAAACCTCATCCTCCGGATCCAGGAAATGGACGTCACAGGTCGCGCAGACCGGCTTATTATACTGTTCTCCCAGACCCACAATCCTGCGGTTCAAATCCATCAGCTCTTCCTCGGAATTCACCGGACTTTTCTCATCCCTGAGCATAAATGCATTGTTGCCCAGAGGCTGTATTTCCAGATAGTCATAAAAATCCACTATCTTATGTATCTCCGTATCAGGCACACCGCGTAAAAGCGCCTGGTAGAGTTCCCCCGCCTCGCAGGCGGAACCGATGATAAGGCCCTCCCGGTACTGGCTAAGCAGGCTCTTCGGGATCCTGGGACGTCTGGCAAAATAAGTCAGGTTGGACTCTGATACGAGGCGGTAGAGATTGACGCGCCCCACATCGTTTTTCGAAATTATGATAATATGGAAGGTGGGCATCTTCCGTATCATTTCCACCGTCATCCTGCTGAGTTCATTTAACTGGGACAGATCAAAAATGTCACGTTCCTTCAGCATTTTTATAAAACGGACAAAGATTTCCGCTGTCGCCCCTGCATCGTCCACCGCCCTGTGATGGTTTGCCAGGTTAATCTTAAGCTCTTTTGCTACCGTATCCAGCTTAAACCGGTTGAGGTTCGGAAGGAGAACGCGGGCCAGGGATACCGTGTCGAGCACGGTCGGATTAAACTCAAGTCCCTGCTGTCTTGCATTCTCTTTAATAAAGCTGATGTCAAAACCGGCATTATGAGCCACCATGACGGCTCCCCTGCAAAACTCCAGAAATTCAGGAAGAACCCTGTCTATCTTCGGCGCATCCAGAACCATGTTGTCATTGATACCCGTCAGCTTCTCTATCTCAAAGGGAATCGGCACGTCGGGGTTGACGAAGCTGCTGAATTTATCAACAATCCGTCCCTCCTCCACCCTGACTGCGCCTATCTCAATGATCCGGTTCTTAAGAGGGCTGAAGCCGGTCGTCTCGATATCGAAGACCACACAGGTATGATCCAGGGATTGTCCCGCACCGTTTTCAACCAGTTCCTTCATATCGTCGACCAGATATCCCTCCACACCGTAAAGAACCTTGAAATTATCACCTCTCTCCACGGAATGGTTGGCATCCGGAAAGGACTGGACACAGCCGTGATCCGTTACCGCCATCGCGTCCATTCCCCACTGTTTGGCCCGCTTAATGAGGTCCTTTACCTCGGAAACGCCGTCCATATCGCTCATCTTGGTATGGCAGTGCAGTTCCACACGCTTGACCGGAGCATTGTCCACGCGTTTCGTCGTAAAATCCTCGCATTTTTTAATACCCACAACAGAACCGATGGTCAGCTCCCCGTCGAAACGGTCGATGTTCGCCACGCCTTTCAGCCTGACAAACTGGCCGGCCTTTGTCGCAGTCTTCAAATCCTCAAGTGACTCCTCGCGGGCGAACACTTTGACACTGATCGTATCGGTAAAGTCACTGATACTGAAAATAAAGAGGGAATTACCGCTGCGAAGCTCACGCACATCCGTGGCGAGTATCTTTCCGCGGATCACCACCTCACCTATCTCCCCTTCTATCTTCTCAATCTCAACCGACTCTTCGTCAAAATCGCGGCCATACAGGACATCCGGATTATCCGACTTTCTGCCGTAGCCGGAGCGCCGGAATTCCCTCTTTCCGCCGCTAAAATCGCCTTTGCCCTTTTTGCCGCTTAAATCGCCTCCCGCTTTTGACTGGGCGTTCTTTCCGCCGGTTTCCTTAACTGCTTTCTGTTTCTTCTCCGCCTGGAAATTCAAATCGCCCACCGGCTTTAAGACCGAGCTGCCCTCGTCAAAGGGAAGATCCAGGGAGGCCTCCCCGGAGACCGGAGCCGGATCGGACGGCGCTGCGCCGCCGGATGTATGCTCCGCGTTCATATAGATGACGGCAGGCTCCTCCTCCACCCTTTTTCTGGCCTCTGCCGGGCGGTAGGACAGCCTGACCTCCATCGGAATGTTACAGCGTTCCGTAAAGATCTTTTCGAGGATCCTCACAAGCTCCGGCGCCTTGTCCTTTGCTATCATCGTATCCTCGATCTCCATGGTCAGAAGATCCTTCTCGTCAAAAGAGAGAACGGCCCTGCGGAACATATTGTATAAAAGAATGCTGTAATTCTTAAGCTCCATCAGGATGCTGTCACGGTAAACATCCATCAGCTTTTTCGGCGTATACTGGCCGGAGAGATGATATTTCTCCAGGATTTTAATCGTCACCTTTTTTCCGGGGAAGAGCTGGCTCTTAATCCCCTCCTCCAGCTTATAGATGTTCTGTTTATGAATCAGTCTGGGACTGACGATATAAATGCGGATAGAGCTTCTATCCCTGGTAGTGGCCACCTTCTCCACCTCTACCAGCTCAAAAAGCTCTCTCACATTATCTGCAATATGTAAATCAGGAAATACTTCCAAAAACGATTTCATTCCATCACCTTAATTTCTTTTTCACCCTGCAGCTCTATTATTCCAGTTTTCCGGCCAGCCTGTCAAGCTCTTCTTTCAGTGCGGGCAGAAGGTCTTTCTCTGGCACTTTTTTGATGATTTCACCTTTGCGGATCAGCAGTCCTTCCCCGATGCCGCCTGCAATGCCAAGATCCGCCTCCCTTGCCTCTCCCGGGCCGTTTACGACACAGCCCATCACGGCCACCTTGATATCCAGCTCATATTCCTGGACCATGTTTTCCACCTGGCCGGCCAGACCGATCAGATCAATGCAGGTTCTCCCGCAGGTAGGGCATGATACCACCTCAACCCCTCCCTTTCGAAGCCCCAGGGTCCGCAAAATCAGCTTTGCCGATTTCACTTCCTCCACCGGGTTTCCGGTCAGGGAGACACGGATGGTATCTCCGATCCCCTGATTTAAAATCAGGCCCAGGCCAACGGCGGACTTGATATTGCCTGCCAGCAGCGTTCCCGCCTCCGTGATGCCGACATGGAGCGGATATCTGGTTTTCTTTGCAATCAGCTCATGAGCCTTTACGCACATCATGACATCCGAGGATTTGATGCTGATTACGAGATTGTCGTATCCCATGCGCTCAATCAACGCCACCTTTTCCAGGGCGCTCCGTACAATTCCCTCCGCCGTCACGCCGCCGTACTCTTCGAGCAGATGCTTTTCCAGGGAACCGCTGTTGACGCCCACACGAATAGGGACGCCGTATTCCCGGGCTTTATCCACAACGGCCTGAACGCGTTCTTTTGCACCGATATTGCCAGGATTGATCCGGATTTTATCAGCGCCGCATTCTATCGCCGCAATCGCCAGACGGTAATCAAAATGAATATCGGCCACCAAAGGAATCCTGATTGCCTTCTTAATCTCGGTCAGGGCCATTGCAGCTTCCATCGTCGGAACCGCCACGCGGATAATATCACAGCCAGCGTTCTGAAGTTCCAGGATCTGGCCGATTGTCGCTTTCACATCCTCTGTCTTTGTGTTGCACATGGACTGGATCAGGATCGGGTTTCCTCCCCCGATCACCTTTTTTCCAATCTGAACCGTTTTTGTCTCATCTCTGTACGCCATACTAACCTCCCCGGTATCTCTGAACTTTTACAGAATTGTCAATCTATTTTTATCTACGGTCAGTACAGCCGCTGTGCTGCCGTAACAGTTCATGCTGTCTGAACTGTTACGTGCTGACCTGTCTGGACTTCTACTTTATCACAGCATGTTTCTGATATCATTAAACAGGATAAATACCATCAGCACCATAAGAACCGCCATACCGGCCATATGGATCATCCCTTCCTTTTCCCGGTCGATCGGCCGCCCCCTGAGCGCTTCCAGAATGATAAAGACAAGCCGTCCTCCGTCCAGGGCCGGAATCGGAAGCAGATTCATGATGCCAAGGTTTGCGCTCAAAAGGACACACATATTGGCGAGATTGACAAGCACCACCATCAGCCCGTATTCGCTGCTCTCCCTGACAGTGGAATCGATCATCGAAACAATCCGCACAGGGCCTGCTATATCATCCGTCTTTACCTGGCGTTTCACAATCATCCCAAGGCTCTTGAACGTCAGATTGATCCAGTACCTCAGTTCATACGCGCTGTATTTGGCTGTCACAAATACGGATTCCGGTTTTTTATAGACTCCGCCGCTGATTCCCATCATATAGCTTCCGTTTTCAGCGGAATATACCGGCTCAATCACCGCCTGATGAAGTTCATTGCCGCGTCTGTATTCCAGGTTCAGTGTCTCTCCCTGGTGGAAGCTGGTATAAGCCAGTACGTCCCTGTATATCTTAATGTTCTTGCCGTTGATCTGTGTAATCACGTCGCCCGGCTCAATTCCTGCCTCAGCCGCCGGATAGCCCTCCACGACGCTGTAAACTTCCGCCGGATCGTAGCCCACATAGCTGATTACAAAGAATGCACAGACAAATGCCAGAATAAAGTTGAAAACCGGTCCGGCCGCAATAACAAGAAATCGGGTCCACACCGATGTCTCATTAAATGTCACTCCGGTTGCTCCCGGCGCCAGTTCTACCCCCGCGTAGCTTCGTGTCTGCTCCGCTTCCTTATGGGAAGCGGCTTTTGTATCTTTAAACTCATCCTCCCCGTAAGCTGCTTTACCGGCAATATTTTTTCCGGCCCTCTCATCCCTGTCATCGTCGGATAAATCCTCATCCTCTCCCAGCATCATGCAGGAGCCTCCGAAGGGAAACAGTTTCAGGGAATACCTGGTTCCGCCTTTGACCATGCTGAACAGTCTCGGCCCCATTCCCAGAGAAAATTCCACTACGCAGATTCCGCCGCGCTTTGCCAGCAGAAAGTGTCCGAATTCATGAAAAAGTATGATTAGTCCAAATACAAGTATTGCCGCAAGTAAACTTAACAATCTACCACCTGCTCTCTATAAAGTCATAAGTCTCCTGCTCAGCGGAAAGTATCTCATCCACCGACGGATTTTCCACTACCCTGTGCTGCTCCATTGCAGCCTCGATCATATCGGTTATCGCTAAGTATCCTGCTTTTCTGTCCAGGAATTTTTTCACTGCCAGTTCATTCGCCGCGTTAAATACGGTCGGCAGCGTTCCGCCGCGTTTTCCTGCCTCATAGGCCAGTGAAAGGCCGTGAAAATTGCAGAAGTCAGGGGCTTCAAAGGTAATCTGCCCAAGTTTGGCAAAATCTAACCGCCCGCCGGGCAAAAACTTCCGCTGCGGGTAGTAAAGCGCATACTGAATCGGCAGTTTCATGTCCGGAGTTCCCAATTGGGCAATTACAGCTCCGTCTTCAAATTCCACCATGGAATGAATCACGCTCTGAGGCTGGACCACAACCTGAACCTGCTCCATCGTGACGCCGAACAGCCATCTTGCTTCCATCACTTCCAGCCCCTTGTTCACCATCGTGGAGCTGTCGATTGTTATCTTTCTGCCCATCGTCCAGTTGGGATGCTTAAGCGCATCCTCCACCTGAATGTCCTTCATCTGCTCCCTCGTTCTTTTGCGGAACGGGCCGCCCGATGCAGTCAGAAGGATTTTATGTATCCTGTTTCCATGCTCGCCGTTCAGGCTCTGGAATATGGCGCTATGTTCACTGTCCACCGGCAGTATCCTGACATTCTTCTCTTTTGCCAGCGGCATGATGATATGGCCTGCGGTCACAAGCGTTTCCTTATTCGCGAGGGCAATGTCCTTGCCCGCCTCCATTGCCGCAATGGTCGGCCTGATGCCAATCATACCTACAATTGCCGTCACCAGAATCTCCGAGGAAGGTTCTGCGGCAATTTCGAGAAGGCCTTCCATCCCGCTTACCACCTTCACATCGAGATCTCGCACCCGGCTTTTAAGTTCAGCCGCCTTCTTCTCATCCCAGACTGCGGCGAGCTTCGGTGTAAATTCCCGGATCTGACTTTCCAAAAGCGATATATTGCTTCCGGCGGCTAATGCAGTCACCTCTATATCTTTATTCGTCCTGACCACGTCCAATGTCTGTGTTCCGATTGAACCGGTAGAACCCAGTATAGCTATTTTTTTCATCGCAGATGTCTGCCTTTCTTAACTCACTGTTACTTTTTGATATCTTCAGTTATTATTGAACCGGCTCCAGTATTCTATGCATCTTTTCCGGCCGGTGTACCTGTCTGACAGAATCTTGGTGTCCCTTCCGTCAGCCGTTAACCGAGAAATGTCAGCGCAAAAAAGATAGCCGGAGCCGTAAATATAACGCTGTCAAACCGGTCCAGCACACCGCCGTGTCCCGGTATCAGATGGCCGTAATCTTTTACATTATGGTTCCTTTTGATTGCGGAGGCTGCCAGATCTCCTATCTGAGAAATCACCGCCGCTATGGCGCAGGCTGCCGCACAAGCTGCCTGTGGATTGCCAATCTCATCCATCCTGTGGCCGAATATGGATGCATAAATGAATCCGAGGACAGCCGCCCCTATTATTCCGCCCACGGCTCCCTCTATCGTCTTTTTCGGGCTCAGCACCGGTGTCAGTTTGTGCCTGCCAAACAGCATTCCGGCGCAATAGGCGCAGGTATCGCATCCCCATGAACTCAGGAAAATCAGCCAGACCAGATATCTTCCGTCCGCCATCTCCCTCACCTGGTACAGGTAGGAAAGCATCACTGCCAGATAGAAGATGCCAAAGAAAGACACCGTCACCTGTTCTGTCCCGTAGTGTGGAAACGTAAACACATAGATTGTCATAAGCAGCATCAGGGCTGCAATCGCCATCAACGTCACATATTTTTGTCCGTCGAACCACAGCAGGCCATAATACGATATCCCCGCCAGATATCCGACAAGTCCCAGACTTTTTTTCTCAATACCCATTACACGGTATAATTCAAACATCCCCACCAGTGAAATAACCGCAGTGACGCCGTACAGAAGGGCACCTCCCGTACTGACTACAATCACGGCCAGAATTACTAGTATAATACCGCTGATCAGCCTTGTTCTGAACATGGCTCCTCCTCCCTCAACTCACCTGCCGACAATACAGGTATTCGTAAGCTGCATCCGCTTTGCAGCCATCCTCCTGCGAGGTAATTCAGGCGTGCTTCATTTTCATTTGACCCCGCCGAACCTTCTGTCTCTCTTATTATACTGGGCAATGGCCTTTAATAGCTCTTCTTTGTTGAAATCAGGCCACAGGCAGTCTGTCACAACGATCTCACTGTACGCAAGCTGCCATAAAAGATAATTCGAGAGGCGGATTTCTCCGCTGGTACGGATCAAAAGATCCGGATCCGGGATATCTGCCGTATCCAGATAAGAAGAAACCACCTGTTCCGTAACTGAGCCGGAATCGAGACGGCCTTCCTTACAGTCTGCCGTCATCCGCCGGATCGCTCTTGTGATCTCATCCCTTCCTCCATAATTAACGGCAATCACGAAAGTCATTCCCGTATTATTTTTTGTCTCTCTCTCCAGTGTATCGATTCCTTCAATGATATCTCTATCGAAACGGGTTCTGTCCCCGATCATTTTCACTCTGACATTATTTGATTTTGCAATTTTTAAAAGCCGTTTCAGATAGTAACGGAACAACTGCATCAGCGCTCCCACTTCCTCGACGGAGCGTTTCCAGTTCTCGGTTGAAAAACCATACACGGTCAGATACTTTATACCCAGTCTCGCGGCGTCTTCCACCGTCTGTTCCACTGTCACGCAGCCCTGCTTATGGCCTGCGGTTCTCGGAAGTCCACGTTTCTTCGCCCAGCGGCCGTTGCCGTCCAGAATCAGGGCAACGTGTTCCGGAATAACCAGGTTCGTCTCCTCTGTTATAATTTTATCTGTATTTTCCATCATTTCCTCCGATGTGTGTTTAGCCTCTCACCGTCAATTAACGTAAAATCAGGGGCAGATTACCTGCCCCCTGTTATGCGGTTAAATCTCTCCGAACCGAAAAGATTAAACGGTCATAATTTCCTTTGTCTTTGCCTCTACCGCTTTATCAATCTTCTCGATCATCTTGTCTGTAATCTTCTGGATCTTCTCCTCGCCTTCAGCCTGATCATCTTCAGAAATTTCTCCTGCCTTCTCCATCTTCTTGATCGCATCATTGGCATCACGGCGGATATTGCGGACAGCTACTTTAACGCCTTCTCCCTTTTTCTTGACATCCTTCGCCAGTTCTTTTCTCCGCTCTTCCGTCAGTTCCGGGAAGACAAGGCGGATGGCATTGCCGTCATTATTCGGATTGATGCCCAGATCAGAGGTGAGGATTGCTTTTTCAATGTCCTTGATCAGTTTTCTCTCCCATGGCTGGATCAAAATCATTCTCGGTTCCGGTACGGAGACATTAGCTACCTGCTGAAGCGGAGTCGGTGTGCCGTAATAATCCACTCTCAGTTTGTCAAGCACATGAGGATTTGCTCTGCCTGCCCGGATGGAGGCATACTCATCCAACAAAACTTCATATGATTTTACCATCTTTTCTTCGTAAACCTTAATCTTCTCCTGCATATAAACCTCCTGTTATGCGGTAACTACCGTACCATTTATTTTTCCCTGCATCGCATTGATGATGCCGTTTTCCTCATTAAGGCTGAATACCGCCATCGGCACATGATTCTCCATGCACATGATAGACGCCGTCAAATCTACTACAGCCAGCTTTTTATCAATTACTTCCTGAATGGAAATTGTGTCATACTTTATCGCAGCCGGATTCAGCTTCGGATCGCTGTCGTAAACGCCGTCGATGGCCTTTGCCAAAAGAATACAGTCTGCCTCCATCTCAATCGCCCTGAGGGCAACTCCTGTATCGGTAGAGAAATACGGATGGCCTGTACCGCCTGCAAAAAACACTACCATCCCTCTCTTAAAGTACTTATTGGCCCTGTCTTTGGAAAAAAGCTTCGTCATGGAGCCGCACTCAAATGGAGTCAGGATCTGTGTGTCCATTCCGCTGCTTCGGAAAATCTCAGACACATAGATGCAGTTCATGACAGTAGCCAGCATGCCAATCTGATCCGCTTTCGTTCTGTCAATGACATTACTCTCACGGCCCCTCCAGAAATTTCCGCCTCCGATGACAACACCGACTTCGATGCCTTCGGAAACTGCTATTTTAACCTGTCGGGCAACTTCCTTTACCGTCGCTTCGTCAAAGCCCGTCTTCTTATCGCCTGCCAGAGCTTCACCGCTTAATTTAAGCAATACTCGTTTCATTTCCATAATAGGTCTTTCTCCCTGTGTATTTAGTTGTAAACGGCATAATTTTCTATGCCATACTTTAACATTGTTATTCTACCACAAAAGATGGGATTGTGCGATAAAAATTTCATAAATTAATATTTAACGGAGGTTAGGAGGACGCGGCCGGAACGGACCATGTCCGGTGT
>NZ_KE992933.1 GCF_000466485.1 [Clostridium] symbiosum ATCC 14940 | reverse complement strand
AGCAGGCCACCGGCTAAGCCGGTGGTGCTGACTGGCCTGTTAAAAGCCG
Organism: [Clostridium] symbiosum ATCC 14940; assembly: GCF_000466485.1. Taxonomy (GTDB): domain Bacteria; phylum Bacillota; class Clostridia; order Lachnospirales; family Lachnospiraceae; genus Otoolea; species Otoolea symbiosa. The sequence goes on along the minus strand of NZ_KE992933.1, from coordinate 18,206 downwards.
TATCCCCGGCGTATCTGCCCGGCACAAATGATTGATGTATCTGCTGAATAATGGTATGATATTCGAAACAGTAAAATACACGGATATCCAACAGAAGGGCATACCACAGACGGCGGCGGGCCTGACTGCCAATTTCCTGCTGATGAGATTTTGATGGCTCAAACAAAGCTTATAAAGATGACGGTAAGACAGGAGGGAAAGTTTTAAATGACAGAACAATATACAGAATTTCAAAAAAGAGCAATCGAGAGCGTAAAACGCATATGGAGACTCTATGTCGTCAATCAGGAGCCTGAGGAGCTGGAATCCAGCTTTCGCATGCTTCCTGAGGATTTTCTGATGATTGGCACGGGCCGTCACGAATTTTATAAAAACAGGGACGACTTTTTAAAGGGGATGACGGCAGATCAGGTGGAGGCCAGGGATATCCAGTTTGAATTGCAGGATGAATGGTATGAGGCGCAGCGGATAACCGATGATGTATGTCTCGTCTATGGAGGGATTTGGATCCGTGAGAAGTCCACACCGGGAAAGCCGGTTCTGATAGATATGGAGGGCAGCCGGTTTACCGTTGTCTGCCGGGACACTCCCGGCGGCGTGCAGATTTGCAATGTTCACCATTCCATGCCGTATCTGGATCAGGGAGAGGATGAGTATTATCCGAAATCTCTTGCCACCCTGGCAAATGAGGCCGTACAAAAGAGCAGGGCGCTGGAACACCGGATGGAGCTGGACCATATGACGGAGCTTTATAACCGGATCTATATGGAACGGCACGTTTCCCGGGCAATCAAAAATGAGAACGGTTATTTTCTGGCCATTGATTTAGACGACTTTAAATGTGTCAATGATTCTAAAGGACATTTAACAGGGGATGAGGTAATCAGGGAATTTTCCCGGGTTTTGAAGCGGTCATTTTCTCCTGCGGCAATCCTTGGACGGATGGGAGGCGACGAATTTGCCGTGTGGGAGAGCTGCAGTGCAGACTATGATGCGGTGGAAAAGCAATTTCTCAGACTGTTAAAGGAATGCAGTGTGCTGTCGGAGCGGTTGCACGTATCTGTAAGCTGTTCTGCCGGGATAGCCGGAAGCCGCAGGACAGGGGAAGATTTTACGGCGCTCTACAACAGGGCGGACAAAGCGCTGTACCGTGCGAAGGGGCAGGGGAAAGGCGTTGTCTGCCGGGCAGAGGAGTTTGAATAGGATAAGGAATAAATTATGCAAAAGCATGTTATGAAGCTGTTTTCACAGCCTACGGCTGACTGGTTTTCCGATACGTTCGGAATGCCGACGAGAGTGCAGGAGGAGGCGTGGGCCGCGATTGCAAAGGATAAAGATGTCCTGGTCAGCGCGCCGACGGGAACAGGCAAGACACTCTCTGCTTTTCTGATTTTCATAGACCGTCTGAATGCGCTGGCGGCCGGGGGAGATTTAAAAGAGGAGCTGTATCTGCTCTATGTATCGCCTCTGAAATCGCTTGCCGGAGATATCCGCGAGAATCTGCGCCGTCCTCTGGACGGAATACCGAAAAAAGCAGGGCAGCCGGAAATTGTGGCGGCCATGCGGACGGGAGATACGCCCCAGAAGGAACGCCAAAGGATGATAAAACACCCTCCCCACATCTTGATCACAACGCCGGAATCACTTTATCTGATGCTGACGTCAAAGGGAGGGCAGGAAATACTCAGGACGGTGAGAGCGGTTATCCTGGATGAACTGCATGCAATGATTGATACGAAGCGGGGAGCGCATCTGATGCTCTCCATTGCCAGGCTTGAGAAGCTGAGCGGACGAAAGCTCCAGCGGATTGGATTATCGGCCACAATTGAACCGCTTGAGCTGGCGGCGGAGTATTTGTCACCGGAGTCTGCCGTCATTGCTGCTCCGCCGATGAAAAAGCAGGTGAAAATAGAGATTGTGGGCACCGTGCCCTTTGGGGAAAAGCGCAAAGATCCTCTATGGGAGGAGCTGGCCAAGATTGTCTATGAACAATGTCTCTCCTATAAAAGCGTGATTGCATTTTCGGAGGGGCGCCGCTACGCGGAAAAGCTGGCTTATTATGTGAATCTTTTGGGAGGGGAGGACTTTGCCAGGGTCCATCACGGCAGCCTGTCAAAAGAACAGCGGATGGAAGCGGAAGAGGCGCTGCGAAAGGGAAAACTCCGCCTTTTGTGCGCCACCTCCTCCATGGAGCTTGGGATTGATGTCGGTGAAATCGACCGCGTTCTCCAGATTGGCTGTCCGCGCACCGTATCCAGCACAATGCAGCGTCTGGGCCGTGCCGGGCATAATCCGGGCAAGGTGAGCGTGATGACGATGTATCCGCGGACCGCGCCGGAGAGCGTATATTGCGGCATAACGGCGGAGATTGCCAGGCAGGGCGGCGTGGAGCATGCGGCCCCGCCGGCAATGTGCCTTGACATCTTAGCCCAGCACCTCGTTTCCATGGCTGTGGGAGACGGTTATTCGGTGGACGACGTCATGGGAATTTTGTGCCGGGCCTATCCTTTCCGCCGGGTGACGAAAGAGGATGTGAGGGCGGTACTGCGCATGCTGGCCGGCGATTACGAGCACAGCCGCGAAATACCGGTCCGCCCCCGGATACTCTATGACCGGATTCACGATCGGGTGACGGGGGACAATTACAGCCGGATGCTGGCAGTGGCAGCCGGAGGCACCATTCCGGACAAGGGGCTTTACACGGCCAAGACGGAAGACGGGGTGAAGCTTGGAGAACTGGATGAGGAGTTTGTCTATGAATCCCAGATTGGCGACCGCTTTTTACTGGGCGCCTTCGCATGGAGAATTATGAGGCAGGACAAGGATACGGTATACGTGGCCCCGGCGCAGGTGGAGGGAGCCAGGCTGCCCTTCTGGAAAGGGGAGATAAAGGGCCGGGCGCTGCGCACCAGCCGGGCCTTTGGCCGCATCATGCGGGAGCTGGAAAACTGTGCCGAAGACTCGGAGGAAAGTCTTTTAAAAGAGCTTTACCGTCTGGGTCTTGATGAGACGGCGGCTGAAACGGCTTCCGGCTTTTTGTCACGGCAGATTGAGGCGACCGGAGGGCTCCCCGACGATAAAACGATTCTGGTGGAACATTTTACCGACCACACGGGAAACTGCCAGGTCATGGTGCATGCCCTCTTCGGAAGGAGGGTAAATGCGCCCCTGTCCCTGCTGCTCCGGCATGCCGCCGGTGAGCAGAGCGGGATGAATCTCGGATGTGTGGATGACGACGACGGGGTTCTGCTCTATAGTTACGGAGGGGAAAAACTGCCGGAGGGCCTGCTGTACCAGATTAATCCGGATACGGTGAAGCCTGTTTTGGAAGCAGTGCTGCCGCTGACTCCCGTTTTCAGCATGACATTCCGTTACAGCGCCGCCAGGGCGCTGATGATGGGGATGAGGCAAAACGGCCGCCAGCCGCTGTGGATGCAGAGACTGCGCAGTACGGAAATGCTGGATTCCCTGATGGGGGAGAGAGAACACCCTCTGATGCGGGAAACACGGAGGGAATGTCTGGAGGATTTATGGGATATCGGCGGCGTGACGGAAGTTTTAAACGAAATCCGCGCCGGCTGCATAACGGTCCGTGAGGTGTACGTCGATGTGCCGTCCCCGATGTCCCTTCCTTTCCAGTGGAAGGTGGAGACAGAGGAGATGTATGAATATTCGCCTTCAACGCCCGGAATCCGTCAGGCGGCATATGAGGAACTGAGACAGATGGAGCGGATGAAACCATCCGCAGAGGAGCTGGCCCGGCAGCAGGAACGGAAGAAACTGCCGGAGAATGAGGAACAGCTCCACTCCCTGCTGATGATGGAGGGAGACCTGACTGCAGGAGAACTTCCGGTCCCGGTGGAGTGGCTGGATAACCTGGCCAGAAGGGAACAGGCTCTTTATCTGGAGCCGGGACTCTGGATAGCGATGGAACAGAGGGAAGAGTATGAAAGAATGCTTGCCGGGGAAGCGGGAGCGGAGGAACCGGGCTGCCATATAGTGCGGAGAATGCTGTATTACCGCGGAGGACAGACCGAGGATGAAATACGGGAACGGTACTTCCTGACAAAGCCGTTTACAAAAAAGCTTCTGGAGGAGCTTCAAAGCCGGGAGAGCATCGTAAAGGACGGGGAAGTCTATTACCATTCCAGGCTGTATGACCGGGCCAGAAATAGAATGGTAAAGAGCCTGCGCCTCCAGACGGTGACAAGACCGCCTGAGAGCTACGCCTCCTTGATGGCCGGGCGGATAGAGCTGCATGCCCCGGCAGAGGAACAGCTGAAACGCGCAATGGAACAATGCTGTGATATAAATCTTCCGGTCAGGCAGTGGGAATCCGTCATTTTCAGAAGACGCGTGAAAAATTATTCGGAGACAATGCTGGACCGCCTTCTGGCCCAGGGAGATTATTTCTGGAAGATGGCGCCGGATGGAAACTTGAGTTTCCACCGATATGACGATATCGACTGGGGCGCCGGTCTGCCGGAGGCGGCAGAGGAACTGGAAGGGGACGAACTGCTTTTGTACCGGGAGTTAAAAAGGCGCGGCGCCAGCTTTCTTAAATTTCTGACGGGAATTCCAAAGGAGGACAGCGCCCAGGAAGTACTTCTGAAACTGGCTGCCAAAGGCCTCGTCTGTGCCGACAGCTTTGTGCCGGTGAGACAATGGCAGAACAGGGAGAAAATCAGGAAAGCGCCGGTCAGACAGCGTGTTAACGCAAGGGTCATGGCGCTGTCGGCCGGGCGCTGGGATATTGTGCGGCCCGTCCGGGAAAAAAGCAGGGAAGAACTGCTTCTGCGGTATTTCACAGAGGCAGTTGTTCTATGCCGGGAAACCTTCCTGAAAGCCTCTATGGGGGATGAATTTACCTGGCGCGAGGCGCTGGAAATCCTCCGCGTCTGGGAGTACACGGGAAGAGTCAGAAGAGGGTACTTTATCGAAGGGCTGTCCGGAGCGCAGTTTATCAGAAAAGATGATTACGAGGCGGTCACCGCTTTATTACAGAAGTCCGATGAGGAGCTTATATGGATGAATGCGTCAGACCCGGCACAGATTTGGGGCAAAATTTTAAAGCAGCCAAAGGAACGGGAATTTATGAATCTTCCGGGAACCGCAGTTGCGCTGCTGGGCGGACTTCCGGCGGCAGTTCTTGAAAAGCAGGGAAAAACCCTGAGAGTTTTTGGGGATGACGCACAAAGCAGGCTGGATATCATCCTGTCCGGACTGGTACGGGATTTCAGGGAAAAAAAGCTGTTCGCGGACCAAAAACGGCTGATTGTGAAGGATTATCCAAAATACGCCGGAGACAGCCTGAAAAAAGCAGGTTTTATTCACGAAATGCAGGACTATGTACTATATTGGCCGTAAAAATGATATGGACAGCGCAGAGGCAATACGGATATAATTTAAAAGGCCATAAGACCTAATCGTGGTCTTATGGCCTTTCCCAGGGGAAGCCGCTAAATCTTTACATCAGTTTCAGTTAAACGCGTTCTATCAGCCTCCAAAGCCCTGTACAAAGGTCTTGATGAACCAGATAGTGGTTGGCTGATAAATGATATCAACCAGGAAAGCGCCTACGATTGGAACGATCATCATTGCTCTTCTGGACATGCCGTAACGCTCGTTTACGGCAGTCATGTTAACGATAGCGGAAGGTGTGGCTCCGAGTCCGTGTCCGCATAAACCGGCGCACATAACAGCAGCGTCATAATTCTTGCCGAGGATACGGAATACAACGAAGTATGAAACAAGAATCATAAAGATTACCTGAGCGAATACAACGATTGCCACTCCGCCGATGAGGCCCGACAGTTCCCAGAGCTTCAGCGTCATAAGAGCAAGGGAGAGATAGAGGCTTAACATGACATCGCCAATTCCCTCTACCAGAGGATAGTTGAAATTGTACATTCTGAATTTCTCATTCAGGTTACGCATGATAACGGCAACAAACATGGCTCCGACGTAAGTTGGGAAGGACATGCTGATCAGTCCGCTGACCCATTTGGAGACCATGGTTCCGAGCGCCATACAAACGAGAATAGCCGTCACGTTTTTGATGATATCCAGACCGGAAAGCTTCTCGCCGGTATCGGCGTTGATGCTCTCTACATCGGTCGCAAAGTTTTCATTCTCATCCGGTTTTAAATTGTATTTGACGATCAGACGGCGTCCGACCGGACCGCCTACTAATACGGCTGAAATCAGACCGAAGGTGGCAGCCGCGGCGCCTACTAAAGGAGCCGTCTCATAACCCATCTCTGCGAACGTGCTGCCGTAGGATAAAGCAGCGCCGTGTCCGCCGATCATCGAGATGGAGCTGGAGAGAAGCGCATAGGGAGCTTCAAGGCCGATCACTTTAGAAATGCCGATACCGATTGTGTTCTGGAAAATGGAGATTACTCCGCAGGTGAGCCAGTATACAATCAGAAGCACGCCGCCCTTTTTCAGCAGGGCAAAGCTTGCACCAAGTCCTACCGTGGTAAAGAAAGCCAGCATGAAAGGATCCTGGAATGTGTTGGTAAAGTTAAAAGTAAAGCTTCCGGTGGCATGTCCAATCCATGTAATAAACATAAAAAGGAATCCGCCGACTACCGGAGCCGGGATACAATACCTGTCAAGGATTGTAAGTTTGTTCTTGATAAAATAGCCGATAACCAGAAGGACAGCGGCCATCGCCAGCGTCATAATAGCATCGGTGTTAATGTTGAGAACATTTTCAATAGTTTCAAACGTCATTCTACCTACCTCCAATTTTGAAATTCTGGTGTACTTACTTAAATTTATAAGTGTCTTATGTACATCAAGCTGCAATTGTTTCCCTTCCCCTGTGAAGAAACAATAAAAACCGGTATTATAATCCATATAATTATGTATAATAATACCAGTCAGCCTGATTTCATTATAAAATATCCGGCCATAAAGCACAAGATACTTCGTTAGTATTAAGAGGGGAATGACGGTAATTTTGTTAAAAAAAAGTAACAGTTGAATCGCCGAGAAGAAAGCGGAGCAAAAAATAAGTATAAAAGTGTAAACAATTAAAATAACAATTTACATGAAAAGAAGAATGTGATATAACAAAAAATGGAAAAAGGCAGGCCGGATTTCCCCACAGAGATAAAAGCGCTGTTTTATGGCAGGTATCAATGCCGTTTTACGCCGCATAACCCGGAAGTTTCGCAAAAAACAGCGAAAACACCACGCGGAATGCATTATGGCAGAACTGCTGCTGCAAAGATACCATAATAGGAAAAATCATATTGATTTATAGAATGATATTTAGTATATTATTGTATAGATTGTGGCATTCTTGATAGATGGGGATAAACGTATGCCTTTATTTATGTCTGAGAATGCGTCGGCAAAGGAGAAATTGGCATGATCAAAGTAGCGGTAGATGCAATGGGCGGTGACAACGCACCGGAGGAGATCGTCGCAGGAGCCGTTATGGCGGCGAATACCAGAAAAGATATAAAAATTCTTCTGGTCGGTCAGGAAGAACGTGTATCAGCGGAATTAAAGAAGCATACATATAATACTGATCAGATTGAAATTGTAAATGCAACTGAAGTGATTGAGACCGAAGAGCCACCGGTAAATGCCATACGGAAGAAAAAAGATTCTTCCATTGTGGTAGGGATGAATATGGTACGCCGCGATGAGGCGGATGCCTTCGTCTCAGCGGGAAGTTCAGGTGCTATTCTGGTAGGCGGCCAGGTAATCGTCGGAAGAATCAAGGGAGTGGAGCGGCCTCCCCTGGCACCGCTTATTCCGACGGAGAAGGGAGTGTCCCTCCTGATTGACTGCGGCGCCAATGTGGATGCAAGGCCGTCCCATCTGGTACAGTTTGCAAAGATGGGCTCCATTTACATGGAGAATGTGGTAGGTATCAGGAATCCGCGTGTGGCGATTGTTAATATCGGAGCCGAGGAGGAAAAGGGCAATGCACTGGTAAAGGAGACGTATCCGCTGCTTCGCGAATGCGGGGATATTAATTTTACCGGAAGCATAGAAGCCAGGGAGATTCCCCATGGAGAGGCCGATGTTATAGTCGCTGAAGCGTTTACCGGCAATGTCATTCTAAAACTGTACGAAGGCGTGGGCGCGACATTGATAGCCAAAGTAAAGGCCGGTATGATGACCAGCCTGCGTTCCAAAATAGGGGCCTTGTTAGTCAAGCCGGCCCTGAAGGAAACGCTGAAGAGCTTCGACGCCAGCCAGTATGGAGGAGCCCCGCTGCTGGGACTGAACGGCCTGGTGGTTAAGACCCACGGCAATTCAAAGCGGACGGAAGTATGTAATTCTATAATCCAATGCGTTACATTCAAAGAGCAGAGGATTAATGAAAAAATGAAAGAGAGCCTTTTCCCGAAGGAAAAGGAACAAGAAGAAAGGTGAGAGAGGAAGGAAGACTATGGAATTTGAAAAATTACAGCAGATCATTGCAGAGGTATTAAATACGGAGCCGGACGAAATCACAATGAACACGACGTTTGTTGACGATTTGGGGGCTGATTCACTTGACATCTTTCAGATTATCATGGGCATTGAAGAAGAATTCGATATTGAAATCCCGACAGAATCCGCAGAGAAGATTGTAACGGTACAGGATGCGGTAGAACAGATCAAAAATGCATTAAATTAATAAAGGTTTGCCGGAGCAGCCCTGGGGACGGGGCTGCTTGTGTTATTGTTCACGGCACTGACTCAATACAGCCCATTAACCGGGCGGAAAGGAAAAATATGGACAAAAAACTGATGGAACTGGAAGAAAAGACAGGCTATCATTTCAACAACAGAGAGCTGCTCGGCCGTGCCATGACCCACAGCTCCTATGCCAATGAATGCCACAAAAGTAAATTAGAGTGCAACGAGCGGCTGGAATTCCTGGGAGATGCCGTACTGGAGATTGTGTCCAGTGACTTTCTGTTTCACAAATTCCCGGACATGCCGGAGGGGGATTTGACAAAGACTAGAGCCAGCATGGTTTGTGAGCCTACGCTTGCCTACTGCGCGGAGGAATTGTCACTCGGTAAATATCTGCTCCTGGGAAAAGGAGAGGAAGCGACCGGAGGAAGGAACAGGAACTCAGTAGTTTCCGATGCGATGGAGGCCCTGATTGGAGCCATTTATCTGGACGGTGGTTTTGCTAGTGCAAAAGAGTTTATTCACAAATTTATTCTGAATGATATGGAACATAAGAAGCTCTTTTATGATAGCAAGACTATCTTGCAGGAAATTGTACAGAGCCGGTGTGAGGAAGGGCTCAGCTACCAGCTTCTCAGGGAGGAAGGCCCGGATCATAATAAGATGTTTGAGGTAGCGGCCAAAATTGGTGAGAAGGAGATTGGGCGCGGCACAGGCAGGACAAAAAAGGCGGCGGAACAGCTTGCAGCCTACCGCGGTATACTAAAAATCAGAAAATCATAGGTGGAATATGTATTTAAAAAGTATTGAGATCCAGGGATTCAAGTCATTTGCCAACCGAATCCTGTTTGAATTTCATAACGGTATCACCGGTATCGTGGGACCAAACGGCAGCGGGAAGAGCAATGTTGCCGATGCGGTCCGCTGGGTTCTGGGAGAACAGCGTATCAAGCAGCTGAGAGGCGGCTCGATGCAGGACGTCATATTCTCAGGAACACAGATGCGCAAGCCCCAGGGCTTTGCCTATGTGGCGATTACACTGGACAATTCCGACCATAAGCTGCCAATCGGCTTTGATGAGGTCACCATTTCCAGGCGTCTTTACCGCTCCGGAGAGAGTGAATATAAGATTAATGGCAGTACCTGCCGTTTGAAGGATATCAATGAGCTTTTTTATGATACGGGTATCGGAAAAGAGGGGTATTCCATCATCGGCCAGGGCCAGATTGACAAGATTTTAAGCGGGAAACCGGAGGAACGGCGCGAGCTGTTCGATGAAGCCGCAGGCATTGTCAAATTCAAGAGAAGAAAGCTGATTGCACAGAAGAAGCTGGAGGACGAGAAACAGAATCTGCTGCGCGTTTCCGATATATTGGCGGAGCTGGAAAAGCAGGTTGGCCCTCTGGCCAGACAGTCGGAGGCGGCCAGGGAATATCTCCGTCTGAAGGAGAGTCTGAAGCTCTACGATGCAAACCTGTTCCTGACGGAGTCGGAGACCCTTAAGGGCCAGCTTACCGAAATTGCAGGAAGAGAAGTTGTTGTAACCGGCGATTTGGAGACTGTGAGAACGGAGTCGGAACGTCTTAAGACGGAATATGATGAGCTGAGCCAAGAACTGGAAGGGCTTGAGAACCTGATTCAGGAAGAGCGTGACGCTATGAGCCGGGCCGTACTGATGAAAGAGAGTCTGGAGGGGCAGATTAACGTCCTGGGCGAGCAGATCAACACGGAGCGGATGAATGAGGAACACATTAAGAGCCGCATCAGCTCCATAGAGAATGAAATTGCGGCGAGAACCAGCCGGAAAGAAGAGTACGAAAAGGAGCGGGAGGAACTGTCCCGCAGTATCTGGGAAGTCGCCGGGGAACTGTCCTGTGCGGAAAAAGAGCTGGCGGAAAAAGAGCAGGAAATTCTGGACTTTGAGACGCTGACGGAGGATGCCAAAGCGGAAATCATACGCGCTCTGAATGAGAAAGCCGGTCTGGCAGCCAGGCAGCAGCGCTATGCGACCATGCTTGAACAGGTGGATGTGCGCAGGGCGGAAGTCAGCCAAAAGCTTTTGAAGTTTAAAAGTGACGAATCAATTCAGGATGAGCAGATTAAGGAAGAGGAAATCCGCCTTCATGAGATAGAGGCACACCTGACGGAGCTTGCCGGACGCGAAAACGCGCTGGTATCGGAGGCTGAGGGCGCCGACGAAGAGGTGAAACGGCTGGGAAAACGGCTGAACTTCACACAGCAGGAGTATCATAAAAGCTACACAAAGCTGGAATCCTTAAAGAATCTGGCAGAGCGCTACGACGGCTACGGCAACAGCATCCGCCGCGTTATGGAGGTCAGGGATCGTGTGGTCGGGATACACGGCGTTGTGGCGGATATTATTTCCACGACCAAAGAATATGAGACGGCGATTGAGACGGCCCTCGGCGGAAGTATTCAAAATATCGTAACCGATTCGGAGCAGACGGCGAAACAGCTGATTGAATATCTGAAAAAAAATAAATACGGCCGGGCCACATTTCTTCCCCTGACGAGTGTTGCTGACAGAGGTTCCTTTAATCAGGAAAGCGCGCTCAGGGAACCGGGCGTTCTGGGGCTTGCAAGTGATTTGGTGACGGTGGATAAACAGTACCGGGGACTGGCCGGTTATCTGCTGGGCCGGGTGATTGTGGCCGATCATATTGACAGCGCCATTGCACTGGCGAAAAAATATAAACACTCTATGAGAATCGTTACTCTGGAGGGCGAACTTCTGAATGCAGGCGGCTCCATGACAGGCGGAGCTTTCAAAAACAGCAGCAATCTCCTGGGCAGAAAAAGGGAGATAGAGGAGCTGGAAGAAAACTGCGGGAAAGCGCTTGTGCTGGTGGAAGAGATACAAAAAGACCTGGCGCTGAATGAAGGAATTCTGGAAGAAGCAAAAGGGGAGCTTGAGAAAATCAGGGCTGAGAAACAGGCCGCATACCTGGAAGAGAATACGGCTCAGATGAACCTTTCAAGAATGGAAGGAAAAAAACGAGAGATTGTGGAATCTTCTGCAGATCTGGTTGCTGAGAACCGAGAGCTGGAGGAACAGTTAAAAGAACTGAAGGAGAACCGGACCCGGTTGGAGGAAGAGGCGGGACGTCTGGAAGACCTGGGACTTTTAAAAAACCGGGAAGTGGAAGAATACACAGTCAGGCTCGAGATACTGAAAGAGGAGAGGGAGCAGAAGGCGTCGGCTCTTTCTCAGGTGCAGCTTAAGGCGGCCCAGGTAAAGCAGCAGGACAGCTTTACTCTTGAGAATATAAAACGCGTCCGCGAAGAGGCTGAAAAGCTGTTGCTTGAAAAAGAAGAGCTGACGGCGGGGGGAAGCGGCAGCAGCCAGGCTATTGAGAAAAAACAGGCGGAAATTGAAAGCCTGAGGGCACAGATAGAAGAGGCTCTTAGCACGGCCGGAAAACTGGAACAATCCATGGCCGGGAAGATAAAGGATAAAGAAGAAAAAACCGGCAGGCAGAAGTCCTTTTTTGATAAACGGGAAGGGCTTTCGGAGCGGATGAACCTTCTTGATAAGGATTTGTTCCGTCTTCAGAACCAGAAGGAAAAGCTTTCGGAACGGATTGAAAACCAGACGAACTATATGTGGAGCGAGTATGAGCTCACCTGGTCCACTGCCGAAAAGCTGAGGCAGGAGGAGTTAAACTCCGTACCGGAGATGAAGAAGCAGATAGAGCAGTTAAAGTCACAGATCAGGGCGCTTGGCAGCGTCAATGTCAACGCGATTGAGGATTATAAAGAAGTATCGGAACGGTACGAATTTATGAAGACCCAGCATGATGATCTGATTATGGCTGAGGAGACGCTTCTTAAAATCATCGATGAACTGGATTCCGGAATGCGCAGGCAGTTCGAAGAAAAATTCCGCGAAATCAGGATGGAATTTGACAAGGTATTCAAGGAGATGTTCGGAGGAGGCCACGGTACTCTGGAGCTTCAGGAGGATGAAGATATCCTGGAAGCGGGAATACAGATTATCTCGCAGCCTCCGGGCAAAAAGCTTCAAAACATGATGCAGCTTTCAGGCGGAGAAAAGGCGCTCACGGCGATTGCCCTGCTCTTTGCCATTCAGAACCTGAAACCATCGCCCTTCTGCCTTTTAGACGAGATTGAGGCGGCGCTCGATGATTCCAACGTGGATCGTTTTGCCGGGTATCTGCATAAGCTTACAAAATACACACAGTTTATCGTCATCACTCACCGGAGGGGAACCATGGTCGCTTCGGATCGCCTTTACGGTATCACGATGCAGGAGAAGGGCGTGTCAACACTGGTTTCCGTAAGTCTGATTGAAGATAAACTGGAAGCATAGTAACAGTTCATTCTGTCTGGGCTGCTACAGCATAATGTACATAAGACGGACCGCAACGCAATCTAAGATGCAGGAAATAATCGTAACCGCAATAGTATTTTAAGGAGGAAACTGGAGATGAGTGAAGGAAAAAAGGGCTTTTTCGGCCGTCTCGTAGAGGGGCTTACAAAAACCAGGAATTCCATTGTATCGGGAATTGACTCGATTTTCAGTGGCTTTTCCGCCATTGATGACGATTTTTACGAGGAGATAGAAGAAACGCTGATTATGGGGGATTTGGGAATCCAGACGACGATGTCGATCGTGGAGGATCTGCGCCGGAAGGTAAAAGAAAACCATATCAAAGAGCCGTCGGAATGCAAGGATCTTCTCGTGGCCAGTATCAAGAGCCAGATGGATCTGGGGGAAAACGCCTATGAATTTGAGAGACAAAAGTCCGTTGTACTTGTGATAGGGGTAAACGGTGTCGGAAAGACCACCTCGGTCGGAAAGCTGGCCGGCCAGCTAAAAGATCAGGGCAAGAAAGTAATTCTTGCGGCAGCCGATACCTTCCGCGCGGCAGCGATTGAGCAATTGACGGAGTGGTCCAACCGTGCCGGTGTGGAACTGATAGCCCAGCAGGAGGGCTCCGATCCGGCGGCCGTTATCTTTGACGCCATTGCCGCCGCCAAATCCAGGAATGCGGATGTATTAATCTGTGATACGGCAGGCAGGCTCCATAATAAGAAAAATCTGATGGAAGAGCTTAAAAAGATTAACCGGATAATTGACAAAGAATATCCCGACGCCTACCGGGAGACGCTCGTAGTCCTGGACGGCACCACGGGCCAGAATGCCCTGTCCCAGGCAAAGCAGTTTATGGAAGTAGCCGATATTACAGGTATTATCCTGACGAAACTGGACGGGACGGCAAAAGGAGGTATCGCTGTCGCGATTCAGTCGGAGCTTGGAATACCGGTTAAATACGTGGGAATTGGTGAAAAAATAGACGATTTACAGAAATTTGACGCAAATGATTTTGTAAACGCTTTGTTTAAAAGACCGGAGGAAAAAACAGAATGAGCGGGGAATACGAAGAGCAGGTAAAAGGAGAAAAGATGGAAGATATGGAAGAGAAGGAAGAAAAATTGACGCTGGAGAAATTTGAGGAGGCAACGGAAGCCGTTTCAAAGGTAATATCCGAGACAAAGCTGGTGTACAGTGAGCATTTTTCCAATATGACCGGTAACAAGGTGTATTTTAAACCTGAAAATATGCAGTATACGGGAGCCTATAAGGTTCGGGGCGCCTATTACAAAATCAGCACGCTTTCGGAAGAGGAAAAAAGCAGAGGGCTCATCACTGCTTCCGCCGGTAATCACGCACAGGGAGTCGCTTATGCAGCGAAGCTGGCTGGCGCGGGAGCCGTGATCGTCATGCCGACCACAACGCCCCTTATGAAGGTCAACAGGACCAGAAGCTATGGGGCCGAAGTGGTACTCCATGGAGACGTATTTGACGAGGCCCTGGCCCATGCCAACAGGCTGGCTGCCGAAAAGGGTTATACATTTATCCATCCTTTTAATGATCTGGATGTTGCCACAGGTCAGGGAACGATCGCGATGGAGATTATCAAAGAGCTGCCCACGGTAGATTATATTCTGGTACCGATCGGCGGGGGAGGCCTCTGTACCGGGGTGGCAACTCTGGCAAAGCTTCTGAATCCGAAGATTAAAATTATCGGCGTGGAGCCGGCGGGCGCAAACTGCATGCAGGAATCCCTTAGGGCCGGAAAGGTTGTATCCCTTCCTTCAGTTAACACAATAGCGGACGGCACTGCAGTGCAGACTCCGGGAGAACTGCTGCTCCCATACATACAGGAGAATGTGGACAAAATCATCACAATCGAGGATTCCGAGCTGATTGTCGCTTTCCTCGACATGGTGGAAAACCATAAGATGATCGTGGAAAATTCCGGCCTTCTGACTGTTGCGGCCCTGAAACATTTGAATGTCAATAAGAAAAAGATTGTTTCGATTCTGAGCGGCGGAAATATGGATGTAATTACGATGGCTTCCATCGTCCAGCACGGCCTGATCCAGAGGGATCGTGTTTTCACGGTTTCCGTTCTGCTTCCCGACAAACCGGGCGAGCTTGCAAAGGTTTCCACTCTTATGGCGGCAGAGCAGGGGAATGTCATCAAGCTGGAACACAACCAGTTTGTCAGCATCAACAGAAATGCGGCTGTGGAGCTTCGGATCACGGTAGAGGCATTCGGAACAGAACATAAAGAGAAGATTGTAGATGCGCTGAAAGCCGCCGGCTACCGTCCGAAACTTGTCAAATCAAAAGGAATCTATGAGGCATAGACTGGATTAAAACGGCGGTCCTTCGCGGATGGTATCAGGGTGCGGATGTGAATCATGAAGCGGAGAACCGCAGTTAAAAAGGGGAAATGGGTATGTATCAATTTGACAAGAATACACCGTTTGGCAAAAATCTGCATTACTTTGCCAAATGGACCGTGATATCCGTTCTCATCGGACTGGTAACGGGACTGGTTGGAACTGTTTTCGGCCATGCAGTGCTATGGGTATCCTCGTATTTCAGGAATAATCCATGGACGATACTTTTTCTGCCGGTCTGCGGACTTTTGATAACGGGTATCTACCATATTTTGAAAGAAGATAAAAACCGCGGGACAAATATGGTAATCGAATCTATCCATTCGGGCACGGAAATCACCTTTGGCACGGCTCCGGCCGTTTTCCTGGGAACGCTTCTGACCCATATCAGCGGCGGTTCCTCCGGCCGGGAGGGCGCAGCCCTCCAGTTGGGGGGAAGCATCGGAAACCAGATTGGCAAGGTGATCCGCCTGGACGAAAAGGATATGAAAATTGCGGTCATGTGCGGCATGAGCGGGGCTTTTGCGGCTCTGTTCGGAACGCCGATGGCCGCCGCCGTGTTTTCAATGGAAGTAATCAGCATCGGCGTTATGTATTATGCGGCTCTGGTGCCCTGCATTTTTTCTTCCTTTATCGGAGCCGCAATCGCAAAACATATGCAGCTTATGCCGGAGGCGTTTGCCATCGGGGAAGTGCCCGCATTCGATTTGAAAATGGCTGTAATCATAATTATTCTCGGGATGCTCTGCGCTCTCGTGGCTGAGCTGTTCTGCATCACGCTGCGAGGGACGGAGCATACGTTCGTAAGGCACCTTCCGTCACCGGCTAAGCGGATATTCGTGGGAGGGCTGCTTGTAATCGCCCTCACTCTGATGTCGCGGACAACGGCATATAACGGAAGCGGTATCCGCCTGATCGAAATGTGCTTCGAAGGAGAGGTCGATTACGCTGCTTTCCTCTGGAAGATAATTTTTACCGCCATTACGCTGGAGGCCGGTTTTAAGGGAGGTGAAATTGTCCCCACTCTGACAATCGGAGCAACCTTTGGCTGTACCTTTGCGATGGTGACGGGCCAGCCTCACGGGCTGATGGCCGCCTGCGGAATGCTGGCTCTCTTTGTGGGGGTTACCAACTGTCCGATTTCCACGCTGTTAATAGGGTTTGAGCTGTTCGGCTACTCGGCGATGCCGTATTTTGTTATTGTAATCGCGGTCAGTTTCACTCTTTCCGGCTACTACAGTCTTTACTCCAGCCAGAAATTCGTATATTCGAAGACTAAAACAGAATTTATCAACCGGAAGACGAACGATTTTATCCCATACCAGAGAAAGAAGATTACATCACCTGAGGAATAGGGGCAATAAGCCCCACAGCCCAAACGGAGGGAACTGCAATAATGAAAACTCTAATTCGAAACGCCACAGTCCTCACAATGGATAAGGAAATGCACATTTATTCCCCGGGCTATGTGTTGACCGTGGATGAGACAATCAAAGAACTGGGATACGAGAGTGCAGCTCTTCCGGATGCAGACGAGGTAATAGATGCCGGAGGAGGTATTGTTCTGCCTGGATTTATCAACACCCACTGCCATGTCCCGATGATGCCGTTTCGCTCACTGGGCGACGATTGTCCCGACCGGCTGCGCCGCTTCCTTTTTCCGCTGGAAAATGAAGCCATGACAAAGAAGCTGGTGAAGCTGTCTTCAAGGTACGGCATTTCTGAAATGCTGCTGGCGGGTGTGACTGCTTTTACCGACATGTATTATTATGAGGAGGAAGTGGCAAAGGCCTGTGAAGAGCTGGGCATCCGCGGAGTCCTCGGTGAGACGGTGATCGGCCAGAAAACGTGTGACAGTGAGGAGCCTTACGGAGGGCTTGGCCTGGCGGAAGCATTTATAAAGGAGTGGAAGGGGCATGAACTGGTCACTCCTATCATAGCTCCCCATGCGACAAACACCAACAGTCCGCAGATGCTTAAAAAGGCATATGATATCGCAGAAAAATACGATACTCTCTGCACTCTCCACGCCAGCGAAATGGATTATGAATTAACTTATTTTCAGGAGAAGTACGGCCGGACACCGATAGAATTTTTAGAAGCAACAGGAGTACTGGGCAGCCGTCTCCTGGCGGCCCACTGCATTCATCTGACCAAAGAGGATATCAGACTGCTGGCTGCCGGCAGAGTTTCGGTCAGCCACTGTATCGGTTCCAACACAAAAGCAGGCAAAGGCGTCGCTCCGGTCAGGGAGCTTCTCGAAGCGGGAATCCCGGTCGGCCTTGGAACGGACGGGGCCTCCTCCGGAAACACTCTGGATCTCTTCATGCAGATGCGTCTGTTCGCCTCCTTCCATAAGACGGTGAACCATGACAGGAGTGTATTTCCGGCAAAGGAGATTGTGAGACTGGCAACCTGTGAAGGAGCCAAAGCCCTGCACATGGAAAAGACAGTCGGTTCACTGGAGCCCGGGAAAAAAGCGGACATTATTCTTGTAGAGACAGACTCCGTCAATATGTTCCCATGCTACGATCCCTATTCAGCTCTCGTTTATTCGGCCAATCCCTCGAATGTGGATACGGTTCTCGTAAACGGGAGGATCCTGGTGCGCGGAAAAAAGCTGAGGCATGCTGATTTGAGATGTATCAGAGAGGAATTGGATGATGCCATGGGGGCCTTTCGCAGGGCGGCAGAGAAATGGAGATTTAACTGAGGTTAGGAGGACGCGTCCGGAACGGACCATGTCCGGTGTGGTGAGGGGGCCGGCTGAGTCTTCGTCCCCGTGGGCAGGTTGTTGTGGAGGGGGAATCCGGCCGGAATGA
>NZ_KE992932.1 GCF_000466485.1 [Clostridium] symbiosum ATCC 14940 | reverse complement strand
GGGTCAAAAGACCTTTTGACCCCAACATCATGACCTTGGCTGTGAATAGTAACTAACCCAAACCTTTCCCTCACTTTTTTTACAAAACCTATGGAAATCTGCCGGAAAATGCTATATAATACTTTTCAAAAAGCACAACAAAGGAGAACCAAATGAGACATTTGTTAAATCCCTTAGATTTTTCTGTCGGGGAAATTGAACAGCTTCTTGATCTCGCTTCAGATATTGAGAAGAATCCTGACAGATATGCCCACGTATGTGACGGCAAGAAAATTGCAACCCTGTTTTACGAGCCAAGTACCAGAACACGTTTAAGCTTTGAAGCTGCAATGTTAAATCTGGGCGGCAGCGTTTTAGGTTTTGCCTCTGCCGATTCCAGCTCTGCTGCAAAGGGCGAAAGTGTTTCTGATACAATTCGTGTTATTTCCTGTTTTGCAGATATATGTGCCATGCGTCACCCAAAAGAAGGCGCACCGATGGTAGCTTCTACCAAATCTTCTATTCCAGTTATCAATGCCGGCGACGGCGGCCACCAGCATCCCACCCAGACTCTCACCGATTTAATGACGATCCGCTCCCTGAAGGGCCGAATTGACAATCTGACGGTCGGACTCTGCGGCGATTTAAAGTTTGGACGCACCGTCCACTCCCTGATTAATGCGCTGGTACGCTATACAGGTATCCGTTTTGTACTGATTTCCCCCCCGGAGCTGCGCGTTCCGGAATATATCCGTGAGGATGTGCTGGAATCCAACCATATTGAATACAGGGAAGTCGAAAACCTGGATGATGCAATGCCTGATTTGGACATCCTCTATATGACCAGGGTCCAGAAGGAACGCTTTTTCAATGAGGAAGATTATATCCGGATGAAGGACTGCTACATCCTTGACAAAAAGAAGATGGCCCTAGCGAAGGAGGATATGTTCGTTCTCCACCCTCTTCCAAGAGTCAATGAAATCGCCGTGGAGGTGGACGAAGACCCGCGCGCCGCATATTTTAAGCAGGTGCAGTACGGCGTCTATGTGAGAATGGCATTAATCATGACATTACTGGAGGTGGAAAAACCATGTTAAATATCAGCGGCTTAACCGAGGGCATTGTACTGGATCATATCCAGGCAGGCAAAAGTATGGATATCTATTATAAACTGGGACTGGAACAGCTTGAGTGCCAGACTGCAATCATTAAGAATGCCAAGAGCAGCAAGATGGGCAAAAAAGATATAATCAAGATCGACGGCGGCCTTGACCTGGTAAATCTGGATATCCTGGGATACATCGATCACAACATCACGATCAATATCATCAAGAACGGCCATATCGTAGAGAAAAAACGGGTGAAAATGCCAAAGAAAATCACAAACGTCATCTACTGCAAAAATCCCCGCTGCATCACCTCCATCGAGCAGGAGCTGCCGCATATTTTCTATCTCGCCGACGAGAAAAAAGAAACTTACAGATGTCAGTACTGTGAAGAAAAATATTCAAAATAATTCAGACTTTGCTCCTGTTATCCGATACGGCTGTCCGGAGAAATATTATTTGTAAGTAACAGTTCAGACGGCGGGAAAAATAGTGCAAAAGCAGGCGTTAAGCTCGCTTATAAGGCTGTTTTTGCACTATTTTTCCCATCGGATGGACATCCGATGCTTCTTGACCGTTTTTTTTCGGTCAAGAAGATGTGCCGTCTGAACTGTTTCCGGGCGGATGCTGTCTGAGAATAACTGGACAAATATAAGAAAATATGATAAACTTGTAGCGTTTTGAGTAAGACAAATGGCCGCGGCTGCAGGACCGAAAGGCTGCAGGTGAGGAAAGTCCGGGCTTCACAGGGCAGGATGCCAGATAACGTCTGGTGGAGGCGACTCCAAGGACAGTGCAACAGAAATATACCGCCGGACAGGCACTTTGTGCCTGTCGGTAAGGGTGGAAGGGCAGTGTAAGAGACTACCGCCTGGCTGGTAACAGACAGGGCACATGTAAACCCCATCCGAAGCAAGACCGAACAGGAGGCATAAGGCGGCCCGTCTGCCTCCGGGTAGGTCGCTTGATTTTGCCGGCGACGGCAAAGCTAGATAGATGGCCATTCAACGACATAACCCGGCTTATCGTCTTGCTCAAAACATTTAACGTTCAAAGCAATGCTCTGCATTGTCGTATCTTAGATCCGTTAGTCTGCGGTCTTCCCCGTATATTTTTCCGCTCCCCTAAACTCCTTCGTTAAAATAAAAGGCACGAATAATACCAGATTGAGGATGAGAAGCAGCAGGACATCCGCCCAGCTGATAAGCTGATTATTAATTGCGCCTGCATTTCCACTGTTCAAAATAACCACCAGGTTATTATTCAGAAAATGCAGAATCACCGGAACCCAGATATTATTGGTTTTTAAGTAGGTATACGTAAAGAAAATTCCCATACCGATGCAGGTGATCTGCTGGGAAACAATACTTTGCAGCCAGGTATGCGGGCTGTAATAAAATACATTGACAGGCAGGTGCCAAAGTCCCCACAAAATTCCAAGCAGGAGGACGCCCTTTACCTTGCCGAAATGTTGCTGCAGAAGCGGTGTAAAGTAATATCTCCATCCATATTCTTCACCGAAAAATGCTGTGAATACAAGGAAAAAATTGATTGGCAATACAAATAGTATTCTATAAGTCACCGGACTTTTAAATACATCTATGAATTCATCCAATTGTCCGCCTGCAATATACATCAGGAATATACGCCCGAAATACAGCAGTAAGAACAATATAACCATAAGCACAGAAATTTTTCCATTATGTGCTCTTAATCCATATGCTTCCCGATTTTCCTTCTTCTCTGCAAGGAGAAAAATCCACGAGACCAGAGAGCCAAAGGTGATAATCATATTGAGGCCTGCAAACAGCATCCCCGTCGCGGGCAGAAACACGCTGCCAACCGTAAGCAGCAGTAACAGCACGGTAATCGTGATGAAGCAGAGATAGAATTTCTTCGGAACCAGCTTGTCCTCTTTCTTTACCAGCAGCGCAGCCAGCATGACACCTGCTGCCGGATAATACATTTGGGCATTGGGGAAACAGCTCACGTCTATTCCTCTGTAATAAGCATACCCCATTAAAATACCCATCATATAGGGAAGTGCAAATGCAACGGACAAAAATATAATCAACTGCCTTTTTTCAGCGGCATCTGTTTTAGTTTTCTTCAATATCGTTTCCTCCTGTTCCCCTACCGGATTCACGTCAGGGAAAGTCTGTTTAAAAGCGCCTAAACATAAAATTCCTTCTCCGGCACATAATAAGATATGAAATTCAACCTATTAAAAAACATCTTAGTAAAGGAGCTGCCGTGAGACTGAATAAGAAAGTAATCCTTGTCACCGCTTCCACCCGCGGAATCGGTCTTGCCGCTGTCGCTGCCTGCGCAAAAGAAGGCGCCATCGTATACATGGCCGCCAGAAACAGGGAACGGGCAGAGACGCGGATCAAAGAGCTGAAAAACGAAACCGGAAACCAGCATATCCACTATGTCCATTATGATGCCGGACAGTTGGAAACCTGCCGTTCTATGGCAGATGAGGTCGCAAAAGCCGAAGGCCGGATCGACGTCCTCGTTAATAACTTCGGTTCTTCCGATCCGGCCATGGATCTGGATATCGCAAAAACCTCCGTTGAAACCTTCCTGAATACCGTAACCATAAATCTTGGCAACACTTATGCCGCCTCGAAGGCCGTCATTCCCTGCATGAGGCAAAACGGAGGCGGCAGTATTATCAACATCTCTTCCATCAGCGGCTTAATCCCTGATATTTCCCAGGTTGCCTACGGCACGGCTAAAAGTGCGATTAACCATCTGACCGAACTGATCGCAGTCCAGGAAGCCAGAAACGGCATCCGCTGTAATGCCATCCTGCCTGGGATGACTCAGACCGATGCCGTCCGGGATGCATTATCCGGCTTCTTTTGCGATTCATTTTTAAAGCAGTCCCCCATCCAGAGGATGGCAAAACCAGAAGAAATCGCCGCAGCCGTTGTCTATTTTGCCGCCGATGAATCATCCTTCACAACAGGACAGCTTCTCACCATCAGCGGCGGTTTCGGCCTGGCACCCCCTCTGTTCGGAGCTCTTGCCGATCTCGCCGACAGGCGCTGATAACTGCCTGGTGTCTTGTCACGTTCATGTTTAACCAAACCGTGTTTAATATGAGCGGAACACGCTCTAGACCCGGAAACAGCTTCCTCCGACAAACTCCCGAAGAATGGAGTTCTGCGGGATTCTCTCGCTGCTTACGCCCAGGAAATAATCGAGGAATTTCAACAGACGCTTTGCCTCCGGATATTCCTCGGAGTCCCTGGGAACGCTGTAGAGAATCGGTTCCGCATACTGCTTGAGTATCGCCAGTTCATACAGCAGTGCCGAATTAAACATCACATCGGCTTCTTCCTGGAACGGGAAGATATTCCGCTCTTCCCCTCTTCTGACTGAATCCCACATCCTGATCGTATCCTGCGCAGAGGAGCCTCTCGTCCTTGAGTCTCTTATCATCCTCCTGATCAGCCTTCCGTCTGTTGTAGGAATCCGGTTATGCTCATCAATATTCAGCTGGGTCAGGGCGCTGATGTAGATTTTGAATTTGCTCTCCTTCGGCAGCGAATAGGAAAGCTTATCGTTGAGACAGTGGATTCCTTCAATGACAAGGATATCCTCCTCTCCCAGCTGCAAGTAATCTCCCTTATATTCTCTCTCACCGCTTACAAAATTGTATCTTGGAAGCTGTACCCTCTTCCCGGCAAGCAGAGCCGTCATATCCTCATTAAACTGCTTTGTGTCAATACATTCCAACGCCTCATAATCGTAATTCCCCTCCTCATCCCTCGGGCTGTTCACCCGGTTGACAAAGTAGTCATCCACTGCAATCGGATGCGGTTTTAACCCAAGCGCACTCAATTGAATGGAGAGACGGTGGGAAAATGTAGTCTTTCCCGAAGAAGACGGTCCGGCTATCATAACAAATTTACTCTTATCGGAGCCGGCAATCTTTTCCGCCATATCACCGATTTTTTTCTCCTGCAGCGCTTCCTGCATCAGAATCAGTTCATTCATTCTGCCCTGGGAAATGGCCTCATTGAGTGTTCCCACATTAAAAACACCCAGTTTTTTGCCCCACTGTTCCGATTCCTTCTGAACCTCAAACAGTTTCCTTCTCGGATTCAATGCAGACAGCTCCTTCGGATTCTTTCTCGAAGGTAAGAGCAGGACAAACCCGTCATCATAAAGCTGCAGGTCAAAATACTTGATATAGCCCGTACTTTTCACCATATATCCGTAAAAATAATCTTCGAAATTTTCAATGCTGTAAATGTTGACCCTGGAAGCGCGCCGGTAGTAGAACAGCTTCTCCTTATCGTACATCCCGTGCAGATGGAACAGTTCCACCGCTTCATCTGTGTTTTCACTGCGCTTTAAAATCGGCAGGTCGAGAGACACGAGGCGAATCATCTCCGTTTTCACCCTGTCAAGCAGTTCCCGGGTCAGCGCAAGCGCTCCCTCCGGTTCAATATACAGACCGTTTCCCATGGAAAAACACACCGTCAGTTTGCTGACGTTATCTTTGCCTGCAATATCATAAAATGCCTTCAGCATCAGGAAAAGCGCGCTTCTCTGGTAGCTTAAAAAGCCGGCCCTGTCGGCCGCGGTAATCAGCCTCAGTTCACAGTCTTCCTTCAAAGTCTTATGAAGCTCCTTCAGTTTTCCGTCGGCCGAGACGAGCAGTATATCATTCTCTATGCCTTCCTGATAATCTTTTACAATCTCCTGAAACGGCGTTCCAAATGCATACTCCCTTTTCTCAGCCCCAATTGTTACAATCGGCATATTAGCCCTCCTTCTTTTTAATCAGACAAGCCTGTTACTCAAACGACACAGTTTGGAAATGTATCACGTTCCTTCATAACCTTAAGCCGCTCTCCCAGTCTCTCCTCCAGAAATTTTTCCATAAAATCAGTGAAAATATGCTCGATACCGTAATGTCCGGCATCTATCACCGCCATATCGTTGGCCACGGCATCGATCCCCTCATGATGGCCGATATCTCCGGTGATATACACATCCGCGCCGCATCTCAGAGCCTCCTTCAGCGTGCTGCCGCCTGCTCCAGGACAGATAGCCGCCGTCCTTATGCTCCCCTCCATATTTCCGAACACCGTTACAAATGGAATGCCGTAGGCCTTCTTGACGGCTTCTGCCGTCTCCCTGAGCGTCATGCTGCGGCCAAAACACCCGTAAATTCCAATGCCGTAATCTTTATCCTCCGCCGTCTTCCCCATCAGTTCTAACACCCTGGTATCCTTAAGCCCCAGCCGCTCGCCGGCCAGGTCCGCCATACATCCGGGCGCCGCGTCAAAATTTGTATGCATTGCATAATAAGATATGTCGTTCTGAATCATTTTAAGAATACGCCGGCTGATGAAATCTTCATCATTGACCTTTTTTAACGGTTTAAAGATAAGGGGATGGTGAGTGATAATCATATCCGCCCGGCATTCCACCGCATTGTCAATCACATCATCGGTGGCATCCAGAGCCAGATACACGGTTCTCACCTCTTTGTCACTCCTGCCGGCCAGAAGGCCCGGGTTATCCCAGTCACAGGCAAGAGAAACCGGCGCCAGTTCTTCCAGGATTTCAATCAGTTCCCTGCATTTCATCTTGTGCCTCCTTTATAATTTTCTGCCTCTCCTTCAGTTCCATAAGACGCCTACGGGCGCTCTCTGAATGATTCTGCGACAGCTTTTCAATCAGCTCTTCCACTGTTTTTTTCTCTTTTTCCAGATACCCGGCAAACACGCCGTTCTTCTCTTCAATCAGGCAGCGTCCGTACTCATAAAAGCAGTCTCTGCCGTACTTCATCATCCCATGGCCTGCCTCTATCACTGTGTAGTATTTCCCTTCGTCCCTGACCATTGTTTCCCTCAGGATGCAAAAGCCGTTTGTTTCGAGAAAACGCCTCACATTCCCAGGCTCCGACTGAGGGGAAAGGATTAGGCGTTCTGTACTTTCAAAAACATGCCTCCCTTCCTCCAGAATACGCACCATCAGCTCTCCGCCCATTCCGGCTATTACAATCGTGTCTGCCTCTCCCGCCTCAAGCTTATGCAGGCCGTCGCTCTGCCTCAGGCATATCCTGTCTTCCAGACCGTATTCATGGACATGCCGCTTTGCGCGCTCCAAAGGCCCTTTCCGCACATCCATGGCCAGCGCGCGGGGGGAAATTCCTTCCTTCACAAGATAAATCGGTATGTATCCATGATCGGTTCCTATATCAGCAATTATGCTTCCCCTGCGAACAAAGGAAGCAATTGTCTCTAAACGGTGTGATAATTTCATCTAAATTTCCTCAGTTAAATTCTTATTTCTTGTATGGCGGTTCATCCAAAAGCCGGACTGTAATCATGGCCGAACTGTTGCCTCATTAATCCAGGTAATCCTTCAGCTTCTTGCTTCTGCTTGGGTGACGCAGCTTTCTGAGCGCTTTTGCCTCTATCTGGCGGATACGCTCCCTTGTCACGTTAAATTCCTTTCCCACCTCTTCCAGAGTCCTCGGCCTTCCGTCATCCAGGCCGAATCTCAGCCGGAGTACCTTCTGTTCCCTGTCCGTCAGCGTGTCAAGCACTTCCATAAGCTGCTCATGCAGCAGAGTAAACGTGGCCGCATCCAGGGGCACCTGCACATGGTCATCCTGGATAAAATCTCCGAGGTGGCTGTCCTCTTCCTCCCCAATCGGAGTCTCAAGAGAAACAGGATCCTGCGAGATTTTCATTATCTCCCTGACGCGCTCCACCGGCATATCCATCCGCTCCGCCACTTCCTCCGGATGCGGCTCGCGCCCCAGCTCCTGGAGAAGCTGCCTGGAGGTGCGGATCAGGCGGTTAATCGTCTCAACCATATGCACCGGAATCCGGATCGTCCGGGCCTGATCGGCAATGGATCGCGTAATAGCCTGGCGGATCCACCAGGTTGCATACGTACTGAACTTAAAGCCCTTGGAATAGTCGTATTTCTCAACGGCTTTAATAAGCCCCAGATTTCCTTCCTGAATCAGATCCAGAAACTGCATTCCGCGGCCCACATATCTCTTGGCAATGCTTACAACCAGGCGCAGATTCGCCTCAGCCAGACGCTTTTTGGCATATTCATTGCCCATCTCCATCTGTTTTGCCAATTCTATCTCCTCCTCCGGTGAGAGAAGGGGTACCTTTCCAATTTCCTTCAGGTACATTCTCACAGGATCATCTATATTGACGCCGTCCGGAATAGTCAAATCGATGCTTTCAACGTCTATCTCTTCTTCATCATTCAGCTCTTCCTCAATAAAAAGATCCGGATCGATCTCAAGCTCCTCTTCGAACTGCAATACATCCACCTTATTACTATCGAGAAAATCATATATCTGATCCAACTGATCCGGGTTCAGTATTTCGCCATGGAAAAAGTCAAGAATTTCTTTATTTTCCAACACATTCTTCTTACTTTTCGCCAGTTCCAAAAGCTGTGTGAGCTTCTCTTCAAATGTCACTGTCTTTTCATCCATAATTCTTACATCCCTCCATAGCTTTTTAATATTTTCTCCTTAATCGAGTGAAATATGCAGATTAGCAAGTTCCGCCTGATCCCTGATCAGTTTTTGCAGCTCGTCCAGCCCTTCGGCGTGTCGGATCTGATGATCCAGACTGTTCTTTTTAATGCGCAGCACTGTCTCCGAAAAGGCTTTTTTCTGTTCTTCATTACTCAGGGACTCTTCCAGACTGGCGTTAAACAGAGCCGCCACCTCCCGGTAGTTCCCCTCGTCGTCAATAAAATGATTCAGGATGGATGCCGGATTAACATCTCCTTTTTCATGACCGTCAAAAACCATCTGCGCCGCCTCCCGGTACAGCGGTTTTACAAAATCAGCCGGACCGATAATTCCATGAATCTTATCAAAAAGCTCCGGTTCTTCAATCAGCCATGTGAGCAGAAGACGCTCCGACTTCCTGATGCCTTCTTCCTTCTCCTTCTTCTTTGCAGGCGCGCCCGGACGGTTCGCGGCGCTCTCTTCCCCGCCTGGCTCCCTGGTTCTTCCGGCCCCCATTCCCAGACGGTTTCCCAACTGGTTGACGAGGGTTTTCAAATTCTCATAATTGATAAAAAATTCTCTGGATACGGCCTGTATATAGTTGTCCCTCTCCAGAGCTTCCGGAAAATCCAGTAATTTTCTGGCTGCCTTATTATAAAAATCCGTTTTCTGCTCCGGATCCTGCATATCGCATCCTTCTTTTAATACATCTATCTCAAATAAAAAGCTGTTACGGGCATTTTCAATCCGTTTTTTGAACTCCTCCGGACCCAGGTTCTTCATAAACTCATCCGGATCCTTGTATGGCCTCATATTCAGCACCTTTGCCGATATCCCCGCGTTCTTAAGTATCGGGATTGCCCGAAGAGCCGCTTTTACGCCTGCGTTATCGCTGTCATAGGTCAGAATCACCTGTTCCGTATAGCGTTTCAAAAGAGCCGCATGCTGTTCCGTCATCGCCGTCCCCAGCGATGCCACCGCATTGGTAAAGCCGGCCTGATGCATCGATATTACATCCATGTATCCCTCGCAGAGCAGGATAAACTTCTGTCTGGAGGTTCTGGCATAATTAAGCCCGTAAAGGTTCCTGCTCTTGTCAAACAGCTTCGTCTCCGGAGAATTCAGGTATTTGGGTTCTCCGTCTCCCATGACGCGGCCGCCAAAACCGATCACCCGGTTATTGACATCCATAATCGGAAACATGACGCGGTTCCAGAACTTGTCCCGTGAGCCGCGCTCTTCAATTGTGACAAGGCCTGTCTCCTTTAATATGGTATCGTCATACCCTTTGCCTCTCAGATAGCGGTACAAATCATCGCTTGTTTTATTCGAATACCCCAGTCCGAACCGGCGGATTGTCTCATCCGTCAGCTGGCGCCTCTGCAGATAATCATAGCCTGCCCGGCCCTGCGGCTGTTTCAACTGATAATAAAAGTAATTGGCCGCCTGCTTATTGATCTCAAGCAGCGCCGCTTTCAGATCCGCCTGCGCCTTTGCCTCTTTGGAATATTCCATCTTCGGCAGCTTGACGCCGCAGCGTCCGGCAAGCATTTCCACTGCCTCACGGAAGGAATAATTCTCATATTCCATAACAAAGGTAATCACATTGCCGCTCACGCCGCATCCAAAGCAATGATACATCTGCTTCTGGGGCGCCACGGAAAATGACGGTGATTTTTCGTGATGGAAGGGACAAAGGCCAAAATAATTGGCCCCTTTCTTCTGAAGCTTCACATACCCGGAAATAACATCCACGATGTCGCTTCTCATTCTGACTTCTTCTATTACTTCTTCCGGATAATACATGAAAACCTCCTTAAACTTTCCAGGATTTTGGTACAAAGAGCTCGTTAAAACGGTCTATGGCGTAGATGTCGGTCATTCCGGCAATATAATCGCAGACCACCCGTTCTTCTTTTTCACCGCGCTCTCTCATCATATCCAGATACTCTTCCGGTAATTCATCAATATGTTTCATATAATGCTCATAGAGCATGACAATCATGTGCTGCGCCTTGCCCTCCTCCGCTTTGGCGATTCCGTTCCGGTATACATTCTCGAACATCCATCTGCGCAGGCCGTGCATCGCCGTCTCCATACCGGGAGACATGGCGATCTCAGGCTTGTCAAAGCTCTGGTAAATAATATCATGTATCATTGTATTGAGACGCTCCCTGACACTGTTCCCGAGAATATCCGTATATTCCGGCGGCAGATCTTCTTCCTCGAAAATCTTTCCCCGGATCGCGTCGTCAATATCATGGTTAATATAGGCTATCTTATCGGAAAGACGGACGATATGTCCCTCCAATGTAGATGGACGGCCGCTGGTACGGTGATTCAATATCCCGTCCCTCACCTCCCAGGTCAGGTTGATTCCCCTGCCCTTTTTCTCCAGCACCTCCACAACGCGGACGCTCTGCTTGTAGTGGGCAAAGCCGCCGCTGCAAAGTTTATCGAGAATCGCTTCCCCCGAATGGCCAAACGGCGTATGCCCAAGATCATGGCCAAGCGCAATCGCCTCGGTAAGGGATTCATTAAGTCGCAGAGCTTTTGCAATGGTCCTGGCTATCTGGGAAACCTCCAGCGTATGGGTAAGCCGGGTTCTGTAATGATCACCCTCAGGCGCGAGGAATACCTGTGTCTTGTGCTTCAGCCTTCTGAATGACTTGCTATGTAAAATCCGGTCCCTGTCCCGCTGGTACTCCGGACGGATATCACAGAGAGGTTCTTCCCTGTCCCTGCCCCTGGTGTTTTCGCTTAAAGATGCGTAAGGGCTAAGATATTCACGTTCCCATTTTTCCGTAGTTTCTCTGATATTCATATCGCTCCCACCCTTATTCAGAACAATTTGTGCAATAATCTCGAAAGTTCACCCATTATCTATCTATGATATCATATTTTTCTACTTTTTAACACCCTTAATATGTTAATATTTTCTAAAAAGTTACGAAAAAAAGGACAAAAGACGCAAGATTCCTTTCTATTATTATGCTTTACACAGGGAAGGAATCTGCCAGACACAGGGTTCCCCACCCGATTCTCGGGTTCGGATAGACGCTCTCTCCCGGCAGGTGCCTCGCCCCCCGGATCAAAAAAGCCTTCAGTTTTTCGCCATAGAGGAAGGGATCATTGCCCCTTACAACTCCCCACTGCATCATCAGAGCCGCGCTGCCTGTCACAAAGGGGGCGGCAAAGGATGTTCCCGTAACCGTCTCATAGCCTCCCCCCGCCCTGGCAGTCATAACATTTACACCCGGAGCTGCAAGATCCGGTTTGACCAGGTTGTCGAGCCTGGTAAACCCCCGCCCTGAAAAGTCAGCGTAGGCCTGATAAGAATCGTTATAGGCTCCGACTGAGATTGCCCGAAGGGATGTCGACGGTATTGTGAGGGTCGTATCCGGCGTGGAGCGCAGGAAATGGGTGGCACGGTTCAGGGCGCTTGCCGACGGCAGCCAGAAATCATACTGCCCCGAGATAATTCGGCGGGGAATCAGCCTGAATTTCCAGATTCCGCTCTCCACATAATCGTACCTGGGTATGAAATCAAAATAAATTTCCTGAGCCTTGCTGTAAGGGCTGGGTTTTCCATAGTATAAAAGAACCGTTGTCCTTGCAAACTGGATCCGCTGGGAGCCGAGCTGGCTGCTTATTGGACCTACCGTAGTGCCTCCGGGTCCCACCAGTACGACATCAAAAATATCCGCATAAATCTTCCACAGCTGTACGCCGAAGCCGGTTTCGTAGCCATCCACCGACAGTTCAATCTCCACCTCGCTTCCCTCCGTCAGAACACCGGAGGTATGCCCCATCGCGCTGCCTTCGTTGCCGGTTCCGGCAACCACTGTGGTTTTCCCCTGGGCAGCCATGGTATTTAAATAAGTTTCCAGCAGGCTGGTTCCATCGTGAGAGCCATATGTATTACCGAAGCTGAGATTGACAGCCAGCGGTTTCTGGTAAAAAACCGCCCGGTTCACAACATAATCCAGGGCACGCATCATCTCCGTAGTCCGGGGAAAAGAATCCGTGGCCGGAACGCCCAGTTTCACAATAAGCAAATCACTTTCCCAGGCCACGCCTTTGTATCTGCCGTCACCTTCCAGTCCGCTACCGGCCGCAATCCCGGCCACCGCCGTCCCATGACCGCTCACATCCCTCGTCGGCACAATCTGGTAAGCCGCCTCACGGCTTCCCGCTGCAAGCGCTTCATTGATCTGTTCACGGTCATATATGGTATCTTTATCCTGATCCCATAATTCCAGGATGCGGCTTTTTCCGGCAGCATCACGAAAATCCCGGTGATAGTAGTCAATCCCGGAATCAATAATGGCGGTGATGACGCCTCGGCCGGTCAGGCCGCTTCCGTCCTCCTGAACCTGATTAATGCAGGAATTGCTTCTACCTCTGTAAACGGAAAAATAGAGCCTTTTCGGTTTTTCTATATATTCGATCTGCGAAAAACCTGTCAAAGACTCTATTAGTGATTGCGGTACCGTTAAGATCGCATAGCCTCCAGATAATGTGGCTGCTTCGATTTCCGGTAATGCTTCAAGGACAACATTCAGATCTCCGTTGTATTTTACGATCAGCTCCCACCGTTTTTCTTCCCTGTTAAACCCCACGCTCAGCGCAGGTGATTTTTCAAGTTCTTCCGCCGTGGCATCGAGAGCCAGGTTCAAAAGATTTTCTGCTTTTTGATCGGCCATACGCACATCCGTTTTCTCATATTACACCTAAGTATATGCGGACAGCGGTGAGAATATGCCTGCTATTTCAGGAAACCGTTTATAATCTGTTCCTCTGCCTCAGCTTCCGTAAGCCCCAGCGTCATCAGCTTTATAATCTGTTCTCCCGCAATTTTGCCGATTGCCGCTTCGTGAATCAGGGCTGCATCCGGATCATTGGCGGTCAGTTCCGGAACTGCCTGGATTTTTGCGTTGCCTATAATAATCGCGTCGCACTCCGTATGGCCTGCGCAGCGGCTGTTTCCATTAATGACGGAAATAAACTTCTGGCGGGAATCTTCCTTGGCAACAGAACGCGACATTACATTGGCGCTGGCATCCTCACCGTTCAGATTGACAATAATGCTGCTCTCGGCATCCTGGTTCCCATGGGTCAGAAGGCGTTCTTTGATGACAATGCCGGCTCCTGCTGCCAGATCCGCCACTGTTTTCCTGATCGTGGAATCCACTCCCTTAATCTGGACCGTCTCCATCTCCAGGCTGCTTCCTTCCTCCATCGTAACTTCCGTCGTCGGATTTAAAATCCGCTTTCCTTTTCCGTCCCCTTCGCCGTAATGCTTCTCAACATAACGGACCCTGGCATTCCTTCCGATAAAAAAGCGGTGGATTCCGTCATGCTCAGATGCGGCGTCTCCGCCGTTATGAATGCCGCAGCCTGCAATAATCGTCACATCTGCATTATCTCCGATATAAAAATCATTGTATACCATCTCCGTCATGCCGCTCTGGCTTAAGACAACCGGGATATGGACACTCTCATTCTTCGTGCCTTCCTTAATTCTGATATCTATGCCCGACTTGTCCTCTTTCGTTATAATGTCAATATTGGCCGTCGTATTTCTGCCGGCCATCTGTCCGTTGGCGCGGATATTATATGCTCCTGCCGGTACTCCATGCAGATCGGCCACCTCTTCCAGTAATGTTCTCTGAATCTGATCCATTAATTATCCCTCCTGTAAAAATCGCAAGCCTCCACTGCAGATGACGTCCCCAGAATCTCCGGAAGAATCTCGTCCTTTCTGCCTTCCTTAATCACGCGCCCGTCAGCAATTACGACAATACGGTCCGCAATATTGAGAATCCGTTCCTGATGGGAGATAATCATGATAGATCCGTTCGTCTTTGCCCTCATTCGCTCAAAAACCTGAATCAGGTTCTGGAAGCTCCAGAGATCAATCCCCGCCTCCGGCTCATCAAATACCGACAGCCTGGACGCCCTGGCCAAAACCGTGGCGATTTCGATTCGTTTCAGCTCGCCGCCGGAAAGACTTGCATTTACTTCACGGTTAATATAATCCTTTGCACATAAGCCAACCTCCGACAGATAGCGGCAGGCATCCGCCGCAGACATGTTTTCTTTTGCCGCAAGCCGGATCAAATCGAGAACCTGAACACCTTTAAACCGCACCGGCTGCTGAAACGCGAAGCTGATTCCCATGTTGGCTCTCTCGGTAATGCTTTTACCTGTGATATCCTCGCCGTTAAACAGGATCCGGCCCCCGGTCGGATTAATAATGCCTGCAATCAGCTTGGCAAGCGTTGACTTCCCGCCCCCGTTCGGCCCTGTTATTACTACAAATTCATTGTCATTTATCGTTAAATCGACATGGTGGATTATTCCTTTTTGTCCCTTTTCTTCCTGGATCTCATAAGAAATATTCTCCAGTTTAAGCATGGTGTTCCTCCTCTATGATAAATTTATCCATCGTGATGTTTCTGCTGCTTTTTCACATCTTTTTGCAGTTAGTATTATATACCACTTTTCCAGCTTTTACTATAGTAAGGAGGAGAAAAGATCGCTTGATTGTGTGTTTTTTTACAAAAACCTGCATAAAAAGCCTTCAATATCTCTAAAAACCGCTGCAAGTATATCTGCTGCCGCACCGTTCCCCATGTGGCTCCCGGCGTTATGTTTCTTGCATTTCTCCCTGAGCTGTTATAAAATAATAAAAAAGATACAAAGGAGAATTCTATTGGCTTCCATCGAAATTTTTCTTTTGCAGTCCCCTAAAATCATACATGATTCTTCCCCGTGCCGTCTTCCCTACCAGAAGGCCGAAGCGCTTTTATATTATCTGGCCATAGAAAAAAGGGCCACCAGAGAACAGGCCGCGTCCCTTCTGTGGGATCAGTGTGACGAGGCGGCAGCCAGAAAGAATCTGCGCCATGCAATCTTCACGGTAAAAAAGGCCCTCGGTGAAGAATGCATCCTGCCGTACGGCCGCCAGGAATTGATTTTGAATCCTGATATCTCCATTACCCTGGATTATGATCAGTTAATACAAGAGGAATGTACCGATGTCTATCACGGCGAATTCCTGACAAGCTTCTATATTAAAGGCGCTCCTGCTTTCGAAGAATGGATGCTTGCAAAAAGGCACTATGCCCTGCATACTTATCTGAAGCTGATTTACCGCCGGCTTTCCCTTCTTCCGGACAGCGACGTCGAAGAATCGGAACGGCTGTTCCGGCTGTATATGGAAGAAGACCCTTTGGACGAGAATATCTACCGGCTGATGATGGAACGCTACAGAGCCTGCGGACTTTATTACAAGGGGCTTAAGCTATACGATCGCATGGTACATCTTTTTGAAAAGGAACTTTCCGCATCTCCCGGTAAAGAGCTTCAAAAGCTGCACCACCGGATGCTCGATGCCCTGAACGCGGAGCGGCCCGTCCTGCAGGAAGCGGTCGAAGAGCTTCCGGGACGCGAAAAAGAGCTGCTTTTTCTGTCGGACGCATTTCAGCGTTTCATGGGCGGAGAATCCACCTCCATCCTGCTTTCCGGTATTGACGGAAGCGGCAAGACATATTTGGCTGAGTATTTCACCCGGAATCTTTATAATTCCTCTTTTCTTATTTTGCAGGCATCCTGTCTGGAAACAGAAAAGGATGTGCTGTTAAAACCCGTCAGCACCATGATTCTGCAGCTCCAGCCCCTGCTGGAGCGTTATCACCTCAAGGTGGATCCCAGTCACCTGGAAGCCGCATCCAGGCTTTTTCCCCTGACCGGCTCGATTGACACATGGGCATACAGTCTGCTGTTTAAACTGTTTTACAGTATAGGGGAACAGATTCCCCTGGTACTTTCTTTTGATAACCTTCAATATATGGACTCAGCCAGCCTTGATTTTATTTCAATGCTGATACGCGGCCGGAATCCGAATATCCTGTTTTTCGGAACCGTTCTTCCTTTCTGCAGTAATATGAATAAGATCCTGAAACCGCTCTGTGAGGAAAATTTACTATCCCATCTGGAGATATCGCCTCCTGCATCTGTTGAATCCGGCACCGCCGTAAAAGCAATGAAAGCGGATTATTTCTGCCAGCTTTCGGGTCCGGCAGAGAGCCTGTCACATACCGGGACATCCGTACTGGAACTGCTCTCCGCCTGTCAGTCCAAAGCAAGCTTCGGACTGTTTGAAGATCTGCTCAGGGAAAATCCGCTGAACATCCTGGATACTCTGGAGCAGCTGAAAAACCTCGGCATCATTGAGGAGAGGTTCGAACAGCAAAGTCCCTATTTTGTATTTTGCAATAACAGCACCAGGAAAATGATATATGAACGAATGTCCCCATCAAGACGCTGTTATTATCACAGAATTCTTGCAGAGCATTTAAAACATATGGAGGCGCTTGGAGCATCCGATTATGAATGCCTGATTTACCACTATTGCCGCGCCGGCAGCCAGGCGATGGAGCTAAAATGCCGTATCCTTGCTCTGGAAGAATATATGATAAAGAATTATGAGCTTTATCCGATGCAATATGCTCCCCACAGGGAAAATAACGGAGCCATCCCTTCGTTTACGGGATACTGCAATATCTTGGAAGACCGTCTCCTGTCCCTTCCTGAAAACGAAGCTTCCTCCATCCCTTTTTCCCGGCTGTACGCACTGCTGCTGCGCACAAAAGCCCAGTACTGCATCGCCCGGGGTGAATATAAAGAAGGGCTTGCCTGCCAGAAAAAGGCACTGCTGATTAACAGCCAGACCGATCGGGATCCTCTTATGCGGATCCGCTGCCTGCGCCTCGTCAATTTTTACCGGCTTAACATATGGAGTACAAAAGATTTGGATCATTCCCTGTCGGAATGTTTGACGCTCGGAAAAGAAGGGGGATTTGAAGAAGATTATGCAATAGACTGCCGTCTCTACGGCCTTTTTAAAACCATGGAAGGAAATTATGCTGCCGGCCTGCGCTATCTGAAACGGGCTCTGAGGATTTTCTCAAAATATCCTCTGAAATCGCGTATTTATACCCTGAATATCGCCGGATGCTACAATTATATGGGAGAAGCCTACCGCAAGCAACAGCAATTTGCAAGAGCCGTCCGTTTCTACCAAAAGGCCGTCCAAACCTGCGAAGCCGCCCATGCCTGCGGAAATGCCGTTTTCTATTCCAATCTGGGACGCGCTTACCTTGCAATGGGACGGAAAGAAGAAAGCGCAGACGCATTCTATCTTTCCAACAGACTTTTCAATGATTCCGCTGCCCTGATCGGACGCTCCATCACCAAAGGCTACGTGAGCATCCTGGAAGCGGAGAAAGGCAATTTTTCCGCTTCCAGAGAACTGATTGCCGAGGCCGGGGAAAGCGCCCGCCTTTTGAACTCCCCGCAGTCCCTGGGGCTTTTAGCCCTTGCTTGCAGCGAACTGACGCATCGCTGGCCGGATGAATTTTCTTCTATATTAAAGCTGGCGCCGGATGAATACAGGCGTGAGGCCGCCGCATTACTTAAAAATATTCCCGGAGCCTATGAGACAGGGGAGCTGTAGCTCCCCTGTCTCGTATAAGTTTGTATAATCAGCGTTTTACAGAAAATTCTTTTTTTCGGAAAAAACTGCGAAGCAGCACCAGCCATCCCCATGACACGGTGAATGCCGGTATTGCCGAGAGAACAGCTCCCTTTACCGGGGATACCTCCGTGAACATGACCGGCCCGAAAAACATGATAAAGACTACCACCATCATAATAAACAGCGTTATCTTCTCCCGCATCGTATCAGGCGGTGACAGAAATATTTTTACAAGATCCATTTCCAGCTTTTCGGTCTCTTTCCTCATTCTTTTCCTCCTATGCGTTTGCCTGGGCTTCTGTGAGCTCTGCCATCATTTCAGGCTGAACCGTTATTTCGTCCTCTTCTACCTCTTCAATAATCTTATCAATAAAGAACACTTTGAAGGTCGCTGCCAATTGCAGGATAAATACAGGAAGTACACAGAATCCCCCCACACCCGACAGGTATTTGACACCTTCTACTCCCTGCTGGCCGCCGCCGAAAATAACCATGATAACTGCGATGATTCCAATCGATACTCCCCAAAGAACCTTCTGCCAGTTGGCCGGCTCCCTGTCATAGCGCGAGCCCTTTGTACACACCTGGGAAATTGTCGTGGACATGGTGTCCGCGGTTGTTGAGAAAGCGGCAATCATAGTTATCATGACAAGCGGTATGATGATAACGCTGAGAGGCATCTTTTTAAGCAGCTCCCAGAGTCCCGATACCGCTATGCCATTCTGAATCGCTCCGATCAGATCCGCTTTTCCGATCTGCTGCCAGTTGAGCGCAGTACCGCTCCATACGGAGAACCATACGAGGCCGAAGGAGGATGGTAAAATCCAGTTTACAATCATGAACTGACGAATCGTTCTGCCATAGGATATCATAGCAAAGAAAATAGCCATCAAAGGCGCATAGGCAATCCAGCAGGCCCAGTCAAACATGGTCCACCAGGTAACGAGGGCCTCGCCGTCCATTATATAGGGGTCAAAGCCCCAGCGAAGGAAATGCTCTCCCCATGTAGCCAGTCCGACATTCAGCATATTGCAGATATAAACAGTCGGTCCTGCAATAACCAGGAAGAATAAAAGAGCATAAAATATCTTTGTAGTTCCGTTAGCCAGCCATTTGATTCCTTTATCAAGACCTGCCACGGAAGCAATCGTAAAGGTTGCAGTAATAATGGCAAACAAGGTGAACCAGACTATCGGTCCCTGGGCAATCCCGTATGCGGCCTCCAGGCCGGAACCAATCAGGGCGAGTCCCATGTCCAGGTTGCTTGAGAGCCCGAGTGCCAGAGCGACTATGGAAACTACATCTATGACATTGCGCCAGAACCCGTATTTGATTTTCTGGCCGAAAAGCGGGGTAAGGGAAGCAGCCACCGACAGTTCTTCTTTTTTATTAAAATAGATATAGGCCATGGCGCATCCGACGATTGAATACATCGCATACGGGATGAACGTCCAGTTATAGAACACCCTGCCCATACCGAAATAAGCCGCTTCCTGAGACAGAGGTGCCAGCCCCGTCTGAGACAGTTCACCGTAAATATTGCCATAGTAAATCATAACCTCATTGGCGCCGTAAACGATACAGCCGGTAGCGATTCCGCCGGTCAGCGTCATGGCAAACCAGGAGCCGAAGGAATGCTTGGACTTCGCATTCTTTCCTCCAAACCTGACATTTCCGATTTTAGAAAATGTGATAATAATTACGACGACAAGACAAAATATGGCGACGAGCTGGTACAGCCAGCCAAATGATTTCAAAGACCACCCAAAGATTGCCGAACACATTTTGGTCAGCCAGTCATTTTTAAGGATTCCCAGAAGAGCCCCTCCTCCAATTATCAAAAATGCCGGCAAAAATACTCCCCAACGAACCTCATCCTTTTTATTACCCTCTCCACTCACTTCTTTTTCCTCCTTATATCTTTGATGTATTATATCCCTTTAAGAATTCATACGTCTTTTCTATATCGCAGGACAGATCCCTGTCCTCCTCAAGAAAAGGAACTACCCTGCGGTAGGCCTCAAACAGTTTTCCTGTCCCAAAACCCAGAGACGTTGGTTTTCTCAAATCAACCGCCTGGGCCGCGTGCATCAGCTCTATGGCCGCCATGTAATACAGATTATCAATAATTTTTCTCATATTACAGGATACCATCGTGGAATTGGAGGCCAAATCCTCAATATGGCCCGCCATGCTTAAAAAGTCCAGGGAACAGGGGCCTGCATACATGCGGTTTTCAGCATCCAGGCAGGAAAATGTCTTCTGAATTGTGCCGTATGCGATAACCGCGCCTTCCTCCGGAGTCAGGAATCGGTTCAGCTTTGTAAAACCCGGATCCCCAATCCTTAAAAGCTGCTGGCAAATCATTTTCGACATATGAGCCAGGCCTGTGGATACCATTTCCACCGCAAGCACCCAAGAAAGCGGTTCAAAATTGGCGCTTCCGCACATCCTGTCCTCTTCCGGAAGCAGACATGGGTTGTCGTCGGTCGAATTCAGTTCCGTCTCTAACTGCCTTTCTGCATAAGACAGGGCATCCGTCACCGCGCCCGTGACCGCACTCTGCCCCCTGAAGCTTAAGGGATCCTGAAGCGCGCGTTCCTGCGATGGTTCCAGAAGGTAGCTTCCCTTTAGAATTTCACGGCATTTCTTTGCCGATTCAATCTGACCGCTGAATTTTCTTTCCCTGTTTACCGTTTCATCCATGGGATCCATCACGCCGTTCAGTCCCTCCAGGGCGAGACAGAATACGCACCGGTACCGTTCAACAAACCGTTTTGCCTCTATCAGCCCCAGAGCAGCAAACGCCGCCCCCTGCGCATTGGACGATACGACTCCGAGGCCGTCCTTCGGCCCTAAAAGCAGAGGAACCAGGCCGGCTCTTTTAAGAGCTTCGCCTCCGCTCATCCGTTCATTCGCGTACCAGGCTTCTCCCTCACCGATGATTACAAGACCAATCCCCGACAATGTGCCGATATCGGCCTCCCCGACAGAACCGCGTTTTTTTACGATGGGGTGAATTCCGCGGTTTATAAATTCCAGATAATATTCCACAATTTCTTCGGACACTCCCGTGTGACCGCACAGAAAACCATTGAGGCGGACAGCCAGCATAGCCCGGACTTCCTCCTGACTGCACTCAGGCCCCACGCCAATCATATGGCTCCTCAGAAGATTTCTGTTATAACGGTCATAAAACTGGGCAAAAACCTTTTTATCCTTATTCCAGCCGACGCCCCTGTTCAGGCCGTATACCGCAACCCCTCTTTTATCGAGGTCAAATATCAATTTTCTGGCTGCACGCACGCGTTCCCACGCCTCCTCCACAACCTCGACGTTTTCGCCGTAAACAGCAATCCGCTCCAGCTCTTCCAGAGTCAGCGTCTCCCCCGTAAGGCGTATCCTCCCCTTATCCATCTACCGTTCCCTCTCTTTCTCCAAAAATGCTATGATTTTCTCCGGCGTAACCGGATAATCGGAAAACCGGCCTTCAAGTGCAAAATTAATTGCGTTAACAACTGCCGGTCCCGGTGCAACGGCCGCCAATTCGCCGATGCTCTTGCCGCCATAAGGGCCGTCCGGTTCTCCTTTTTCGATGAAAATACTTTTAACCGGAGGCATATCCGGGGCATTGAGCATATGGTATTTTGAAAAATTACGTCCCTTAATTGCCCCCTTCTTATCGTATACCATTTCTTCGCACAGCGCCATCCCCAGGCTCATCTGTGCGCCCCCCTCGACCTGCCCTTCCGCCAGCGTACGGTTCATGCACTGCCCCACATCATGTACGGCCAGCAAGTCCGTCACTTCCACGAGGCCTGTATATTTATCAACCTTCACTTCTGCAAAAGCGCTGCTGTAGGAACCGGGGTTGGAGGGCGGCTCATATTCCAGCTCGGCCCGCAGATACCGGGAACAGGCTTTCTCATATTCTTTGGCCACTTCTCCGTATGATTTGCTTCCGCCTCTGCAGCAGAGCTGTCCGTCCGCAGCGCTGACTTCCTCCCTGTCCCAGCCGTAGAGAACACCGGCGGCCCGGATGAGCTTTTCAAAAAGAGCCTCTCCCGCCTTCTGCACGGCCCTTCCGCATACGTAGGTCACACGGCTGGCCTGTGTTCCGGCGGCGTCATACGGTGTAATGTAAGTGTCCGCCTCATATACCTTGATTTTATATACGTCCATGTGCAGCGCTTCTGCCGCTATCTGCTGCATGGTCAGAACCGTACCGCAGCCCTGATCATGGATTCCGATTCTCACCTCCACGGAGCCGTCCGGATGCATCATCATCTGCACATTCGTGAACTCAGGGTATGAACCCTTGTATCCGTTTCCGTGGGCTCCGCATGCCATTCCGACGCCCCATGCATACCGGTCCGTATTTTTTTCCCTGACTTTCGCTCTTCTCTCCTTCCAGTTAAATGCTTCCATTCCTGTCCTGATACAGTCTTCTATCCTGGCATTTCCCAGATTCATTCCTCCCGTCGGGTCGGGATCCATCGGCTGGGCCGCATTTTTTAAACGCAGTTCACAGGGATCCATTGAAAGCTCCCTGGCAGCCAGGTCGAGGTTGACTTCCGTGATGGCGTGAGCCTGGGGTGAGCCGTATCCGCGGCAGGCTCCTCCCGGGATGGTGTTTGTGAAAAAGGTTCTCACATGGCAGGTCTGCGCTTCCATATGGTACATCCGGAACAGCTTCTTTGCCATAGCCATGGCCACTGCGGCCGCATTTGTATAATAGGCGCCGCCGTCGATATCCGCAGCTATCCTTCTCCCCAGAATCTTCCCTTCCCTGGTCAGGGCTGTCTCCACCTTCATCTCACAGGCGTTCCTGCTTCTCGTCCCTATGACAGAATCGGCGCGGTCCATATACAGCATCACAGGCTGTTTCAGCTTCCAGCAGGCAAATGCACAGGCAGGCTCGACCACAGTCTGGCCTTTTCCTCCAAAGGATCCGCCCATCACCGCTTTGATCACCCGGATTTTCGTATAGGGCAGCCCCAGCAGGCTGCTGATGTGAAAGCGCACCTGATATACCGTCTGGCATGGGGTCCACAGAACCAGATTTCCGTTTTCATCAATATCCGCAAGTGCGATATGGGACTCCAGAGCTCCGTGATGGATTTTCTGGGTGCTTCCCGACGTCGTCACAATGACGGCTGCCTCTCGTTCGGCCTTATCATATTCTCCAAAGGATACTTCCTTCTCAAAAGCCAGCGCATTTTCCGTCTCTCTGGCCGACGAAAGGCCGATTACCGGCGCCTCCTCCCCGTATGTGATTTCGACCAGGCTCACAGCCTCCTCCACCGCCGCCTTGGATTCCCCCACGACAAGCGCCAGATGATCTCCGACATATCTTGCCTTATCGCTCAGTATGTACTGGTCTTCCGGAGAATCAATACAGGCGGACCAGTTATGAGGATTGTAGGCTTTCGCCGGTACGTCCTCAAATGTGAATACAGCCCTGATTCCCGGTACGCTCAGCGCTTTTTCCTTTCGGATCCGCACACTCGCATGTGCCTTTTCACTGAGTACCAGCTTTGCAAACAGCATTCCGGTTAATTTTCTGTCACATGTATACCGGTTCTTCCCCCGCGCTTTGTCATACGCATCTTCGCGCACATATCTCTTCCCCACATATTCCAGTTCACTCACCGCGCTCCCCTCCTTCCGACTGCGGCTTGATTTCTTCCAGTGCATCACAGATAATTCCATATGCCGCAGGTTTTTTATAATGTTTTGAGCTTCTGTCCGGAATATTATCCTCAATCTGGGCGTAAACAGCTTCCTTGAGGACTCTTTCATCCCGGCGGGAAAGTTCCATCCCTTCCAGAGCCAGTTCAATAAAAGGGGAACGTCTTGC
The DNA here is from genome assembly GCF_000466485.1 of [Clostridium] symbiosum ATCC 14940. GTDB lineage: Bacteria > Bacillota > Clostridia > Lachnospirales > Lachnospiraceae > Otoolea > Otoolea symbiosa. The sequence continues at coordinate 16,334 of NZ_KE992932.1, read as the reverse complement.
CTTGGGGCCAACTGCTCCGAGAAACACGGAAACATTCCTCAGTATTCCATCCTCTATATCCGCCTTGACACAAACATTGATTTTGGAGATGGCTACTGCTTTCCGGGAGCCAACCTTTGCAAAGCCGGAAAAGGCAGCCGTTTTTTCAACCTCAAACCACAGGATTACATCTGTCTCTCCAAGCTCCGTCCTGCCGAGGCCTTTCACAAACTCATCAACCGCCAGCATTCTGATACCGCCCGTACTGTCACAGACCGCCGCACGTGTATCATAGGCCAGGATAACCGGAGTTAAATCGGAACTCTGTGAAGCGTTTGCCACATTTCCCCCTATTGTCGCCCTGTTTCTGATCTGTGTGGAGCCGACCATTGATGCGGCTTTGGATAGGGCCGGCAGATACCGCCTGATCAGGGAGCTGCGTTCCAGTTCATCCATTGTCACGGCGGCACCGATTATAACGGAGGTTTCCGTCTCCTTAATTCCGGCCATCTCAGCCATGTGGGTCAGGTCGATTAGGGAATAGTGAAACTGTTTTTTCTCCCTCAGCCTGATCATCAAATCCGTTCCGCCCGCGCACAGCAATGCGCCATTATTTTCTCTCAGAGCCCGGGCAAGCTCTTCTCTCGTCTTTGGCATGGCAAAATTCAATTGACTCCCTCCTTCACGGCCGCTCTAACGGCTGTCCTGATTTTTTCATACCCCGTGCATCTGCAGAGATTGCCCTCTATCGCCCGTTTAATCTGCTCATCCGACGGATTGGGGTACTCCATCAAAAGCGCCTTGCACGACAGAATCATGCCAGGCGTACAGAAACCGCATTGAATCGCACCATTCTCTATAAAAGCTTTCTGAAGCACATCCAGCTCTCCGTCCTTCTCCAGCCCTTCGATTGTTATAATCTCTTTCCCCATCACCTGACCGGTGAAAACGGTACAACTGGTAACTGCCTTCTGATCCAGCAGCACAGTGCATGCTCCGCATTCCCCCTCGCTGCACCCCTCCTTCACTCCAGTCAGACCGCAGTCATCCCTGAGAAAATCGAGAAGCCGTTTACAGGGGTCAGCCTCCCTCTCTACCTTTTCACCGTTTATTGTACAGACCAACTTCATAATCCACCTCAACTTCCGTTCCGTCTTTGGAATCCACTCTTTTTATACTGCCATCCCCGAATGGGGTCATTTACCTGTTGGGTATAGTATAGCAGCGCTGCGTTGAAAAAGCGTTGAATCCTGTAAATATTATTCAGCAAACATCAAAATATACCGTTAAATTTCAAAATTTTACACCGATATCCGGCTATTTTCGCCAAATACAAGCAAATTCTGCGGCCTGTTTTATTCTCCAAACCAGTCTTAATAATTCTTTTTCAAAATAACTCGTAAGCATTTTTGTTGTCTATTTGTATATTTTGTATACTTTTTAACCTGAATTTCCCAATTCCCTTCAATTCTATTGTCATATCACACAATTTTAAAATAAAATATTGATAATTTGCCACAAATAATGATATACTCGTTCCAATTCTGACGAAACAGTCTGTCAAAATCTATCCGGAGGTTAAATTTTATGTGTCCCACTAATACCTTTACCGCCGTAATCGCTGCTGCCGGTTTATCTACCCGGATGGGTGCATTCAAACCGATTCTTCCTCTCGGGGAAGAAAGCATATCCCGTTCCCTGGTTCTCGCGTTTGTCGGAGCCGGTTCCCTTCCCGTTACAGTCGTCACCGGCTACATGGCTGAAACACTTGCCTCTCATCTGGGCGGGCTGCCCGTCCGTCTGGTCCATAACTCCGCCTATCGGACATCACAGATGTTTGACTCGCTGCGTCTGGGCCTTCTCTATCTCCAAAAGGAGGAGGCAGCGCCGCTCCCGGATAAGATTTTTCTCTGTCCGGCAGATATACCGCTCGTCTCTTCCGAGACTATCGCCTGCATGGCGCGGCAGGAGGCAGATATCGTTATTCCTGTCTGCAGCGGACGGAAAGGCCATCCTGTTTGCGTCTCCTCATCCATGCTTTTTGCGCTGCTTGAGCATGACGGGACAGACGGGCTGCGCGGGGCGCTGAATGGGCTATCCATAAAGCCTTTGATGCTTGCGGTCTCCGACCCTGGCATCCTCACGGATGCCGATACAACGGAGGATTATGAACGAATCAAAAAACTTTTGAGGAGGTAAAACGATGAGTATTCCGACATTTCACGCGCTGATTGCAGCGGCCGGTAAGCCGCACCGGAGAGACAGTTTCCAGGTATCCGATCCCCTCGGCTCACTGTCTGTCATACGGAGAGTTATTCATACATTCCGGCAGGCCGGCGCCGGGGATATTGTCGTTGTAACCGGATATCAAGCCAGAGAACTGGAGCGCCATCTTGCCCGCAGCGGCGCCATCTGTCTCCGTAATGAGGACTGGGAAAATTCCGATATGATGGCCTCCGTGCGCATCGGTCTGACCTATCTGGCCGCGTCGAACTGCCCTGTGCTGTTTACCCCGGCCGACATACCGCTTTTTACCGTGTCCACCGTGCTGCTTCTGCTGGAAAGCGGAGCGGAATCTGCCGTGCCTCAGATCAACAAAAAAAGAGGACATCCTCTCTTACTTGGTGCAAATATCCAGCCGTTTCTGCTTGGATACGAGGGGAACGGCGGTCTGCGTGAAGCCCTCCGCCTCTCTCCGTATCAGCGCACTCTGGTGGAAGTTCCCGACGAAGGTGTCCTGTTTGATGCAGAGCTTTCCACTGACTGTGCCGAGCTTCTGGAACGCCACAGAAAACAGCCCTTTCTTCCGCTGGTGAGTCTGTCTCTGGAACGGGAATTGCCCTTCTTTGACCGCACCGCAGCCATGCTTCTGCGGTTAATCCGGCAGACCGGCTCCGTCAAAAAGGCCTGCGGACTGATGGGCCTGTCCTACAGTAAAGGATGGAATATCCTGAACGATTTGGAGCTTCAGGCCGGCATTACCGCCATACACAGACGGCCCGGCGGAAGCGACGGCGGGGCCACCACCCTGACAGGGGAAGGTGAGGCTTTTCTGGAACGTTTTACTGCGTATGATGAGGAAGTAACGGCTTATGCGAAAGCCTGCTTTGATAAATATTTTGGGAAGGATCTGCAATGAATGAAATAACGCTTTACCTGACAGCGCTTCTGAAAGAGCTGGAAAATATGAACAGCGTAATGGCAGTCACCGTTACCGACAGCCTGGGATCCGCACCCAGGGGAGCCGGTGCCAGAATGCTGGTCGGCCGGAACGGACGGATCACAGGTACGGTGGGCGGCGGCCCGATTGAATATGAAGCCCAGAACGAAGCGGCACGTCTACTCTTAAAACAGACTTCCGCACGCCGGGAATATGATTTGTCTGAGCCCTCCTCCGGGATCGGTATGGTCTGCGGAGGAAGGGTTAAGTTGGCATTCCACTATATCGGTCCTGAGCGGGAAGATGTAAAATCCCTCTGCCGTACCGCCCTGCCCCTGCTAAAGGCACCCGGAAATCTATGGCTGGTACTCGAACTTCCGGAAACTTCCGCTTCCTCTGCTCATTCTGCCGGCACGGACCGCTCTGTTTCTCGCGGCCGCGGCGCCGGCCGGGAATTTATGGGGATTTTCGGCCCTGATATTCCTCTTCCGCCGAAGGTTCCCGCGTCTGTCACGGACGCCTGCCGCCGGGGAAAGCCAGGCACCACCGTATCGGACGGCAGGGAATATTATCTGGAACCGATTGCGTCCGACAGCCTGGTTCACATTTTCGGCGGCGGACATGTGGCGAGGGAGCTGGTTCCTCTGCTCTCGAGGGTCGGATTTTCCTGCGCCGTTTATGATGACAGAGAGGAATTTCTAAGAAAAGAGGACTTCCCGGATGCCTTCGGCACCGCCGTTGTCTCCTTTGACCATCTGGAGGAAAGCCTGTATCCTGCCGCCGGGAATTACTTCGTCATCATGACGAGAGGACATATATTTGATCTTCAGGCCCAGGCCTGTGCCATGCGCTCCCCCTCTCTCTATATCGGTGTTATGGGGAGCCGCAAAAAGAAATCCGTTTTAACTCAAAAGCTGTTAAATATGGGATTCCGTACCGAGGAGCTGGAACGCGTTCACGCTCCCATCGGGTTAAATATCGGTGCCTCCACTCCCGCTGAAATCGCTGTCAGTATTGCCGCCGAGCTGATAGCAGTCCGCAGCGGACTGAATCAGACAAATATTACTCAGGAGAAGAAGAAACAGGAGGAAAACAGATGAGATTGATAAAGACAGAGGATGCCGTCGGCTCCGTACTCTGCCACGATATCACACAGATTATTAAAGGCGTAACAAAGGATGCCGTATTCCGCAAAGGCCACATTGTTGCTGAGGAGGATATTCCGGTGCTGTTAAGCGTTGGAAAAGAACAGCTGTACATATGGGATAATGACGAAACCATGCTCCATGAAAACGAAGCTGCCGAGATACTTTGCAGTATTTGCTTAAATGACAATATGAAACGTTCCCGAGTGAAAGAGGGAAAAATCGAGCTGACTGCCGAGTGCAGCGGTTTATTTAAAATCCGCCGTGACAAGCTGAAAGCCATCAATTCCCTCGGACAGATGATGATTGCCTCCCGCCATGGTGACACTGCCGTAAGGGCCGGTGACAAGCTGCTGGGAACCAGAATCATTCCCCTTGTCATCCCCATGGATTCCATGGATAAGGCAAAGGAGGCCGCCGGAGGAGAACCCATTTTCTCCCTCCTCCCCTTTACGCTGAAAAAAGCCGGCATTGTCACTACCGGAAACGAAGTGTACAGGGGACGCATCGCCGATACCTTTACTCCTGTTATTATACAGAAGCTCAAAGATTATAACGCGGAAGTAACCGGTCATATCACTCTGCCCGATGAGCCGGAAAGAATCACGAAAGCAATTATTGAATTAATTGAAAACGGGGCCGAACTCGTCTGCTGCACCGGCGGGATGAGCGTCGATCCCGATGATCAGACTCCGCTGGCCATTAAAAACACCGGGGCGCATATCGTCTCCTATGGCGCACCGGTATTGCCCGGAGCCATGTTCCTTCTCGCCTACTGCGAATACGGAGGACGCACCGTCCCCATCGTCGGCCTTCCAGGCTGTGTCATGTATGCAGAACGCACGATCTTCGATCTTGTCCTTCCCCGCCTGATGGCGGAGGACCCCGTTACGCCAGAGGATCTCGCTTCCCTTGGCGAAGGCGGATTATGCCTCTCCTGTCCGGTCTGTACCTTTCCAAACTGCGGCTTCGGCAAGGGGGTGTAGCATTGGAATTCACCCATTTTAACGAAAACGGAGAAGCTGTCATGGTTGATGTCGGCGGAAAAGAAGATACCGTACGTGAAGCATCGGCAGGCGGAAGGATCTCTATGACGCGCGAGTGTCTGGAACGGGTCAGTACCGGCCGGATAAAAAAGGGAGATGTACTGGGCGTTGCCAGAATTGCCGGAATCATGGCGCTTAAACAGACCTCAAACATCATTCCTCTCTGTCATCTCATGAATCTGACTTATGCGGAAATCAGATTTTCCATCCATGAGGCAGACTGCGAAATCAAAGCGGTCTGCACCGTACGGACCACCGGCAAAACAGGTGTGGAGATGGAAGCGCTGACCGGCGTATCCGCCGCTCTCCTGACAATTTACGATATGTGCAAGGCTGTGGACAAGACAATGACAATCGGAGAGATTTGCCTTCTCCGCAAATCAGGAGGAAAAAGCGGTGTGTTTGAAAGATCCCTACGGTAGAATTATTGATTATCTGCGCGTCTCCGTCACAGACCGCTGCAATTTAAACTGTGCCTACTGCCGTCCGGAAAATTCCCCGTTTCTGAGCAGGAAAGCACTGCTGACGTCTGAGGAAATCCTTGCGTTCTGCCGTGAGGCCGCGATTCTCGGCATCCGGCATATCAAAATCACCGGCGGAGAACCACTTCTAAGAACGGACTGCTGCTCCGTCGTGGAAAAGCTAAAAAAAACACCCGGCATCGAGACGGTTACTCTCACGACAAACGGTCTCCTTCTCAGCGAACATCTCGGACGGCTGAAGGAAGCCGGAATTGACGGAATTAATATCAGCATGGATACGCCTGACAGGGCATGCTACGCGGCCCTCACCGGTTCAGACCGTCTTCCGCAACTGTTAGATTCCATCCGCAGTACCGCCGGGCTGGGAATCCCCATGAAAATTAACTGTGTAATCATGGATGGGCTTGTACCCGTCACCGATTATCTTGCTCTCGCTGAGATGGCCCGCAGTTTCCCAGCCGATGTCCGTTTTATTGAGGCCATGCCGTTTGGAAGCACCCCCATGCCTGCCCTGAATCACCTGGATATACTGAAACTTCTGTCCTCCCGGTATCCTGACATTAAGCCGGAGGAAAGTGAACGCGGATTCGGTCCTGCCGTCTACTACCGCATCCCGGGTTTTACCGGCTGCATCGGTTTTATCAGCGCCGTACACGGCAGCTTTTGCAAAAGCTGCAACCGTATCCGTCTGACCGCCGACGGTTTTCTGAAAGGATGTCTGGGATTTGAAAGCAACATTTGCATCAAACCGCATTTCAGGCAAGCCGGATATAAAGACGCCCTGCAGAAAGCTATTCTACGCACGGTAAGCCAAAAACCGCCCTGTCACTGTTTTGGCGGAAAACAAAGCGGAGCGGAGCATAAAAGCATGTCAAAAATAGGAGGATAATTGATGGGAGTTATAAAAGCAATCTGTATCAGCGAAAAGAAAGGCACCAATAAGCATCCCGTGCCCTGCGGGGATTTTCTGGAAGACTACGGGATCAGCAACGACGCCCATGCCGGAAAATGGCACCGTCAGGTGAGCCTCCTGCCTGCTGAACGCGTCCGGGAATTTAATGAAAAGGGCGGCGGTGTCACGGACGGGGATTTTGGTGAAAACCTGCTGGTGGACGGTGTGGATTTTTCCGCTTTGGAGGTAGGTTCCACCCTTAAAGCAGGAAACGTTATCCTGGAAATCACGCAGCTTGGCAAGGAATGCCACCGCCATTGCTCTATCTATCACAGAGTCGGCGAATGCATTATGCCGGTCCGGGGCGTATTCGCACGGGTACTCAAAAGCGGACGCCTGACTCCCGGTGATGAAATTCTCGCATTTCCCCCCTCACCGAAACGGCCCTTCACCGCAGCGGTCATCACCCTGAGCGATAAGGGTGCGGACGGTCTGCGGGTTGACGAAAGCGGCCCAGCTGCAGTATCTCTGCTGTCGGATGCCGGATACCGGGTCATCGAGGCTTTTCTGATTCCGGACGAGCCCAAAGAGCTGAAGCATCATCTGATACGTCTTAGCGATAGCCGCCAGGCCAGTCTGATTCTGACTCTGGGTGGCACAGGTTTCTCCCCGCGAGACACAACGCCTGAAGCAACCATGGCTGTGGCACAGCGTAATGCTCCCGGAATCGCAGAAGCGATCCGCAGCCTCTCCATGCAGGTGACAAAGCGTGCCATGTTAAGCCGCGGCGTCGCTGTAATCAGAGGAAAAACATTGATCATCAATCTGCCCGGCAGTCCGAAGGCGGTCCGGGAAAGTATTGGTTTTATATTGAACGAGCTGCCCCACGGGCTTGAAATTTTAAGAGGAGGTGCAACAGAATGCGCAAGATAGGAGAAAAGAATTTATCAACAGAACTCAGAATCTGTAAAGGAATCAGGAAGGCCGTCCTTTCCGCGGCAATGCTCTCATTGCTGGCCCTGACCGCATGCAGCACAGGACAGGCAAAAACGGCTGACAGCCCGGTACCGGGCGGAGATGAACAGGGCGGGGAAATTTTCATCGCTGCTGCCGCCAGCCTGAAGCCGGTTATGGAAGAAGTCCTGATTCCCGGCTTTACCAAATCACACCCTGTCTTTACCGTAACCGGAACCTATGACAGCTCCGGAAAGCTCCAGAAACAGATTGAGGAGGGTCTTGAGGCCGATCTGTTCCTGTCCGCCGCCACGAAACAGATGGCTGCTCTGAACGAGAAGGGGCTGTTGGATTCGGCTTCCGTCACAATGCTCCTGGAAAATCAAATTGTATTGATCGTACCGGAGGGTTCTGAGGACAGCTACGGCTCCTTTACCGATATTGAAAAAGCTGCTGTCATTGCCATCGGAGATCCGGACAGCGTTCCGGCCGGACAGTATGCGAAAGAAGCGCTTACCCAGACAGGACTTTGGGATTCCCTGAACACCAAACTGAGTCTTGGCACAAATGTCACGGAAGTTCTTAACTGGGTAGCCGAAGGAAGTGCCGACGCGGGAATCGTTTATGCCACCGATGCTGCAACCACACAGCGGGTAAAAGTAATCGCCCCGGCTCCGGAAGGAAGCTTATCGGAGCGTGTCCTGTACCCCGCCGCAATTCTCTCCGGCTCCGGCAGCCGGGACGGTGCAGAACTTTTTCTGGCATATCTGAAAAGCAGTGAAGCAAAGGATGCCTTTTCTTCCTATGGTTTCTCCCCGCTGTCGGAATAACCGAACATAAGTATCACTCCGTAAACGTTTTCAATAGGAGGCTGTATGGATTTCTCACCTGTAATTATTTCGCTGAAAACGGCAGTCTGCGCGCTGCTCATTGTCTTTCCCGCCGGAACCCTGCTCGCCTGGCAGGTTATGAATATTCAAAGACAGCGGCTGAAAATCGTAATGGACAGTCTTCTGACATTACCGTTAGTTCTGCCCCCTACAGTGGCAGGCCTTTTATTGCTCTGTCTCTTTGGCGTGAACCGTCCGCTGGGGCGATTTTTTCTCGATGTATTCGGCGTGAAAATTGCCTTTTCCTTTGCCTCCACGGTGATTGCCTCGGCCTTTGTCTCCTTCCCCATGATGTACCGCTCTGCCCGCGGCGCTTTTGAACAGGTCGATCCGCATCTGCTGGATGCGGCCAGAACTCTTGGCATGGGGGAGACAAAAATCTTTCTGCGCATCCTGCTGCCGAACTCCATTCCCGGGCTGCTCTCCGGCAGTGTCCTGGCTTTCACCAGAGGACTCGGCGAATTTGGAGCCACAGCTATGCTGGCAGGTAATATCGCAGGACGTACCAGAACCCTCCCTCTGGCCGTCTACTCCGAAACAGCATCCGGCCGTATGGATACCGCACTCGTTTATGCCGGGATTCTGATGGTATTTGCATTTGCCTCACTTTTGCTGATGAACCGGGCCGGGAATACAAAATGGAGAAATTAAACACAGGAGAAAATCACATGACGCTGACTGTTGACATAAAGAAAAAACTGCACGATTATACGCTGGAACTGAAGCTAGAGCATACAGGCGGCTGCCTGGGTATCCTCGGCCCCTCCGGCTGCGGAAAAAGCATGGGGTTAAAATCCATTGCCGGTCTTGTTACGCCCGACTGCGGGCGGATCCTCCTCGGGGACAAAACCTTCTATTCGTCCGCGGAACGGATCAACCGCAAGCCGCAGCTTCGTAAAACAGGCTATCTGTTTCAAAGCTATGCCCTGTTTCCCAATATGACGGTGGCGGAAAACGTCGGCTCCGGAATCAGTCCCAAAAACAGGGAACGGGACAAAATAATCTCTGCCTGCATTCACCGGTTCCGGCTGTCCGGCCTGGAAAATTATTATCCCGGCAAATTGTCGGGAGGACAGCAGCAAAGGGCCGCACTGGCCCGCATACTGGCCAGTTCCCCGGATCTTCTGCTGCTGGATGAACCTTTTTCGGCCATGGATGCCGCTCTGAAAGAGGTGCTGCGTCTTGAGCTGCTTCATGTGCTGCGCGATTATCACGGTCTTTCCATACTGGTTACGCATGATAAGGATGAGGCATACCAGCTCTGCGACAGCCTGATCATCATGGATCAGGGACAGGTCCTCTGCAGCGGAGCTACGAAAGATGTCTTTGATAATCCGGGCAAATACCAGGCGGCGCGGCTGACCGGCTGCAGAAATATATCTCCTGTGCGCAGACTTGGAGATAACCGGATTCTGGCACTCGACTGGAACCTGACGCTGACAACCGCAGAAAAAACCACGGAGCAGACAAAGGCCGTCGCCATACGGCCGCACTGCCTGGTTCCTGTAAGTGAGGAAGCTGCGGCAGTCTGGAAGGAACGGCCCGGCGCCAATCTGATACCGGTAAACGCTCCTTTGGTGTCTTCTCTCCCCTTCGACTGGGAATTCTGCCTTGAGAACAATCTCTGCTGGACCGTCAAAAAGGATTCCGGCTCATCTTCCCAGCCGCCTGTACCGTCCTGGCTGCGGGTTTTACCGGAAGATTTACTTTTGCTAACCTGAAATATTTTTTGTTTTTCCGCTTCATAGAGCGAATTAAAAGGATTATTTTTATTTAGACAGAAAAAAAGCAGCCTTTCTTATCGAAAAGCTGCCTTCTGTTATCGTGCAGAAGAAGGGACTTGAACCCTCACGGTATTGCTACCACACGGACCTGAACCGTGCGCGTCTGCCAATTCCGCCACTTCTGCATCATGCGGGAGATGGGACTTGAACCCACACGAGCATACACCCACAAGATCCTTAGTCTTGCCTGTCTGCCAATTCCAGCACTCCCGCATTCGGTGATTTTGTTTGCCTCACCAACGAAAATTAGTATACCACAAAGTTTGGAACCTGGCAACCACTTTTTTCAAATTTTTTTAATTTTTTTAACTATTGCGTTTTTTTGCCTTCCCTTGCACAGAATCTACAAAATTATTGAACATCAGACGCAATGTGATAACCCGTTACCGGCCCGCTAAAAAGCGGGCCGAATTTAAAGCACTTCCTGTATCGCCCTCAGCAGCTCTTGGATATCCACCGGCTTGGCCAGATGGCCGTTCATGCCGCTCTCGATGGATTTCTTCGTATCCTCGTCAAATGCATTGGCCGTCATTGCGATAATCGGAACACTCTGCGCATCCCTTCGGGCCATCCGGCGGATTGTCTTCGCCGCCTCCAGACCGTCCATGACCGGCATCCTGATATCCATCAGAATCACGCAGTAAGTTCCTTCCGAAGCCTCGGCAAATTTATCAACGCCCTCCTTACCGTTCCCTGCCGTATCGACAATAAAGCCATGCATTTCAAGGAGTGTTTTGGCAATCTCCGTATTGAGTACATTATCCTCCACCAGAAGAATCCGCCTGCCGGTAAAATCATATTCCCCCGTATTCTGTCCCGGAAGTACACTTGTCCCCGGCTCTTCCGCCCGGATAAAGCGGAGCGTGAAGCTGAATCGGCTCCCCTCTCCTTCCCGGCTCTCAAGCCCAATCTCACCGCCCATCATCCGGACAAGCCGGCTGCTGATAGACAGCCCCAGACCGGTGCCGCCGTATGCAGCAGCCGTATCATCCTCCGCCTGTTCAAATGCGTTGAAAATCCGTTCCCGGTTCTGCGGACTGATGCCAATCCCATTATCTTCTACAGCAAAGAAAAATTCTACTTCATTTCTATCCTCCGGCTGACGTCTTTCCATCTTTTGTTCATATACGGAGAACCGAATCTGTCCTCCTTCATTTGTAAACTTAACCGCATTGCTGAACAGATTGATTATTACCTGCTTCAAACGCATCAAATCGGCATAAACCCACGGATTCTCCACCTGTATATCGCGGATGCAGGTGATGTTCTTCTGCCGCATCTGGCTTTCCATCAGATCGTCTATCTCTTCAGCCATTTTCAAGATGCTGCCGTTATTGCAGGCCAGTTTCATCTTGCCGCTCTCAATCTTGGACATATCCAGTATATCGTTAATCAGGCTGAGCAGATACTGGGAGGACTGGTCAATCTTAATAAGACATTCCTTCACTCCTTCCTCCTGCTTTGCGCGATCCATTGCAATGGCCGTCATACCGATAATTGCATTCATCGGAGTCCTGATCTCATGGGACATCCTGGACAGGAAATCGCTCTTGGCACGGCTGGCCAGATCATATCTCTCCCTGTTAATATTTGTCTCGATAATCTTCACAACTTCCTGGAGCTCCGAGCATTCTTCCACGCTCCAGTCACTGTGTTCCGCCTTGCGGATAAAGCTGACCGCTCCCATCAGCTTGCCACCGTCATACATTGGAATACAAAGGCCCGGCGCCTTAAGCGGAATATGAAGAATACGGCGTTCCTCCGTTGTAAATACGGTATTTTCTTCGAATTTCACATATCCGGAGACAAAATGCCCGGAACACCGTTCCATAGCTCCGGCCTTAAAATGGTAAACCGCCGTGTCCTCTTCAGCGTCCTCCTGCTGATGCCATTGCTTATATATTCCGGAAGCATTGAAATCCCACCTGATGTCTGCCATCAGAATATCCGAAACCCTGTATGTACCCCCAAGCTTTGCAAACAAAACCGAAATAATCGGTCCCACCTGCCCGCCTCTGTCAAAAAGATTAAACACTCTGGTTACCATATTCAGAGCGCGGACATTTCCATTACTTGCAATCTCATTATAATCCCGTTTTTCGATACATTCAGACTCAGGCACATCCTCGCAGAAGGTTAACTGGGACTTTCTGCGTCTTTTTCCATAGCCGAGAGCGGTACGCAGCCTCTCTATCATCCTCGCGTAGTCCTCCTGCTTCCCGTCCAGGAACGCGGCCGCCGCTGTTACCGAGATATCTAACTCACCCCGATCGCACAGGCGTGACAGCATATGGTTCAATCTGTTAAATATGCCCAGTATCTCCTGTTTTTCAAAACCGCGCAGCCACATCAGGATTTCATCGCCCCCTGCCCTCACGGCAATTATACGCTTTCCTGACTTCTCAAGCTCTGACTTTAATTTCAGTATGAAAATGCCTATCTCTTCCAGGATTGAATCACCAAATTCTATACCGTAGCCATCGTTCATCTCCTGAAACTTATCAAGATCCATAAGAAGCATAAAACCGGTCCGTCCGAGCTGCGCCTCCGCTTTGATAATCTCCTGCCCTACTTTTTCCCTGTACAGGCCTGTCACCGGATCAACGCGGGCCGCTTTACTCTCCATCTGCTCCTTTTCTTTTTGTTCCTGTATGTTCCGTATGCTTCCTATTACTTTGCTTTTCCTGCCGGAAACATCACAAATCGTCTTTCCGGAGATTTCCATCCACTGCCAGCCATTCTTCTCTGTTAAGGCCCTGAAATCCAGCTCAAATTTCTCATCCAGCCTCAGGAACATTTTCTTCATCATCTGGCGATCTCCGTCATAGAGTATCTTACTCTGCTGAATGCTTTCCGTCAGATTGCTGATATGGGTGCCAAGGCCGCTCTTTTTTCCATCGGCAAGCAGATTATAAATATCTACCGAGTTATCTTCCACATTATACGTATAAATAATATCCGTGCTGCTCTGCAGCGCCAGCAGGTACCGCTCTTTTTCTTCCTCCGCCTTCGCCTCCGCTGTCTTCTGTTTTTCCGTCAAGTCTGAAACAGCATCGTATAATGCCCGGATTTCGGCAATTTCTGTTTTCCCATAGTCCCCCGGACCGTCCTCCTTGTTATCGCGGATCCAAGCCGCAAGCTGCGTAATAGGACGTGTCAGGTAATGCATCAGCAGGCAGATAGAAGTAATACCGACCGCCAGAGAAATCAGCACCGCCAGGGCAATATTGCGCGTGACCCTGCTGCCCATACCAAATAGGCTGTCGCCCGACTGAACTCCCATCAAAACCCAGCCATTATTTATAAACGGGGTATTGGGATTATATATGGAAAACGGTATCACCTGGGCGTAATAATCTGCCCCCTTCTCCTGCATATCTATCTGATACAGTCCTGCATATTCTGTTTCCTGCAATTTCAGAGGCTGAGATGCCGTCATGTTTCTCTTGAGTATCAGACCGCTGAGAAAGAACGGAATCAAATTGCCGTCATCGTCGAATTGCGCCATCAAATATCCGCTGTGGTCCCCTGCATTCAGTTCCTGGACAGGAAGAAGGCCGCTTATGACCGATGTGGATATTTCAATCCCCATGACACCATATACCCTGCCCTCACTGATCAACGGTATCGAATAGCTAATCATGCTGTATGAATCCTTTTGCTTATTATTTTCCAGATAAAAGGTACTGCCCCAATAAGCCAGATTCTCTTCCTTGGCTTTTGGATTGGCCACCGCGGCGTTATAAGGCTTATAGAAGAAATTATCGGCTTCCAGCAGCCCGTCCCGCTGAAAATTAAACCGGGAAGTCCAAGAGGTGTCAAAGGGAATCCCAAGCTCATGTGAAAACTCATAATTCCCCCGCTCCATAAGGAGATCGGAATAATCCTTTGGATTTACGTAAGGGTCCGAATCACGAAAGTAGATACCGCTGCATTTATAGACCTCATTTCCCTTCTCTTTCTGCGGTTCCTTCAGGCCGTCTGCCAGCACGAAATAAACCCCGTTCACTCCGTTTCTTCTTAAAATATCCAGCCCTGGGAGCAGCAGTTGTTTTAACAGCTCATTTTTTGCCTCTTCGTCTTCCATAAACTCACGGAGCGTCAGATTTCTTTCCTCTAAAATCTCTTCAAAGCAGGAGTTCGCTATTCCATATTCGCCGGATATATCCGTCCATTGGTGCGTCATGTTATTTGAAAGGATCAGATTTCTGTTTTTTACAATCTGCTCCATAATCCCCACAGAATATTCATCTAAATGCTTTACCGTCCCTCCGATGTGTACGGCCCCGAAGGCCACTGCCGCCTGAAGAAGCATTACCACTGAAAGCGGTATCAAAAACATCCTGAGAATTGTCTTCTTTTTGCGCATCTTTAACTCCTTGCCTGTATTCCGGCTTACTGCGTCTTCCCTGCCCCGCTGACTTCCACACAGGACTCAAGCTCTTCCTTTATCGAAGCAAACCAGGAGTCAAATGATTCCTGTGAAATATAGTCTTCCACCGCTTCCTCCAGGCTGCTGCCCTCTGCCAGAAGCACCTCCACCTGCTGCCTGTCTGCAGCGGCCTTGTCCGATAAATTGTATTCCAAAACCTTTCTTGCGTCACTTCCGCCGTCAAAAGCCTTATTGGTATACAGCTGGTTATTCTTAACCAGTTTATAAGCCTCTGTCAGCGTATCATATTCCTTTTGCGGCATGTCAACCTGATTTTCTTCCATCACCTTTTCAAGGACGTCTATCGCATTGGCCTCCTTCTTAACAGGAAGATATCCGGACGAGCAGCTGAATTCCGTATTTATTTCAGAATCGGTAAACCATTTAAGAAATTCACAGGCCGCACGCACCTTATCGTCCGGGCCATTTGTAACCACCATTCCGGCTCCCTGCTGAACGATATAAGGAGCTCCGCCTTCAAAGGAAGGAACCGGAAGCACAATGCATTCTATCGGGGTTATGGTATCGCCCTGTTCTACCTGATCGGGAAAATAACCGGCCGAGGTAGTGGAACCGGTATAGGCAATCAGTTCTCCGATTTTGACATCATCGGAGCGGAATTTTCCATAGGCCCCAAAATATCCTTTCACATATGGGACATAATAACAGTCCCAAATCCTTTTGAAGACATCTTTATCAATCTGCAGCGTTACCTGCTGGTTTTCGACATGAAACAGCTCTACGCCAAGCTGCATGGAACCGATAATAAAAAGATTGGCCACAGCATCTCTTCCATAGAACGCTTTTCCATCGTATGGGATATCCGGTGTCTTGCCGTCTGTCCAGTTATAATAGCGTTCCGCTACCCGGACCACTCCTTCTTTCGTCTTTAAATCCTCAAGGCTCACGCCTGCGGCGGCCGAAAACTCGTCCCATACGGTCTTATTCATCATCATGATTTCCGTTGACTTAGCAACCGGGAATATCTCAAGCTCACCGTTCAGTCCGATTTTTCCTTCCTCTATGTAGGAATCCATGTAGCTGTTCTGCTCCTCTTCCGTAAAATAGGGGGCCAGATCTGCTAAAAGGCCCTCTTTCTCCAATTCGAAGGCCGTGTCCGCATAGGAAGAAAAAATATCCGGCATCTCCTCGCTTCCCACCTCTTTCCTGCTCGATGAAAGGACGGCATTTTCCAGCTCTGAGACATTTCCTTTGCTATGTCCCTCAACATAGATACCTTTTTCTTTTCCTACCGTGTCATTAAACTCATTTACCAAGTCATCAAAGGCCGCTTTCTGAGAACCATTATAGTAATGCCAGATCGTGATATCTACCGGCTCGCTGTTCTTTGACGTATTCACTGATGCCGCTCCTGAGCAGCCGGCCATGAACAGGCAGGCAGCCAGAGCGGCGGCTGTTATCTTTATTTTCATTATATTTTCCCCTCCTCAGCAGATTTGAGAAACAATACCCGCTTAGCGGAATTATATCACAAACCAGGTTGCTGTTAAAGTGCTTTTACTTTTTCACAACAAGAAAGGTTCTATACTGAATGTTGGGGTGTGCTGAA
>NZ_KE992931.1 GCF_000466485.1 [Clostridium] symbiosum ATCC 14940 | reverse complement strand
CGTTTTAATACCTTTATCTTGTTGTTAAATCCTTTTGTGGGACCATTTGTCAATCCGTATTTAAAGGCATTCAGGATATGCAATAAGCCATTTCTGAATTAGAAACAGAATAAGGTCGATTAAAGGCTGAGAAATCTTTAGAAAAATTATGCTTGTTATTAGATAAGGTGTAGAGCTTTATGCTTCTCTGGATACTCCCCGGGAAGTTCAAGTCTTATTTCCTGCTCTAGAGGAAACTCTGACACTGCCAGATGATCTTGTGAAGTACTTGGAAGACAAGTCTAAAGTTGCTGATTTGCAAGATGTAGCAGAATAAACAGAAACCGTTAGACGGTTGAGCCTATAAAATTTGGTACAAATGGCTAATAGAATTAGTAACACAAAAGTGACCGCGTCTTGCTAGGGCGCGGTCACGGAGCTATCTCCCATGCGTTTATGTAATGTTTCCGTATGGCGGCAATACCCTCCATATAAATTCGAATGTATGTGCGGAATTAAAACGTTTTAGAAATCAAATTATATGCAGTAATTACATAAACAAAAATAACAACTCCTATAAAGATAACTGCATCGCGTTTAGAGCCTTTATCATAACATTCTTTTGCATGTGTCAATAGTGTCAACCCCATAAAGAAAAACATAAAAGGCATGGAAATATCATAAGGTAACAATTTCATCAGGCCAATAGCACCAAAAATAAGCGTTGAAATAGAAAATATCGCTTTCCAAATTCGCATATATTTCACCTCCATCATAGATAAAAATTGCTTTTTATCGATTCGACAATTGTATCATGATAACCCTTCTTCAATTTACGTACTGCTCTGCAATTATGGTTCGCAAAACTTCCTCAATAAATTTTGAAGTTTTTAATATCGATGGGCTTGGTAATGTAGTCATCCATACCACATGCTAAAGCCTTATCTACGTCTCTTTAAACGCGTTGGCCGACATACCAATAATTACTGTGTGGCTATGCTTAGAATTCTTCGATTCCAAATCACGTATCGCAGCTGTCGCATGATAGCCATCCATAACAGGCATTTGCACATCCATAAATATAATATCATATTTATTGGTATCTGCCCGAAAGAATTCCAGTGCTTCGTTACCATCACTCGCTACATCTACATGTACTCCGTAATCGGTCAACAGAGTTTGAGCTATCTCCGCATTCAGGGTATTATCCTCCACTAACAGTATTCGGCCTCTACCTCCCGTTTGGATAAGACATACCGATATAAAAGCAGCGTAACAACTATCACACTGATTAATACAGTAGTCAAAATAAACATAATCCGCTTATAAGAAAGCGATTGAAGGTATAAGGTGTCGAACATCAATATTGCATTATGAATAAGTATTTCCAAAGCGGTGTCAATCTCATCGAGCAGAGGTATAATGTTTTCCTTCACATATAGCATGACCGTTTCATCTGAAACCCCATCCTGCTCGCACAGTTCTATTAAATACTCCTGCTGTTCCAACATATCATTATACTGCTCTTTGAGCTTTACAGCGGCTGGAGGATCTGTCAGATACAGCGAAACTATTGTTTCCAATGCCTGATTGCTAGATCCTTGGTTTTCTGCTAATCCCCTCTTCACTTCGTCTAATGTATCAATGGTTCTGTCCGTACACAACCGCTCTACCGTTAAGCGAAGTTCGCGAGAATTAGTTTCCATTTTGCCCGCTGCGATAGCAACTGGGAAAGGATGCTCCTTGATATTTTCAAGTCCCCCAATAATACTGTTTGTGTAGGAGGCTGAAATTATATAGTATCCAGCCAACAATATTAAAAGAAAAACTGCCATTACCTTGGCTAATTTTTGATATCTATTTAATTTGTTTTTTAACATTAGTCACGCCCCTTCGAATAAGAAAATCCTTTTATGTGGTATTTGCTCTATGAGAACACTGATCTCCTTTGCCATATTCTTCCTGCATATATTTTTTAAGTATACCATCAAAATATATCCTATTCAATCTGAGTTGGTAATGTCGCGTACAAATACGTATTATAAAATAATCAATAGTGATGATCCAAGATCGTTGAAATCATTAATTATATTGTACCTAGTTTATCTATTGAAGATGTGAAGGTATGGGGGAAAATGGCTCTGCTTACGGGGTTGCGAGTTGGTGAACTATGTACATTAAAATATTCTGATCAAGAACAGGATAGGTTATACATTCAACGCACAGAGATTAAATATAAGGATCAGAATGGTAAAACAGTGTATGCTGTAAGAGATTTTCCCAAAAGTGAAAGTAGTATGGATGGCATTGAACTTTCCAATTCTGCAATAAAGATTTTGGGGATGATCAAGCGCATGAATTTTCAAAATGGGGTAAAAAGTGATTATTTATTTTATGATAATGAGCATGGGAGATTAAAGATATACTTTTTCAATAGGACACTCAGGAAAATCTGTAATAAGATTGATATTCCGTTTCGCTCAATGCACAAACTAAAAAAACGTATGCTTTGGAGTAATAAATAAAAATGATTTATTGGCTAATCAAAATATTATGTAAAAGTGTAACCCAAAGTGTAACCAAATGTAATCACTAATTTCATCGAAAAAAACGAAAAAGTCCTTGAAAATCAAGGACTCTAAATAAGCTGCTGACGGGAATCAGCCAATTCAGCACAGAACTAAACAGTATCCTAATAAACAAAAACAACGTAGAATGGAGGTTTTGCGCAACCTATCATCATCAAGCATATTAAGTCGAGGAAGTAGTCGAGTAGTTAGTCGAGTAAACCTAGTCTTTAACGTATTCTAAGAGATCATCTAAATCACACTCAAGTACATAGCACAAACGTGCCATAACCGCCAAATCAACTCTTTGCACCTCGCCATTCATATAAGCTTTCAGTTGGGTTCGTTGCATTTCAGCCCTACAGGCTAACCGATTTATACTTATATCCTCTTTTTCCATAAAATCTTTTAATTTTATCTGAATATGTCCATAATCAATATCTCTCATGCAACTCACCTCTTTAAAATCATAATAACAAGTATTGCCATATTTTTGAATGAGTAGTAAAATATGAGTATATATCTACTCATAAATGGAGGTGAAGAAAAAAAGATGGATGATGGTTTCAAAAGGCTCATGGAAAAACTTGCGTTATTTGAAAAGACCCATACAAAATGTTTTTTTTCTGAACGTAGGGACAAAATCAAAAAGATTTTTGCAGAACTGGAGTTAGAGTTAGTTGACGAAGCAGATTTTATTTTAAAAGAAAAATCTGACAGCCTAGAGATTCTAATAACGGCACAAGAGTTTTTGACATGCGATTCAGGAGGGCATAGTTTAAATCAATTACTCGGAGAAGCCAACTATTTTGAAGCTAATATAATAGATGAAAAAATTGTTTTTCTACTGTGGTTTCGTTTGTGGGATTGGGTATAGAAGTATGAAGATAAAAATGATTTTTGGAGTATGCTTGCTGTCTGTAACCATAATTATGTTCAAAATTATTAAACCTACATCAAATGATTACTGTAAAGATGTTTATCAGTATTTTGGCAGTAAAACCATCGTGTATGCAAGTAACGCAAAAGATTACGGTAGCTATTACGAAATGACAGCTAATATTTCTTGTGGAGTGACAGAGGATGGAAGTTTGACAGAATCGGTTAACGTTGTAGTTCGTGTTTGTAAAAATGCCACAGTTTTTTTTCTGGATGATCCAGACACAAAATTAAGCTTGTACGACTATGCAAACTGGCATTCAGATACAATAACTGAATTTCAACGTGCAAGAATGTTTGTAATCATGCAAGACAATGATGGTTATATTATCGAGTTTGGTGATAGCCATGCAGGTTAGTATATATAATCTGATTCACAGATTTTATATAAAAATATAATACGGAGGAATACGTAGATGAAAAAATTAGCGCTTTTATCACTAGCAGTTGCAACAGCAATAGCTTTAGGAGGTTGCGGTGACAAACAACAACTGACAGAAAAAGATTTAGAAACTATTTCCGAAAAACAAGTGGAACAAGCTTTTGAGAAAATGGAAAATCAGGTTTCAAAAGAAGCTAAATCCAAAGAACAAACTCAAAAAGAAACAGAAACCGATAAAATCGATTTAAACGAACCAGGAGTAAGTATAGCAGTTGACGACCCATATGAAATGAATTTATTTGAAATTTTTGGTCTGGATAATGATTTTCCAAAGCCTAATGAAAATTATGGTATTAAATCAAGCTATTCTACAACTGGTTATCAACTAGATAGCAAAACAGGCGAACAGAAAGAGGGTATACAAAAATCTACGCTTTGGTTTGGAAAAAGTGAAAACTACTACAGCGATTATAGAGATCAAGTGGTTGCTTACCTAAAAGAGAAAAAGCCAGACCTAGAAACAAATCCAAGAGAAAACACCTGGCCTAATTACTTTTACAAGATTGATGATGATTATTATGGTGTGGTAAACGTATACGGAGCTGGAAATAACGGAACAGGAATTTACATACAAAAATTTGCGTATAGTACACATACACTTACTGCAATCTTAGGAAAACAATATTCTGGTGATTTTTCTTCATGGACAAATGAAAGTGGCACAGAAGTCAAGGAACAAAAGATAAATATTGTAGATGACAAAAAGAGTTTTTTATTGATTTACCGCTCTGACACGCACCCTGATCTGCCATATGACCTCAAAGAGGGCACAACAGTAACTGTAACTTTTGATGAGGTAGAAGAATATCGACCAAATTACTATCGTGTTAATAGTATTATTATTGAGTAGTTAAAAAACTCGTCAGATTCGTCTGGCGAGTTTTTCTTTTAATCAGGATTTACGGTTCAAGTGGTGTACTATGGTTCATAAATACTATGTGAGATGAACCACATTTTTTAAATTATTTTTTCAAAAAACTTCAATCTCAAAATCTATCTCATATATATATCGCCAGCGTACTTTCTTCACCTTAACAGCGTACTTTCTTCACCTCAAAATGCCAATTCGCTTAGTGTTTATGCGGGTTTCAGAGAGACACTAAATAGTATCAAATAGTGTTATTAAATACAATAAGAGCGCACATAATTTTTTAGTCAAAAATTAGTGCGTTATCTAACAGAAAGAAATGATTGGAGAGGCTAACAGCCACATGGCAGATTGCAATTATTTGCAACTGAATAAAAAGTAAAATTAAAAACGCCCGGTAAAGGCGTTTATTTTTTTAAAATAATATTGGATGTTGCAGGTGTTTTATAATTGGACTCAACTTCCAAGCGAGCTTGCGATAGTAGTTTTGCTATAGTAGTCATATCTTCATCATAATACTTTCGTTCCGTCAGTCCTAAATCTATCTCCGCAATAAGTCTTAAATTAATCAAATCCAACTCATATTGTATTAAGTCGAAATAAATTTTTTTTTCATGTTCACTAGTGTTAAATTCACTCAAAAACTCCTCAAAGCGCCTATCCAAGTCCAAAGATAACTTTGTTATATATTCATCGATTGAACAAAATTCATATCTAGGACGATTCTCACAGTCTAAATATAGCATTGTTGCCCAATTCAAAATATGATTGGGTATACATGGTTTTTCTGTATCAAGCCAATAGTCTATGAGACCTAAATCAAAGTCACTTTTTGTTAGTTCTCTAAAACATTCATAGTCTGTTAAATCTACTTTCTCATTTAGATAGTACGCTATTGCTACAGGAAAGTTAATATCGCTTATAGCTCTATATAAGTAAAAATCTATTAGAGAAACTTTAAGATCAAGTGCCTCAATCTGTTTCTGACAATATTGAACTAAGCTTGTTCCTAGAGTACAGGCAAAATTAAAATAGCCGAATTCATCAACTTTTGACCCATCACTCGCTATCATTTTTTTGATAGTGTCATCAACAACAGCGTCAAACTCCGCATTTTTTATTATAGTTTCGGTTTTAAAAAAATCCAATAAATTTTTTTTAACATGTACTTCGTCTCCTGTCATGATATAGTTTATAAAAATTTCTGTTGGTGTATAATATATTTTATTCATTTGCAGTTACCTCCCAATTAAATGAATAACATGGCACAACTCTTTTTCCGCTTGAAAGCGTCATAACGTAGTTGTACCTCTTTAATAGCTTCTGTTGATATAGTTGCTTGCAATATCTGCTGACTGTTGACTTTCGTAAGCCTAACGCTTTTTCAATATCTTCTAATCTGCACTGACCTATACTTGCTATGTATAAAATAATTCTAAGTTTATCTCCACACAAGTTTTTCAAAGCAAGTATACCTAAAATTTCTTTTACTCTATCCAGTTCCATAACTGATCCCTCCTCGTATAATAAGTTTGTAAGCAAGAA
>NZ_KE992930.1 GCF_000466485.1 [Clostridium] symbiosum ATCC 14940 | reverse complement strand
CAATCAGCGTCCGGAACGGACCATGTCCGGTGTCTCGAAAACCTTCGCCTGAGTCTTCCGTCCCTGCGAAAACCTGACCCGGGGAAGTAGGCGGAATCAATTGCGGAGGGGACATGGGAGTCCGCCGGCTTAGCGAGGGTCTTTTCGAGCTTTTAGCACTGCTGCGCACTCCAAAGAGTGCAAACGGTCCCCGCAGCAATTCATTCCGGCCGAATTCCCCCTCCACAACCACCCTCCCACGGGGACGGAAGACTCAGCCAGCCCTCACCACACCGACATGGTCCGTTCCGGACGCGTCCTCCGGGCCTCAGTTAAATCTCCATTATCCGGTTGAAATCTTCCTCTTACTATTATAGAATAAAGATATCATACCCCTGAGAAAAAGGAGACAGTACATTATGAAAAAGAATATAATCGTTGGCCAGTCAGGCGGTCCCACCGCCGTTATCAATGCCAGCCTCTGCGGTGTAATCAGAGAAGGGAAATGCCACCCTGAGCAAATCGGCACTGTTTACGGCATGATTAATGGGATCGAAGGATTTCTGGCCGGTAAATATATGGATCTCTCATCCGGGCTGAGCGAGGAGGAACTGGAGCTTCTCAAAATGACTCCGGCTGCTTTTCTCGGCTCCTGCCGCTTTAAGCTTCCCGAAACTCTTTCCTCCGAGTTCTACCCTACCCTCTTTAACAAATTTGAAGAGCTGAATATCGGCTATTTCTTCTACATAGGCGGCAATGATTCCATGGATACGGTAAGTAAATTATCGCGTTACGCGAATGGAATCGGAAGCGATATCCGTTTTATCGGAATTCCCAAGACCATAGACAATGACCTGGTCGGGACCGATCACACCCCAGGCTTTGGAAGCGCAGCCAAATATGTGGCTTCCACTGTCCGCGAAATCACGCTGGACGCCTCGGTATACCAGCAGAAATCCGTCACAATCGTGGAACTGATGGGACGTCATGCGGGATGGCTCACCGCCTCCAGTGTCCTGGCAAGAAAACACGGGGAAGATAATCCGCTTCTCATCTATCTTCCGGAATCGCCTTTTGAATTTGAACAGTTCTCTGCTGATCTCAAAAATGCATTCGAGAAAAGCCAGACCGTTGTCGTCTGCGTATCGGAGGGCATTGCAGATTCAGCCGGGCATTTCATATGTGAATACTCCAATGAGGCCCAGCTTGACACCTTCGGCCACAAGATGCTGACCGGCTGCGGGGAAATACTCGAAAATTATATACGGAACCAGTTTGGTGTCAAGGTACGTTCCGTTGAGCTGAATGTAAGCCAGCGCTGTTCCGGTATGATCGTCTCCGGGCAGGATATGAAAGAGGCCGAAGAAGCGGGAGCCTTCGGCGTCCGAAGTGCCCTGGACGGCGTGAACGGTATGATGGTCGCCTTTAAACGCGCCTGTGAAGAGCCATACTTGATGGAGTGCTTCCTGGCCGATGTCAATGAGATTTGTAATAAAGAAAAAACGTTTCCGGCCGAGTGGATTACTAAGGGCGGCACCGATATCGGCCCTGAGTTCCTCTCCTATGTTTTACCGCTGATAAAAGGGGAGGCCGAGCGGAAAATGGAAAACGGACTTCCGCTTTATCTTTACCGGGAACAACAATAATGGCCTGCATTTACAGCAGCCGGTTTAAATAAGGGGGTACCTGCCATGGTTACAATTACCAAAGAACACGTTCATTTCACTTTTTCCGGAAGCCACAAGCCGGTGCAAACCGTTCCCTCCGGAAGTACGGTCCGTTTTGAAACGTATGACTGTTTTTACAACCAGCTTCTTCCCGAAGGAGCCGATATCACAAAGATCGATTCCTCCAAAGCCAATGCGGCGACCGGCCCTCTCTGCGTAGAGGAAGCTCTCCCGGGTGATACTCTGAAAATTGAGATTCTCGATATCACAACCGGTCCTGTCGGCGTCTGCGGCACGTTTCCCGGCAGCAGCTGGGACAATGGGATCCTGAAAGAAGAACAGTTCCGTCGGCTCACCGTCAAGGACGGAATGGCTGAGTTTGACAGTGCGGTGCAGATCCCGGTCAGACCCATGATCGGAGTGATCGGAACCGCTCCGAAAGAAGGTGCGGTTTCCACAATGACCCCGATGGATCATGGCGGGAATATGGACTGTACCCAGATTAAGGCGGGAACCACCCTATATCTTCCTGTTTATGTACCAGGCGCTCTTCTGTCCATGGGAGATCTCCACGCCGTCATGGGCGACGGAGAGGTCTGTGGCTGCGGACTGGAAATTGAGGGAATGGTAACGGTGCGCGTTACCGTCCTGAAAGATGCTCCATTCCCATGGCCCGCTGCCATAGCGGACGATCGTCTTATCATTATTGCGGCTGCAAAAACCGTGGAGTCTGCCTGGAAACTTGCCACCGCGCGGATGGAGGCATTCATTTCTTCCAAAACAGGCTTATCCCATGAGGACACATCCATCCTATTAAGTCTCTGCGGCGATCTTGCCGTATGTCAGACCGTTAACCCGATGAAAACAGTGCGCATGGAACTGCCTCTGAATATCTTTAAGAACGAAGCGGGCAGATGGAAGCAGCCGTAAAACGGCCGGGCAAAGAGGGAGGGGATGCCGCAAAATCATCAAAACGATGATTTTGCGGCATCCCCTCCCTCTTTGCCTGGCCGTTTTAGCAGCCACACTGCCTGATTGTGCCTGGCCGTCACTCCGTCAGTTCCCTCACATCCACATCGCTGTAAAAGAAGTTGAGAATCTCTTTATACGTCTTGCCTTCCTTAGCCATCTGCTGGGCTCCGTTCTGGCTCATTCCGACTCCGTGGCCATAACCTCCGCCCCATATGGTAAAGGTACGCGTTCCTTTTTCCTCGTCCCTGGCCGTCTCATCCACAGCTATAAAGGCGCTTGGCAGGGAAGCCCAGTCCGTCATCGTGGATCCGTCATTTTTCTTATAGACCAGATCGGAGGCACCCAGCATATTTCGGATCTGTGTCTGTCCCTTCAGGACTTTTTCCCCTTCGCTTCCAATGACCTTCACCGTCTTGGCAATGCCTCCTGTTCCCCGTTCAGTTACAAAAAGCGCCTGAATCGTACCGATATCATCTATCTTCTCGGCAAGCTTCTTATTTGTAATTGTCGTGGACCAGCGGTACATGGAATAACCGGAGTCGTAATTCTTCATCCCCTGCCCCTGGATAAACGGGACAAATACTTCATTCTTTGTCATGTCCTCCATTTTCTTGTCTTCCGTCAGGGCAATTCCCTGCAGATAAGGAACATCCTTAAGGTCCGCTCCCCAGATCGTGCCGTCGGTGGTATAGCCGCAGGAGGTTGAAAAATAATACGTTTCCGCAGGTGTATCGCCATAGAAAACCATCTCTCCGTCTGTCTCTTTAATTGCAAGATTTGTTCTCTCATTTGAATCGATATTGTTATACACCTGATAATTTGTACTGTCATCGACATGGGCTCCGTACTGACTGTAGGCATTAGCCTGAATCTGCCGGTAGGCATAGGTTCTGGCGCAGACTGCCTGGGCTTTTAAAGCCTCCACTTCGTAGGAGGACGGCATCTCACTTGGAACTACCCTGGTCAGATAATCTTCTATATCTACCTCATTGACGAGCAGGAGCCCTTCCGACTCCTTGCTAATCTCAAAGCAGCCGAAATACTCCGGAGTACCCTGCTGTCTGCTGACGCTGGCCACTTTAATACCCTTTTGCCGATCCTCGGGCTCCACCGTAAGCCTTCCCTTTAACAGACGCTCATCGTCCTTTTTGATAACCAGCTCCGAACCGGCTTCAATCACTTCCGATGAATCTCCATACTCAAGATGCAGAGGCGTGTCGGCTTTCAATATAATTTTATCATGGAAAATAGAAGAAAACCCGGTGTCCATAACCAACACCCTGATATTTTTGGCAGAAAAACTTTTAACCAGAAGGGCAGCACATATCTTTTTATCCGCCACTACAAATTTTTCCAGGTTGTAGCCTACCAGGATATCTTTTTTCTTCTGCTCTTTCACGACTCCGTATGTCTTATAAACCTTGAAGTCTTTGTCCAGCCGCACCTCTCCGTATCCCTCGATCTCAATGGAATCGTCCCGGACTGCAAGAACCTTTCCCTCGATCGTATCTTTTTTCAGGGACAGCTTTTTAATCTTTCCCTTGCTCAGGGAGACATCCGCCAGCACTCCGCCCTCTTCCTC
This sequence comes from [Clostridium] symbiosum ATCC 14940, assembly GCF_000466485.1. Classification (GTDB taxonomy): domain Bacteria; phylum Bacillota; class Clostridia; order Lachnospirales; family Lachnospiraceae; genus Otoolea; species Otoolea symbiosa. Next base: position 15,237 of record NZ_KE992930.1, on the reverse strand, counting down.
CTCCACCTCTTTTGCAGATGGAAATTCCCGGATAATCGTACCTATGTAGAGATTCATTTTTTTATGTTCTCCGGGCGCCAGCCATACATTCCTGTAAACCACCTCGTCGGAGACCACAGCGGACAGGTGTATCATCTCGCCGTTCCTGATCAGTACCTTGATCTCGTGGTCAATATAGGAATCCATGGAAAGACCCTCAAATCCCATTATCCCTTCGCTGGTATACGCAGTCCAGGGAGCGGCTTCCTTCACATTGTCCGGCGTACCGTAAAGCAGAAGCTTTACCTCCTGTACCGCCTGCTGTGTGTCCGTGGCCTTTAAAAAGGATGGGTAAAAGAGCCACCATTCTTCTTTGGGCATCGGTTTATTATATTTCTTTTTTGAGATATTAAGCGCCTGAGAAAGGCCCTTGGAAACTTGTTCGGCAGCAAATGCCGCCTCCCCGTAAGTCAGGGGGGAGGATGCATAGTCCTCATCCACAACCGTCTCCTCCTCAATCAGCCCCTGTTCAAACAGATAGTCGATATATTTGGCCGACCATTCCTCTTTCAGCTTTGCAGGAAGACGGGAGCCATTCTCATTCTGGGATGCCTGGCACACCTCCTTGTCTGTCAGCGCGAGCGCCATGGCTTTCGAGGCCATGGCGCGGGAAATATAATTATCTGCCGTATCAAGCTTGACAATAATGATAATCAGAACTACCACAATTGCCGGTATCAGAAAGGTCCAGTAAACCATTTTCTTCGATCTCATAAAAATCCTTTCCCTATCAGACAGCTTCGTCCGGATGTCCGTTTTAATCGTAATGACTATTTAATGAATCTGCCGTCTTTTTCGTCAATATGATCCAAATCCTTATAATCCTCTGTCGCCATAGACAGTTTCTTATTCTTAAGAGAGAAATGCACTGCCCTGGCAATCAGGTCGTAAATGACTGCAAAAGCAGGAACTGCGATAATCATTCCGACAAAGCCGAACAGGCCTCCGAAGAGCAGAATGGAAAACAGCACCCAGAAACTAGAAAGCCCCGTGGAGTCTCCCAGTATCTTCGGTCCGAGGATATTGCCGTCAAACTGCTGGAGCAGCAGGATAAAAATAAGAAAATAGATACATTTAACCGGGCTGACGAGAAGTACCAGGAAGCCGGTCGGGATCGCCCCGATAAACGGCCCGAAAAACGGAATGATATTCGTAACGCCGATTATAACACTGATTAACAGGGTAAAAGGCATCTTCATCAGCGAGGTTCCGATAAAACAGATGATTCCGATAATCAGGGAATCCACCAGTTTACCAATAATAAAGCCGCCGAACATCTGATTGACAAAACGCAGTTCTTCAATCACATTGTTGGCCCATTTGAGGTTCATGCAGCTGTATATAATCTTCTTTCCCTGAGCAGACAGAGTGTCCTTGATATTCAGAAGATAAACCATGACTATCAGTCCAATCAGCCAGTTTTTAATAAACACTAAAAGACTCAGCACACTGCTTGAGACGCCGGTCAGAAATTCTCCCAGCCTGGTCATATCGATATTGGTAAATGATTTCTCCAGCCAGCTTTCTGCCATCGTAACACTGTTCTGAAGGTTGCTTAGCACCATCGCCTCTATATCCGGGTTGTCAGCCAGCACCTGCTGTATCCATGCATAAAGGTTCTGCAGATACGTCGGGAAAGAATCCCTGATTCCCATCAAACTCTCTATCATCTGCGGTATCAGCATCTGAAACAGGCCTGCCACAATGACCAGCACTAAAGATACGCTGACGAATGTTCCGGCCGCCTTGGCAAGCCCCGTCACATGCTTTTCATCCTTCCATACCTTCAGCAGTTTAAGCTTCACTGCTTTGGTCACTCTGTTATAAATCGGCGTAGTAAGGTAGGCCAGCACCGCGCCGTAGATAATCGGAGCCACAATCCCGATTATCATGTGTATTACCCGGGCCACCTCGGACCAATATTGGATGCAGTACCAAAATACGATGCAGACCGCTATCACGGCAACCGCCGTCAGCCCCGTATAAATATAACGTTTAAACTCATTGTTTTTCATGTTTTTCCCTCATCCGTAATCAAGCGTTATGATTCACAGCCGTCTCTGTGCATCGGTAACCGGTGAATCAATCGTTATTGTTCACACGGTTGTGTTCCGCGAGGTTTTTTCGTGCGCATTCTGCACGAAAATCCCGAATTTCACGGCGCGGCGCGGCAAAAAATAAACTTTTCACCACAGTAAAACATGCCGCGCCCACTCAGGGCCGCAACATAATTCATCATCAGTATACAGGAAGCCTGCTATATTTGGCAAGTAATATCATGTGAAGAATTCTTAACAAATTCTAAATCAGTTACTGTTCACTCCCTGCCGGACACCGGCGCGCTGCTCATAACGATAACCTGTACGCCCCGCGCATCACCGGCTTCAATAACACGCTGCGCGCCGATGCGCACATGTCACCGCCTGTCTCTTTTGTGTTCTTCTATAATGATATCCGCAAAACGGCTGCGTTATTCCAATTCCTGGAAGTCTTTCCAATCTCTGCCGTCAATACAGGCATCATCGGCATTCCAAGGAGATTGTAGGAAGTTTGAAAGTGAAACATAAGATATGCAGAATTGCAGAGACGGACAGAAATTTCAAAAGGATCAGGCTCCGGTTGAGGGTCCGAAGCCAGAGCAGGGAGGTCATAGCCCCTCAACTGTTAAACGTATCAGGGGCCGGTGTGTGACCGCTGTCTTTGATTGATGACGGTGACCTGTGCGCGGGGCGTACAGGTTATCGTTTATTTATTAATATTTATCTGGATAAAAGGTTTTCCCTTTTGTGCTTTCCGCCTTGGGCTGAACTGGGAAATGTTATACACCTCGTTATATAATTTACTCAGCTCCTGTAAACCGCTGTTGACATCATCTAATTCATTGTTTGCCATAGACTCATCAATGGTCTCCATCTGTGCCTTAAGCAGCGGGTCTATGTATACATACAGCCGGCAGTAATTAATTTTGTATTCCCTTCTGTTTTCAGGCGTGTCCTCTGCGATACACTTACCGATACTGCCTGCATATTGTTCGTAAAGATTCAGACAACGGTAATCCTTTTCTTTAAAACCGGTGGATTTCCAGAATGCATATCCCGCCATTACCGCGGCAATGATCGAAATTATTACGCTCCAGACATTTGCGTCAGCATACATACTAATCTTTCTCCCTTCGTATTTTATTCATCATACCACAAAATCCGGCAAAATAATACTCTCAAATAAATACCGTATTCCATTGACCCGGGCAATACTCTGTCTTCAGTAAAAAAACAAAGCAGCGAGTAAACTCGCTGCTTCTTATCGTTTGTAACCCCAAAATGCCGGCTCTTACAGTATTGACGCCTAGCTCTGCTAGGTGGGCAACCTCACTTAAGCTTCTGCCTTCCACTCATAGGAGGCCTGACATCCGCTTAAAAATATTGGAATCCCGTTATGTCCGATGTAGGTTCAAAAAAAGTAAGAGTTATCGAGCATTCCAGGAATTACAAATGCTCTTTTTGATATCGTTATTATACACCAGTTTTTTGTCTTTTTCAAGCTCCATTTACTGGCCCTATTCTTAAGGTTTTCTTGTGCAGCCGATTTTTTCCCTATTTTCAAGGATTTTCCATTTTTATTTTAATCAAACCGTTTGGTTCCATCCCTGCTTACCCTGGCATATACCAGCATTTTTTTCTCCGGCGCGGACTCTGTAAAATGATAGGAGGAAAGAAGCTTTGCCCCGGCTGCTTCGAAAAGAGTTTCGTCTGAGGCAAAAAGTTCCGCCAATGGTTCCCCTTTCTGTACATAGTCGCCGTACTTCTTATGGAGGATGATTCCTGCTGAATTATCTATCACATCTTCTTTCGTGCTCCTGCCGGCCTTAAGAAGAACCGAGGCGATTCCGCATCCTTCCGTATCCATGTGGCCGACATATCCGTCCTGCAGAGCCGTCACCTTCCTGCTGTACGGCGCCTTTAAAAACTGTTTGGGATTCTCGATGAAAGAAGGATCTCCGCCCTGAGCCGCCACCATCCTCTTAAATGTCTCAAATGCCCTTCCGTCCTTCAAAGTCTGCTCCGCCATCCCATAACAGCTTCCGGCATCCCCCATTCCCGCCGTATGCAGCATCTCCGCGGCGAGTCTGAGGCTCACCTCCTTTAAATCCTCCGGCCCATTTCCCCTGAGCGTTTCTACTGCCTCAATGACCTCCAGAGAATTGCCGATTGCAGCTCCCAGCGGCACATCCATGTCCGTGATCAAAGCCGTACAGGAACGCCCGGCCCCATTACCGATGGCAACCATCTTTCCTGCCAGGGTAATCGAATCCTCAAGCGTTTTCATAAATGCCCCGCTGCCTGTTTTGACATCCAGGACAATCCCGTCGCTTCCTGCCGCCAGCTTTTTGCTCATGATGGAGGAAGCTATCAGTGGGATACTGTCAACCGTTGCCGTCACGTCGCGCAGCGCGTAAATCTTTTTATCCGCCGGAACGAGGTTGCCGCTCTGCCCTACCACCGCAATCCCCGTCTTTTTTACAATATCAAAAAATTCGCTGATTGGGATGGCAGTCCTGAATCCGGGAATTGCCTCAAGCTTGTCAATGGTTCCGCCTGTATGGCCAAGCCCCCTTCCCGACATCTTAGCAACCTTCACTCCCAGGGAGGCCACTACCGGCCCTGCCACCAGTGTCGTCTTATCTCCAACTCCTCCTGTACTGTGCTTATCGGCCTTAAATCCTTCAATCGGTGATAAATCCACCATGTCTCCCGAATGGGCCATCTCAAGCGTTAGCTGTGTCATCTCCGTATCATTCATTCCGTTAAAGCAGATTGCCATCAGCATGGCCGCCATCTGATAATCCGGGATTGCACCTTCTGTGAATCCCCGAACCATAAAACGCACCTCTGCTTCATCAAGACTCTCATTTCTTTTCTTTTTTTCAATCAGATCATACATCCTCATAATCTCAGCCTCCTTTATACCGAACTGTTACAGATTTTCAGGTCCAAAGCTCACAGGCAGCAGTTCTTCCAGGGAATATATCCTGTAGTCCTCCTCGGAAGCGGCCAGGATTATCTGGAAGCTGTCCAGGCTGCAGAATTCTCTCATTACCTGCCTGCATATGCCGCAGGGTGCGCAGTAGCCGGCCGGCCGGCCGTTTTTTCCCCCACATATTGCAATCGCCCTGAAATCCCTGTGCCCTTCGCTGACAGCTTTAAAAAATGCGGTCCGTTCGGCGCAGTTGGTGGCCGGATAGGAGGCATTTTCTATATTAACGCCCGTATGGACAGAGCCATCTGAGCAAAGAAGAGCGGATGCCACATGAAAATGGGAATAGGGTGCATAGGAGGACGCAAGCTTGTCAAGGGCCGCCCTGATTAAGGCCTTTGCCTCTTCGGCTGTCACTCCCTGGCTGACAGAAGCGTCTGCCTTTGGCCGGTTCACAATGGTTTCATTCTTTTCTTCCATCTCCATTCATATTCCTCCTTGAAATGTTCTTTACAAAGTGGATCAGCAGCATAGCAATCACGGCAAAAGCAATATAGCCATACACCGGATAAAGCACGGAAATCAGACTGCCGAACCCCAGTTGGCTTCCTGCCCATGCTGCCAATCCCAAAACTGCTGAAAATAATGTTTTATGCTTCCTGATACGCTCAAACCGGCTGAAATACCTGGGAACCGGCGTGAATACCGACATGGCCGCTCCCAGCATTGCACAGAGCAGAAACAACGCGCAAATCCAGGCGAGAAGCGGGTGGACCATCCCGGCAAGAGTCAGGATTGGCAGTTGTGTGTCTGCCGCCGCCTTCCCGGAATGCATTGCCAGCACCAGACAGAGCCCGATAATAAACAGGAACAGGCCGCCCGATAGTACGCCTTTAACGGCCGGTTTCCTTGAACTGTTGGCCAGGCCGAGCGGCGCCAGCGCACCGATGGCGCAGAAAAAATTATAGGAAGTAAAATTAGCGGCCGCAATCCCCCAGTTTCCCAGCAAAGGATTGGAGGCCGCATCGGCAGTTACCTCAATCCGGGCAATACCGTTTTTACCGATGACAATCAGCGCAGTGACAATGGTCAGCATCACCAGCACCGGAACAACGCGGCCGAAGATCTTCACCACGGCTTCCACGCCTCCCAGAGATATTACCGTCACGATGGCGCAGAACACGGCGCTGCCCAGTATCCGAGCCAGATGGCTGCCGGTCTGGCTCTCAATCAAAGTCCCGGCTCCGGAAACCATAACCGTATAAATCCCAAACATAAAAGAAATCTGCACCGCTCCTGTCACCCCACGCAGCCATGGAATATCCGACGGAATCACAACACGATCCATCTCTCCCGTTCCGCTCATTCCGGCCGTCAAAAGCAGTATGAGACCCAGGCCTGTCAGTAACAGACATGCCGTAAATAAACCGAGAATCCCCTGTATTCCAAAGCAGCCGAAGTACTGCCAAAGCTCCTGTCCCGAGACAAATCCGGCGCCGAGAAAGCAGCCCATAAAAGTGGCGCAAATTTGCCGGGTACCTATTTTTTCCATCTATCTCTTCCCCTGATCAATGTATTTACTATTATGATACGTTTTAACCGGCAGGATGGCAAGTGTTTTATATTTCAAGAAAAAAGCGGACAGAAATCATGGTTCTGATCCTGTCCGCCGCACCCGGTATTCCGCCCGTTAACTTTTTATCTCCGGTTATAACTGTTCTTTGATAATTTTGACTACACGGCTTGTTCCCAGACGGTCGGCTCCAAGCTCCATGAAACGCTTGGCATCCTCCAGGGAACCGATTCCGCCGGCCGCCTTGATTTTCACCCCGCTGCCGACATGGGCCGCAAAGAGGCTGATATCATCGAAAGTGGCTCCGGATGTGGAAAAACCAGTGGAGGTCTTTATATAGTCTGCCCCGGCCTCTGTCACAAGTCGGCACATCGTAATCTTTTCTTCCCTGGTCAGAAGACAGGTCTCAATGATTACCTTAAGAATCTTACCGGCGCAGGCCTCCTTAATTGCTTTTATCTCATGGAGAATCTGAGCCTCGTTACCGTCCTTCAGATCCCCGATATTGATAACCATATCGATCTCGTCGGCGCCCTCCTCTACGGCAGTCCTGGTCTCAAATACCTTTACCGCCTCCGTATTATAGCCGTTCGGAAACCCGATTACCGTACAGATACGCATCCCGTCCCCAACATATTCCTTGGCCCGTTTTACAAAGGAGGGGGGAATGCATACGGACGCGGTGTGGTACTTCATTGCGTCGTCGCAAAGCTCTTTTATCTGTGCCCATGTAGATTCCGGATGCAGCAGAGTATGGTCTACCGCTGCAAGTATTTTTTCTTTATTCATATTATCATCTCCCTGTTTCTCCGGAGCGTGTCTGAAAATTTCTTTCCATCAAATATGCATCACACTTGGCGGATAATTTGGTCCAAATGAATTTTCAGACACACTCTAATTTATTATTTCAAAACTTCGTTCATAAAGCTCTTTCCTGCCGTCTCGCCCGGCACTTCCAGATATTCCAGCACGGATGCGGCAATATCGGCAAATGACGCTCTGGTTTCCAGGTTTATCCCGGCTTTGACCGGCGCTCCCGCAATCACTAGCGGTGTGTACTCTCTCGAGTGATCCGTGGACGGTGTGCTCGGATCGCAGCCATGATCGGCTGTAATCATAAGGATATCCTCCTCCTTTAATGCCGCGAGAATCTGAGGCAGGCGCTCATCGAAAGAGGTCAGGGCTTTGGCATACCCCTCCACGTCATTCCTATGGCCGTAAAGCATGTCATAGTCCACCAGATTTGTAAAGCAGATTCCGTTGAAATCCCGCTCCATCCAGGATAGCGTCTTATCGATACCGTCTGCATTGCTGACTGTCCGCACCATATCCGTAACACCGCTTCCGGCAAAAATATCATTGATTTTGCCGACTGCCAGAACTTCCTTTCCCGCTCCGCTGATGTAATTCAGCATCGTGGACTTCGGAGGCTCAAGGGAATAGTCATGGCGCCTTGACGTTCTGCTGAAGGGATATTCTCCTTCAAACGGACGGGCTATTACTCGGCCCACGCCAAACTTTCCGGTACAGAGGCGTCTTGCAATCTCACAATAACGGTATAATTCCTCAATCGGGACTATCTCTTCATGGGCCGCAATCTGAAATACACTGTCTGCAGAAGTATAAACAATCAATGCACCGGTCTTCCTGTGTTCTTCACCAAAATCCTTAATTACCTCGGTTCCTGAATATGGTTTATTGCAGAGAACCTTTCTTCCCGTCTCTTTTTCAAATTCATCCAGCAGCTCTTTCGGAAAACCGTCCGGAAAGGTTGGCAGAGGCTGCTCTGACACGAGGCCTGCAATCTCCCAGTGGCCTATCGTTGTATCTTTTCCTTTGGACCGTTCTGTCAGCCTCGCAAATGCACCGGCCGGAGCTGCGCTCCCTTCCCGGCAGTCCACCCCGTCAATATTAAAAAAGCCAAGTTTCTGCATGTTCGGCATGGAAAAGGAGGGGCTGGAAGCCGCGGCTGCTATCGTATTGCTGCCGGCATCGCCATATTCGTCTGCATCAGGCATTTCTCCAATCCCCACACTGTCAAGTACGATTAAAAAAACACGTTTCATTTATTTTCCTCTCTTTTCTTTTACAGGCATACGGCGCCGGAAAGCGCCGCCTTATTTGTTTCACATTTACAAGTATATAACAGGTTGCTTCTGTTGTCACTAGCATGGCTTGTTTTTTTCATTCAGGTCTGTTAATATTGTAACAGTTTAAACAGGTCTGTTACTGTGATTATTGGCAATTTAAAGTATTTCAGTCGCATAAATATTTTTGAAGTCATTCAATAAGACGCGTCGTTTATATAAGTGAGACAGATGAGAAAGGGGGCGGTCCTATTAATGCGGAACAGCAGCTGGAACAATGGATAAACCAGTATCAGAATTTAATATATTCAATCTGCTACAAATTCACCAACAATTACTTTGATGCGGAGGACCTGGCCCAGGATACTTTTTTATCTGCTTACAAAAGCATGGCCTACTTCGACGGCAGCAACGAGCGGGCTTGGCTTTGCAAAATCGCCACCAACAAAAGTCTCGATTACCTGAAACGGGCAGGCAGAAAATCAGTTCCCACTGAAGACGTCTATTTTTCCGCCATCGCTGCGCCTGAATCGGTTGAAGAGAAATACCTGGAAAAGGAGGTACGACAGAAGCTTTACGACTGCTGTCTTGCCCTCAAACCTCCTTACCGGGAGGTGGCCCTTGACTACTATTATCACGAGATGGAAATCGGTGAAATTGTTAAAAAAACAGGAAAGAACATAAAAACACTGCAGACCCAGATATACAGGGCAAAGGGAATGCTGAAAAAGCTCTATGGAAAGGAGGAACCTGCATATGGAAAAACAGCAACACATTAATCCGGAATATTTTAAGACGGGACTCAGTCCGGAAGAGTACAGCCATCTGGCAGCCTGTCCGTACTGCTGTGAACAATTTGCAGATTATATTGAGAATCAGGAACTGATTACGGCTCCTGCGCACCTGAAATCCTCCATAATGGAGCGAAGCAGGGACCTGGATGTTCAGATTGTCGCCGGCTCCAATCATCTTTCAAAACGGCTTCAGCTTTTCTATTTCAGCCTGAAGGTGGGAGCCGCCGTACTATGCGCGCTGACCATGCTGACGATTCTCCCCGGCGTTTCCAGGGAAATTTCAGCCAGACAGGATGCAGCGGCCAGACAGAGTAAATTCCGGTCGGAACAGCAATGGGACTATTACGAAACGGTAAATTATTTAACGGAACAGCTTGGAAGGCTGTCCAATATCAATATGGAGGTATTCAAGAATGACAAAAAAGAAAGGTAAATTACTAACATTCTGCTGGTCCCTGATTCCCGGCGCCGGAGAAATGTATCTTGGATTTTTCAAACAGGGGATCAGCCTCATGGCCGCCTTTGCAGTATTGCTCGGAATATCGGGGTTTCTTCAGTTGAGTTTCCTGACCTTCCTATCCCCGATTGTATGGTTTTACAGCTTTTTTCATACCAATAATTTAAATTCATTAAGTGACGAAGAATTTTATAGCCTTGAGGACGATTACCTGATCCACTTCAGTGATATTTCATCCAATCAGGATACCGTTAAAAAGCATTATAAGCTGATAGCCGGCTGTCTCATCTTTTTTGGAATCAGTGTTTTGTGGAAGCTGTTTTCGCGGATGTTATTCTGGTATATCATTCCGGCCCTGTATCTGACCGACGAAGCGGCTGAACTGATTCGTTTTATCACCAACACGATTCCCCAGGGAGTGGTCGCCGTTGTCATCATTATCGCCGGCATCTACCTGATTAAAGGAAAGAATGACGAGCTGAACAAGGAGAATCACGATATCCCCAGCCCTCCTTATCTTGAAAACAAGGAAAAATAAAAAGATATAATGATGCCTTCAACGGAAAAGCCATGCGGTAAGACGAGCCCGCATGGCTTTTTTCTATCTGTTCTGCTCCCAAATACCGGACAGTAAAAGCTGTTCCAGTTCCTTAACGTCCGCCGCCAGATATCCGGCCCCCGCCTTTGTAAGTTCCTCCTGCGAACCATATCCGTAAAGCACACCGACACAGCTTATTCCGTGTTTTGCTGCTCCTTCCACATCATGTCTCCTGTCGCCCACCATAATGACTGGATTTTCTTCCGGATCCGCTTTGAGGCGGTTCAGGGTGTACTCTATCACATCGCCTTTTCTCACTCTGGTTTCCTCCATATCGGCTCCGCCCACCAGCTTAAAACAGGAAAGAAGGCCAAAATGCTTAAGAATCTGCTCTGCAAACACTTCCGGCTTTGATGTGGCAACAGCCAGCGTATATCCGGCTTCCCTCAGCCGGTTAAGCATTTCCTTTATGCCCGGATATACTTTATTCTCAAACATCCCCTGTTTTACGAAGTACTCATGAAATACCGGAATGGCTTCCCTTGCATCCTTTTCAGTAAAACCATAAAACTCGATAAAGCTGTCCGTAAGAGGCGGCCCGATAAACGGACACAGCTTATCCAGCTCCTCTACTTCAATTCCATAGGCTCTGAGGGCATGCTGCACCGATTTTGTAATTCCTTCTTTCGGATCGGTCAATGTACCGTCCAGGTCAAACAGTATGATTTTTTCCACACTTCTCTCCTATCTTTCTCGTATATTGAATATGATATTTAACGATTGCCTGCACGCTCCGCGCACAGGTCACCGCCATCAAAGAAAGAAAGGCGGTACAGCCGCTGCCATACCGTCTTTCCATATTCCCGTTATCCTCTTAGCCTAATTCGTCAACCACTTTCTGAATTGCAGCCATTGCGTCATCAGGAAGTTTATCATAGCCCTCTTTTGCTACGGCAAACTCTTTAATCTCATTTAACCGGTCGTTCATACGCGCCTTAAGCTGGCTTACGTAATCGTGATCTTCCATGTTCGGGATAAAGCCTTCCCAATCTAAAATCTCGATATCGGAGAATGGACCCCACTTGTGGAACGCTGCCCGTTTTTCAACAATCGCCTCCAGAATTCCGAGTGTATCGGACGGTTTTACCTTTTTGCCCATGAAATCACCGGTATTTACAATATAGCAGTCAACATTCTTCTCTTCTACCAGCTTCTTGAACTTATCATAGTCGTTCGACAGCGGATAGGTGCGGAATGGATTAGCATACGGAACAACGACCAGTTTGTTCGGATCTGCTCCTGGAGCCAGACGCTCTGCGGAAGACCGTTTGGTAGCCAGCGTAGCGCCCATGACGGAAGCCAGGGAAGCGCCTTTAAGTTTAACTACCGGAGGAATCGTAGGATCCTTCATAATCCAGAAGATCGCATTAACCGGAGAGTCAACTCTGTCCACACGGTTCGGGGACCAAAGTTTAGATTTGATGGCACGTCCGTTGCCGTTACGGATGTCTTCCGTAACAAGCTGAATCTTACCGTCCTCATCTAAAGTGGCGGAACAGTTCTGCGCTGTCAGCAGATATTTATTATCCTCGCATCCCGTTGGATAATCGGCCGTCTTATCAAAATAGGTCGGCTCGAGAGCAACGGAAGCACATGTGTCTGTATTGATAACGAAAGCATCATCATGAAGAACCTTGATCTCATACTTACCGCCGTGTTTTGCATGGGTAAGCGTGGATTTACCGGAACCGGACAGACCGTAAACAGAAGCAACATATTTGCTGCCGTCTGCCAGTGTGTATTCTTTCTGTCCTCCGTGACAGGATGCATAGCCGTTACGGTTTGCAATTGCCCATGCCATGGTCAGGGTTCCCTTCTTATGCTCGCCAAAATATCTCATGCCAAGGATGCAGGCGCAGTTTGTCTCCGTATTGAAGTAGCACAGAGTCTTCTTCTGCGGATCGGACAGGCAGTCCAGGGAAACATTCGGACGATCGGAACCGTTCCACTGCGGATCGGAGAAGATATAGATATCTGCTTCTTTTCCGTCGCCTACCGGTTTGGAATTCTTGTACATCTTTACATATTCATCCGACATGTACTGGAAGTTCAGCATCCAGTTATACATGATATTTTCTTCGCCTTCCGGAATCAGCAGATGGGCTTTTACCATAAACTCAGGGTCCAGTCCCACAAACACCTCTGCGTGATACATAGTTTTCCAGCGTGATTCGTAAATAGCGTCCATCGCAACGAGATCGAGTGCCGCACAATCTACACCTGGCTCTCCTGCAATACGGCGTGCTGTTGCATAGCGTCCTGTAATGGCTCCGTCATTAAATAACAGAACCTTTGCATCCTTCTCCAGGCCAAACTCTTCTCCTCTGTATACAGGCATGTCCGTTACAACCGTTCCCGGAGAATTCTTAGCTAATTCATATGCTTCCTTTAAGGTGTTTACTTTCACCACATTGTTTCCGTAGAAAGCAGCCTCAATAATGGATCTTGTCTTAGAAAAACCTGGCTTTCCAGCACCGATTTCACTAATTGGGTAGTACGCTTTTGTTGACATATTAGTCCTCCTTTATACTGCACCTCAAATTTGTATCAATTATCTCACTTTGTTAAACAAAAGTCAATCCCTGGCATCATAAAATTATTATGAAAGGTATTATAAATTTTTTAGTAAAGCGGACCGGTTTCAACAATCCGTTTTGTATACATTGTATACCGGGGAAAGGCAGGCACCGTCATTGTGTACAACCGGTAACCGGCATTCCTGTTCTCTTTTTACCGCAAAACAGCCATAACCGAACACAGTACCCTGTTAAATGAAAAAGGCACAGCGACCGTATCTCTCGGATCCGATCCTGCGCCTCTTTCGTTAATTGAACTTTTATTAGAACTCTTTATTTAAAAAATTCATGCCTTCCATGCTGCATCACAAAGGACAGCCGTCCGTCAAACCATTTAATATTGGATGACTCCGATCCGCCCCGGTTCATAAAGTACAATGCTCCCTGGGAGTAATCTTCCCCTGCCAGCGCCCGATCCACGCAGTCTATCGTCTGCTGGGTGACTCTGCAGGTATTTATGCTTCCGTCAATTACCGGCGAAAACTGGGATCTCTCATACACCACGTCCGTAATGTTATTTGGAAATTCCTTGCTCTTTACACGGTTTATGATGACATTAGCCACCAGGATTTTACCCTTCTCATCACAGATTCCCGCCTCGGCCTGAACAATTCTCTGCAGGACCCTGTAATCTCCTTCCGAATATTTGATTACAGCCTGTTCTTTCTTCAGGCGCGCGCGCTCCTCGCGTTCTTTCACCGCTGCTTCTTCCGCAGCCTGCTGTGTCTGCATCAGGACCTCTCTCTCGATTGCCTCGATCTCCAGTGCAGATTTCGCAAGTTCATCCTGTATGTTTTTTTCCAGCAGACTTCCTATAAGCCGCTGCCCCTGTTCTTTTGAAGCGGTAAGCAGAACTTCCATGTCAGTTCCAAAGCTTGTACTTTCTTCCTCCGACTGCATCATGTCCGGCAGTTTTTCTTCCTCATCATTGTTCTCGTGATAAGCTGCGGCCGCGGTTTTACCTGCGCCTGCAAAACTGCTGGAATTAAAAGATACCACCGTCACAACTGTCAGTCCCGTAAACAGCACTGCGGCTGTACGGTACATTTTTTTTGTCACACTAACAACCAACGATTTGACAAAATGGTAAGCAGTCTGAAGAAATGAGTAAATGTTCGGCATACACTCTCCTCTTTCTTTTCAACTCTTTTTTTTGTTTTGCAGTGTTCAAGGGGATGCCTGTCCCACTGCCTGTTTCAAGTGACGGTGGTAATTATATGGGAGTTTCGTAAAAACTGTCAATAACTTTTTAACATTTTTGTGACATCTCACAGATACGCTTAATTTTTCCTTAACACTTATGTTAAAACCCTACAACAAATCAACCGTTTTTTACCATAATTTTTATATATTTTGGCAAAAGCTTTTTTCATAGTCTATTACATATATAGCAAATTCTTCCATAAGAAAATCGTGTCGTTTTATGACGCCTGTTTTTTATGTCAACTGTATTACTGTTTTTTTCACTCGTTCGGAAAGGATTTAAAACAGTTCAGACAGTATGAACTTTCACGAGGATTTTCACATTTATTTCCATGCTTTCTGCTTTTTCTTTATATGAGAGGGGCAAATTCCGCCTCCAGATAACCGGCCAGCTTATCCGGCTCTACCGATATCTGGACACCGCGCTGGCCGGCGCTGACCGTGATACGGTCATAAAGTATCGCTGTTTCTTCTATATAAGTAGGGAATCTCTTCTTCATCCCTACCGGGGAACAGCCGCCCCGGATATATCCGGTCAACGGCAGAAGATCTTTCATGTGGATCATCTCAACTTTTTTATCTCCGGCTGCCTTTGCCACCTTTTTCAAATCCAGTTCCTCATCCACCGGAATACAGCAGACCAGATACCCCTTCTTCTCTCCTTTCAGTACAAGAGTCTTATACATGCTGTCATGTTCCACTCCCATCATATCGGCTGCATGGCTGCCGGATAAATTGTTCTCGTCAACCTCATACTCGCCCGGAATGTATTCGATTCCGGCAGCGTCGAGAAGTCGCATTACATTTGTTTTTGTCATGATTTTCACTTCCTGTTGGTAAATTTGAACATTTATAGCTGCTTATGCTGGTTATATTACCATATTGCGGGGGAAGGGTAAATAGAGATTTAACTGAGGCCCGGAGGACGCGTCCGGA
>NZ_KE992929.1 GCF_000466485.1 [Clostridium] symbiosum ATCC 14940 | reverse complement strand
CGGCGTCCTCACCTGCTTAACTAAATCTCCATTTCATTCTCCTCCTCAAAGCTGATAAATTCTCTGGAAGAAACCTTTTTCCTCTGTCTTTCTTCCTCCACCAGCCTCGACAGCTGCTCTTTAACATCTGAACTGTTCTTCACATTCGTCAGGTCAAAATTCCCAAGGCTGGAATCACTTGAAACAACCCGAATCGTTCCCAGACCAAACATGCGCTGAATCAGATTTCTCTCAAGTCCTAAATCCTTGATACGGTAAAGACGCACCTCATCTTCTCTCAGATTGAAAAGTCCCCGCTTGATAAAAAGACGATCCTCCGTCATACTGTATACGGTAAAGGTCCAGGGCAGACCGCACCACAGCCGCCTTCTGTCCGACCACAACACTTCTTTTTCCATTGTTACCACCTTTCTGCCGTTATTATAATCCGGCATTTTATACTGTTTTATTTCGCCTTTTATTTCGACATTATCTCCCGGAATCAAATCACTGCGCATAGCTCTCCGTATTTGTCACAGCCGGGGTATCCGGCACGGTTTTCAGCTTCCTCATAAGAGCATAGATTCCATCTTTTTCTTCTTTATGCATATATGCGGCCGTAATCAGATACTGTGAGGGACCCGATACAACATCGCAAACGGCCTGGAAGGCAATCTGTCCGTCCTCCTCATATTCAATCCAGCCTATACGGGCACGGCCGCCCGGAATTTCAAATTCTTCCGGTTCATTTTGACTGCATTCCTCCGGGAATTCTGCATTTCCGGAACGGAGCCTGAAACCGCTGACCCGCCATACAGGCGAATCCGAGGCCGAATCCCGCCACATATTGCAGCCGTCTCCGTCCCCATACGTTTCCCACTCATATTTTAACCGCCCCGGCAGTGTAAGCCGGAGCGTTCCAAAAGAGTGGGTTACCTCCCTCTTTCTGAAACCAACCGGATAATCCGACTCCATCTTTGGTGCATCTTCTTTAATCGAAGGCGCCCTGTCCGCCAGACTGCAAATCTCCCGGTACGCGTCCACAGGCAGTGGAAGCCCGGGATTCAGTACGGCCGCCTGCTCCAGAGAATCTATAATCATCTGATTGCACACGCTGTCCTCGGAGCTTCGCCGTGAAGGGACAAAACAGCATTGCTCCCACAAAAAATTCAATGCCATATTGCGGTAATAAAGAGCGTCTTTTTCCTCATTGTCCCAGATAAAAAAACGTTCCGCCAGCCAGGAAATGCCATTTTTCTCTGTCTGCTTTATCATATTTTCTATATTGAATCGTCCCATCGGGGTTATAACCGTGCCGGGAACTTCCTCGGGCTGATACTGCTCCATATCCCAGCAGAGGCAGAAATTACTGTACCCGCTTCCCCGCTCCGCGCAGTGCCGCTTCAGGGCATTCAGCCATGGGTAAAAATGTTCCCGCTTCATGCGTTCAAAATCACGGTGATTATAATATTCTGTCTCATCATCAACCAGAAGCTCACTGAGACGTTTCTGCCCCAGTTCATCCAGGAACCGGACTGCCGCCGCGTGAAAACCGGCGCCTGCAGGGGTGGAACAGCAATTGCCATTAATAAGCCATTGTCCACGCAGCCCGCTTTCACGCTCCCATTCCATTGACAAGTCTCCCATGGTACAAAAAGACACCGTAAGCCAGTTTTCATTGAGAGCCAGGCCGTAGCCCGATTCCTCCGCTATCTCCTTAACCGATTCCTTCAATGCATCTATTTTTCTGGTTTTAGCCTTAAATGTAAAGCCAATACTCATTCCTTATCTCCCTTCCGGCTCAATGCAACGCCGCTTACATCCCTTCTGAAAGAATGGAATGCTGCTTCCAGCTTTCTTTCGTTAAAAACAGCCATTGCAGACTTAAGCAGCCGATCCAGGTCCCAGGCCGCAAAGTCCAGATATCCGTAATCCGTCCCCGTAGCGCCGCCGGTAAACGTCACCGCATCGCCGGCTCTGTCGGAAATGTCTTTTTCGAGGCTGTCCCGCATGTCCAGAATCGTTCCGCGCTCAATGCCTTCCAGCGGATAGTAGAAAAAGCCGGGGACCGCGCCATCCTGATGAAATTCTTCCATAATCCGGTCATCTCCCCGGAAATAACATCCGACCGCCTCCGGACAGGTTGTTACCCCGGCAATGGTATCTTCACGCAAAAACCAGTCTTCCCGTCCATCCGGTTCCATTGAATAGCAGGTATACCAGCCACACAAATTTTCCGGCGTGACGGCCCGTTTTCCGTCTATGCATCCTTTCAGCTCATCAAGCAGAATCGCGTCGCCGCCGTCCTTAGGTTCTTTGAGCAAATCCATATAACCGATATAGCGGATTGCAGGAATTTCACCAATCGCCTGATCGAGAAGAACCGCCATCAGTGAATAGGCCCTGTCTTCATTCTCTTCCAAAAGAGGAAGCAGCTTTTCGCAAAACACGGACAGCCCAATCTGGTCGTCATCCAGTTCCTCCACCCAGACAAAGGCGTCTTTCGTGCCGATACTTTGGCCGTACATACTCAGTTCAAATTCTTTGGCAGGCTGCCGGCCAATCTGAATGTTCCAGTGATGAAAAACCTCCTCCGGGGCATGGTCTTTAAAATAAACGAGTTTTAAAATCTTTGCCCTGTCGCCGTCCGGGGTCAGTATCAAATCGTATTTTTCCCCGTTGAACCCAATCTCGAAGCAGATATTCCGGAACGCCGGTGCGAGCAGACGGCTTAAAGCTGCCGCCACCTCCTCTCCATGTTCTCTTCGTTCAATCTGTTCCCGAAGTCCGGCCTCTCCGGCCAGGAAGGAATCCCATCCCTCTTTTACCCTCTGCCTGAACGGCTTCATCGAGATCGGGAGAGCCAGACAACGCTCGCATTCTTTTATAAAATATAGTGTATCCTCATCCCCCGGAAGAGCTTCCAGCGCTTTTTCAAAATAATGTTTTGCCTTCTTTTCCCTGTTCAGATAATAACAGGCATATCCCATGCGGAAATTCCATCTGTGATCGGCCGAAAGCTCCTCTTCCACCGATTCCAGCAGCTCTGCCGCCTTTTCAAACAGGCGGCTGTCGTCCGCTTCAGCCAGATTATTATAGGCACAGGCCATCTCACTGATCAGTACCGGAGTCTTCTCCTCCTCCGGCAGGGCTTCCACCGCTTCTATAATTTTCTGATACTCTTCTTCCTCGTTCCACCGGTTCAACTGTAGTAAAAAGGTCTGATCCATATTTATGCGGCCTCCGTATCCGCCCGGTCTGCTGTTCTGCTGTAGTTGTAAAGATATGGATTCATTATACTGAATAACGGGATTTATTTCAAGTTTTCTGATATATCCCGGGGGACACGGTCGAAACGGCGTTTTTTGCCGTTTCTGTCCTCGATTGGCGATGAGAACTGAACCTGCCGCCTCCGGACGGCAAAAAGCACCTCTTTGTGAAGCTCAGCCCCGTCGGGACAAGCTGCCGCAGAAAGATGCTTTCGGAATATTATTTTATGTCATGATTAAATTTACGCCTTAAAGCTCACACCTTTAACATCCTGTATCCCACTCCGATATGTGTCTGGATATACTGCGGATTTGAGGGATCAGGCTCAATCTTTTTCCTCAGGGTTGCCATAAAGACCCGGAGGGAGGCGACGTCATTGTCCCAGGCGCTACCCCAGATTTTTTTCGTAATATACGTATGCGTCAGCACCTTCCCCACATTCTTTGCAAGCAGGCAGAGCAGTTTGTACTCAATCGGGGTAAGGTGCACTTCCTGCCCGCTCATCGTAACGGTGCCCGCCGCAAAATCGAGGCGCATCTCGCCGTTGGTAAACACGGAAGCCGGAGCCGCAGCGCTGTCTCCGGCATCGTTCAGCCTCCGGAAGGTAACGCGCAGCCGCGCCAGCAGTTCCTCCACGGAAAAAGGTTTTGTCAGATAATCATCCGCGCCGGCGTCCAGGGCGTCAATTTTATCGGTGTCCTCGCTTCTGGCGCTGAGCACGATAATCGGAGTTTTGGACCAGGAACGGATTTTGCGTATAATATCGATACCATCCATATCGGGAAGACCCAGATCAAGAAGAATCACATCGGGATTATGGGAAACCGCCTCCATAACAGCCGTCTCTCCGGTCGATGCGGTCCTGAAACGGTATTGATGGGTTTCCAGCGTTGTAGTAATAAGATTTTTAACGGCAGCATCATCTTCAACTACCAGAATTAATGGTTTATTCATGCAGGGTAACCTCCTCCATCGGTAATGTAAATGTAAACACGGCTCCGTGGGGGACATTATCCTCTACAGAAATCGTCCCGCCATGAGCGGTAATTATGGACTTGCACAGAGCCAGGCCGAGGCCGAGGCTGCGGCGGCTGTCGGCAATTTTGGTAGCTGCCGTATAAAACATATCAAATATATGTTCCTTGGACTCGTCGGATATCCCGTCACCGTTGTCCGCTACCGTTACAACAGCCAGATTTCCCTCCCTTTTCGTCTCAATTACCACCTCGGAACCGGGGGGAGTGTATTTAATGGCATTATCTACAAGATTTATGATAACCTGCATGATAAGTCTTGCATCTGCTTTTACGAGAAGAAAATCTTCTTCCTGCTTTATCTTAATCTTATGCTCACACCTCCGCCTGTCCGTATGGCGCAGCGCCTCGCCGACCACTTCGTCGAGAAGCTCCGTCGCCAGTCTCAGCTTCATTGTGCCGTCCTCAATCCGTGTTACCGACAATAAATTTTCCACCAGATTAATCAGCCAGAGGGAATCGTCATAAATATCTTCATACAGCTTCCTGCGCTTTTCCTTCCCTATACTCTGTTCACTTGACAGAAGGATACCCGCATTGCCGGATATAGAGGTCAGCGGTGTCCTGAGGTCGTGGGAAATCGACCGGAGCAGATTTGACCGGAGCTGTTCATTTTTAGCAAGCAGCGCAGCGGCCGCGCTCTCCTTCGATACCTTATCATTTCTAAGGGCAAGGGCACATTCTCCCAGAATGGAGAGCATTATGCTGTTTTCAAATGCGCCCAGCGGTCTGCCGTCTATCGCAATTCCCACAACGCCAAACACCTCCTGCGCCAGCCGGACCGACAGATATAGGCATTTGGCATTGCCCAGGGTTCCGGTTGTCGCGCCTGCGCGCTTATTATTGTGGTATACCCATGATGCAACGGCCCGTTCATTGTCATCCGCGTAATCCGACACATTCTCTCCGCTGTTTACGGCAAAAAGCTGAGGCGCCGCCAGTCCGTCATCCTGTATTCTGTAAAACAGAATGTCGCGGTCGAGCAGCTTTGTAAGCTGGTTGCATGTAACAGTTATCATTCCTGTCATGTCTTTCTCATTGCTCAGGGACTGATTCGTATCAAACAGCACCTTGGTCCGGTACGCCGTCTCGGCAGCCTGACGCGCCTGACGCTGGATTTTCACGGCAAGCGAGCTGGTGAGAAACGCCGCAATCAGCATAATCGGAAAGGTAGCCAGATATCCCGGATCATAGGCATTCAGCGTAAATCTCGGTTCGGTAAACAGGAAATTAAAGAGCAGCACGCAGATAACCGAGCTTGTCAGGCTGTATATCCGGTGCCGGGTGATTACTGCCGTCACCAACACACCCAGAATATATATGGTTATAATGTTGGCCTCGCTGAGTCCCAGGCAGTCGAATATGCAGCAAATCAAAGTCGCTGCCGCCAATACTGAAACACTTTTAATCAGATCGGCCGTATTTAATATCCGGCGGTTAGAACCTCGTACTCCGGCCCTGTAAGGACGGGAGTTCTGATCCGGAATAATATAAATGTCCAGGTTTGGAGAGAGTCTTGTAATTCTCTCGGTCAGAGGCGGCGGTCCCAAGAAGCTGCGCCGGGTGCTGCTCCTGCCCAGAACAATCTTTGATATTCCGGAAAGGCGGGCAAATTCCGCTATCTGAAAAGCAATATCATCCCCGTACACGGTTTCTATCGTCGCCCCAAGCTGTTCCGCCAGCCGGGTGTTCTGCCTGAGCCGCTCTTTATTCTCATCCGAATCAGAGGCAAAATCCGGCGTCTCCACAAATACTGCGGTAAAGCTCCCCTTAAATGCACCGGCCATACGCGCTGCCGTCCTGATTATTTTTGCATTGGTCGGAGAACCGGACAGGCAGACGAGAATATGCTCTTCCGTAAAGCTGCGGTTAGACCGTCCTCCGGTCAGTTCCGACATCCGGTTTACCCGGTCCGCGCAGCGCCGGAGCGCGATCTCACGCAGCGCAACGAGATTCTGGACTGAAAAAAAATTGCCAAGGGCTTTTTCCGCCTGGGGTTTACGATATATTTTGCCTTCCTGCAGACGCTCAATCAGCTCCCGCGGTTCAATATCCACAAGCTCCACCTGATCCGCGTTATCGAAAACGGAATCCGGGATTCTCTCCCTCACCGTAATTCCCGTAATAGAAGCGACCAGATCGTTCAGGCTTTCTATATGCTGTACATTTACCGTCGTGTAAACATCAATCCCATTGTTAAGCAGCTCATTTATATCCTGGTACCGCTTTTGATGGCGGCATCCTTTTCCATTGGTATGCGCCAGTTCATCGACGAGAATCAGCTGCGGCTTTCTCGCTATGGCGCCGTCGAGATCAAATTCGTGCAAAACCACATTCCCATGCCGGATCTCCTTTGCGGGAATCATCTCCAGACCGTTCAGCAGTTGGGAGGTCTGTGGACGCGCATGCGGTTCCACATAACCGGCCACCACGTCGATTCCCCGCCTTCTTGCCGCGTGAGCGGCTTTCAGCATGGAATAAGTCTTTCCTACCCCGGCCGCATATCCGAAAAATATTTTCAGACTCCCCCGGCCCTTTGCCTGGTTCTCATTTTCACACCGGCGTAAAAACTCCTCCGGGCTGCTTCTGCGCTCTTCCATTAAAATCACCTCAATCTATGAAAAGTATATCAATTTATTATTTAAAGCCGTATAAGGAAACGCCCCCGCGGCATTAAGATTGTATAAAGATTTCTATTGCGGCTTTTCCTCCGTCATTATTTTAACACAGATGGCTATGAAAAAAAAGAAAGCTTCCGGACAGATTTTTCCGGAGGCTTCTTTCTGTTACTGTTCGCGCGGTTGTGTTCCGCGAGGTGTTTTAGTGCGTGTTTTGCACGAAAATCCCGAGTTTTACGGCGCGAAACGGCACTTTTTGCCGTTTCTGTGCATCGCGAAGCGTGTTATTGTTCACAGCACGCCGCTTTTTGGCGGGGTGTGAACAGTAACTTCTTTCCTGCTGCTTAATGGCGCAATGGCCGCCAATGTGCCTTTTACCATATTTGTTTTACTTCAGGGTGAGTATTCCGAGCCGGTTTGCAATCTCCAGGTTGCATCCCAGAACATTGACTGCTTCCTCACCGAAAATTCCAAGCGCTTTCTTTTGCGTATTGTTGTCTATTATGGCATTCAGTTCTTCCTCCGTCAGACCGGATGCTTTTGATATTTCACCGACCTGCACCCGGGCTCCCCGGACCGAGATATGAGGATCCAGCCCGGATCCGGACGCCGTCAGCAAATCCGACGGTATATCCTCCTGTTTTACGTCCGGGTGCGCTTCCATCCAGGCAGCCATATCTGCTTCCACCCTTGTTTTTAAATCAGGATTGGAATTACCATAGTTAAATGAACCGGATGCGACACCGCCATAGCTGCCGTCCTCCTTTTCCTCCTGTGTATAGCAGTTATAATTGACTGATGAAATCCTGCCGTGGAAAAACCGGGAATCCTCAAACTGCTGTCCCACATATTTCGAACCGACCGCGCGTTCCTCACCGTCTATGACAGCCATAACCATGCTGCCGTTCGCCTGTTTGGGAAAGAGCGCCTGCCCGGCCAATGTCAGCGCTGCCGGATATATGACCGTACACAGGACGCCCAGCACTACCGTACACTTTACTGCATTCTTTAAATATTTCATAAATAATTTCATAACCGTCTCCTTCTGTTTTCTTACCCGGCATTTTCAGTTCCGGCATATGATGTGTTCGACATGCTTCATTCCCTTCATCCTACAGGCCGAACGCTGCAAGCAGGGGAGCCGCGAGCATATCTATCAGCTTGATTCCCACAAACGGTACAATTACACCGCCGGCGCCGTAAATTCCCATGTTTTTAAGCAGCATTCTCTCCGAACGCATCGGCTTATATTTTACACCTTTCATCGCGATTGGAATCAGGCCGGGGATAATGATTGCATTAAATATCAGAGCCGACAAAATTGCACTGTACGGCGTTGAAAGCTTCATAATATTCAGCATGTTCATCTGCGGAATCACCAACTGGAACATGGCCGGAATAATTGCAAAATATTTCGCAATATCGTTTGCAATGGAAAATGTGGTAAGGGAGCCTCTTGTGATTAAAAGCTGCTTTCCGATTTCGACCACTTCCAGGATTTTAGTAGGATCCGAGTCCAGGTCGACCATATTTGCCGCCTCTTTTGCCGCCTGGGTACCGGAATTCATGGCGATTCCCACGTCGGCCTGAGCCAGGGCCGGAGCATCATTCGTTCCGTCGCCGGTCATGGCAACGATTTTCCCCTGAGCCTGTTCTTTTTTGATTTCCGTGATCTTGTCTTCCGGCTTGCACTCTGCTATGAAACCGTCCACTCCGGCCTCTTTCGCAATCGTAGCCGCCGTCAGCGGATTGTCTCCTGTACACATAATCGTCTTAATGCCAATCTCCCTGAGTCTGGCGAACCGTTCGGCCAGCCCCGGCTTCACTGTGTCTTTCAGATAGATTACGCCGTAGATCCGGTTATCTGCGCAGATGGTAAGCGGTGTTCCGCCCAGCTTTGATATATTTTCCACAATCCCATCCAAATCGGCCGGAATCTTACCATTTTTAGACACTACAAATTCTCTGATTGCCTCACCGGCTCCCTTGCGGAGCATTAATCCATTCTCAAGGTTTACGCCCGACATCTTGGTCTGAGCCGTAAATTCGATAAATTCCATTTTATCCGCAGCATTTTTTTCTGTCACAGCACCCATCTTGCGCGCCAGTTCCACAATCGATTTTCCCTCCGGCGTACCGTCCTCAAGGGAAGCCAGAACAGAGTATTCCATCAGCTCCCGGACCGTAACTCCCTTAACCGGATAAAAATCGGCTGCAAGGCGGTTTCCAAAAGTAATCGTTCCGGTCTTGTCAAGAATCATCGTATCCACATCGCCGCAGGCCTCCACTGCCTTTCCCGACATGGCAATGACATTAAAACGCGTCACTCGGTCCATTCCGGCAATGCCAATCGCAGAGAGCAGGCCTCCGATTGTGGTGGGAATCAGACATACCATCAGGGCGATCAGAGTCGCTACCGGGATATGGATGCCTGAATAAACGGCAAACGGATACAGCGCCACAATTACAATCATAAAAATGATGGTCAGGCCGACTAACAATGTATTCAGGGCGATCTCATTTGGCGTTTTCTGTCTGGACGCCCCCTCCACCAGCGCAATCATTTTATCAAGAAAGGACTCACCCGGCTCAGCCGCAATCTGTACCTTCAGCCAGTCCGATACAACTGTCGTTCCTCCTGTGACCGACGAAAAATCTCCGCCCGATTCACGGGTAACCGGCGCCGATTCTCCGGTGATGGCCGATTCATCGACCGATGCGATTCCCTCAACTACTTCTCCGTCGTTGGGAATCAGTTCATTGATTCTCACAATCACCACATCGCCCTTTTTAAGATCGCAGGCGGGTATATCCCGCTCAGAGCCATCCGGTAAAACAAGATGGGCCACCGTATCCTTCTTTGTTTTCTTCAGCGTCTCAGCCTGGGCCTTACCGCGCCCCTCAGCAACCGACTCCGCAAAGTTGGCAAACAATACGGTTATGAAAAGTATCAACGTCACAATAATATTATAGGTTCTTAAGGCTCCTTCAGAGATTCCACCGGATGCGGTCACATCCCCGAACAGGTTTGGCATGAAACACAGTACAAATGTAATGACAAAACCAACCTCCACCACGAACATAACAGGATTCTTAAGCATATACCTGGGATCCAGTTTTTTAAATGCCCCGATTACCGAGCTTTTCAATATATCTTTTGTAATAAATTTAGTTGTCTGCTGTTTCTTTCTCGACATCACTTCTGCCTCCTTAAGCTAACTTAATCCCGGGAACCATATTGTCAGATGTTCTGCAACCGGTCCCAGTGCGAGTGCCGGGAAGAACGTCAGCGCCGCAAAAATATATACAACAAAGACAAGAATCAGTGTAAATACCACATTATCCGTTCTTAACGTACCGACCGTCTCGTTCACCCTGCGTTTTGCGAAAATGCTTCCGGCGATTGCCAACTGCAGTATAATTGCCGGGAACCGCCCGAAGTACATTGCAATCCCCGCCGTAAGGTTCCAGAAAACCGAGTTGTCTGCAAGACCCTCAAAGCCTGAACCATTGTTTGCCGCGGAAGAACTGTACTCGTAAAGCACCTGGGACAATCCATGGAATCCCGGATTTGTGATTCCCGCCAAACCGCCTGCCGTGGATACGGCCAATGCGGAAAAGCCAAGTATCAGAAGGGGGTGGATAATCAGGCAGACCGCCACCAGCTTCATTTCTTTTCCTTCAATCTTCTTTCCCAGATATTCCGGGGTCCGCCCTATCATAAGGCCGCAGATAAATACGGCTAAAATGACGTACATTACCATATTCATCAGCCCGACACCCTTGCCGCCGAACACGCAGTTTAACATCATATGTAACAGAGGCACAAGACCGCCGAGCGGCGTCAGGGAGTCATGCACGTTATTGACCGTACCGGTGGTAAAGGAGGTTGTTGTCGTTGTAAAAAGCGCCGACTGGGCAATTCCAAATCGTACCTCTTTCCCCTCATAGGATCCCATATCCTGATTCAGTCCGATTCCGGCAAGAACCGGGTTGCCGGCACTCTCCGCCGCGAAACATACCGTAACTCCAATCAGAAAAATAATTGCCATGGCGGCAAAGACTGTTCTGCCCTGTCTGCCGAAGAGCGATTTTTTCCCTTCTTTTTTCCGTTTGTCCGCAATCATATTGCCAAATGCGATGACACAGGCGCCCGGTAAAATCATCATGGAGTACAGCTCCACGAGATTGGAAATAATCGTCGGGTTCTCTAACGGCGTCGACGAGTTGGCTCCCAAAAAGCCGCCTCCGTTTGTTCCCACATGTTTGATAGCCTCAAGCGCTGCAATCGGTCCGGCAGCAATGTCCTGCCATTTACCTTCCAGCGTCGAAACCGTAAAATTCGCGTGGAAATTCTGGGGCGTACCCTGCCAGATAAGAAGCATTCCTGCAATAAAAGAGAGGGGGATCAGGATTCTTGTTGTATTTCTCACCATATCCTCATAAAAATTCCCCATCGGCCTTCCGGCAATTCCCCGGCAGAAAGCCATGCAGGCGGCATATCCGGTAGCGGCGGAGGTAAACATCATAAAAATAATAACCGCCGTCTGGCTGAGATAGGACAGGCCTGATTCACCGGAATAGTGCTGCAGGTTTGTATTTGTCATAAAGGATATAATGGTATTGAAGGACAGGCTCTCCTCCATCGATGCTATCCCGTTGGGGTTTAGGAACAAAAGTCCCTGGAGCCTCAAAACCAGATATCCTATCAGTATCATAACCGCATTTGTCATCAGAAGGTTTAATGCGTAGGTTTTCCAGTGCATATCCTCTCTGTTAATGCGGCAGATCCTGTAAATCATACCGTCAATCCGGTCAAATACAGGATCCGCAAATGTTCTCTGTTTTGTTGCCACATGGTACAGGTAAATGCCGATCGGAATCACCAGAACCATGTAAATAAGCAATGTTATTAATATCTGAAACATTATTATCTTCCTCCTCGTGAGTCTTTAACTACAGCTTTTCAGGATACACAAGCGCGTATACAAGATACGCGGCAAGCCCTGCAATGATAATGCCCAAAACTATCATATGATCCACTCCTTTTCCATTCAGCGCATCCGGCGTTTACCGCTCAAGCTCCTGAATTCTCATTTTCGCTCTCCCGGGCCAACCTGTGACTCACACCAGTCAATCAGCAGTTTCATGAGCGCACAGCTCACTATAATAATACCGATCATGCAAATATCCATCATCTCATTTCCTCCTTTAGTTTCACCGGGTCGCAGCTTATTACAGGCTCCGATGATTTTTATAAAACAGATTCTAGCACCTGTGTTATAAAAATTGTGTTAGCCCGGCCGGATTCGTATAAAGATTGTATTAGGATGCATCTTCAGGCTCCTCAGCACCATCCGAACAGGCAGGCCGCCGGCAGCATAAATGCCGCGGTCAGGGAAAACACCATGCCAAGGATAAAAACGGGTATCCCGATAAATGCACAGACAATAAACAGATACGGATGAAAGCGGGCAAAAAGCTTGACTGCCGAATCAAATCTTAATTCCAAATTGTAAAATGTCTGAATAATACAAGTCATAAACCATTCCTCCTTACCGTTTTATCCTAGCACCGCAGCCGTTAAACCGGTAAAAGTAAAACCTATAAGGGAATTAAGATGTTATAAAAAACTGTGGAATTTACTGCATGCAGCATGTCATCGCTTTATTGCTTTAAATTTTAGTAGTTTAAAGTAAAAAACTCTTGACATTACCGGACTAAGCTTTTATACTGTAACAAAACATTTAGAAAAACCTTTAATTTGGTAACGGTTGAGCGCAGCAAAGCGCACCGTGTATAAGGAGAATATGCTATGAAAGCCGTAAAGATCAGAAACGTAGTGTTCGGAGAAGGAATCCCTAAAATATGCATTCCGCTCACGGATACGGATTTGAAAGGACTTAAACAGTCCGTCAAAGCGATGAAAAGTGCCCCCTTCGATTTTGTTGAATGGCGTGCGGATTTTTATCAGAATATTGAAAATCCGCAGGTACGATTTCAGGCCATGGCTTATCTTCGCGACCAGTTAGGGGATACTCCGATTCTGTTCACGCTCCGCACTGATTCGGAGGGCGGAATGGCGGGCATGGAAACGGAGGAATATATTGCAATGAATCTTGACGTCATAGAGACCGGCCTTATGGATCTGATTGACGTTGAGCTGTCCAAAGGGGACGATACGATGAGGACTCTTGTGGAGGCAGCCCACCGCGCCGGGATGAAAATTATAGCTTCCCGCCACAGCACCACCTCGACGCCATCGAAGGAGACAATTGTGAGCCGTCTCTGCCAGATGCAGCATCTGGGAGCCGATATCGCCAAATATGCCGTTATGCCGCAGAATGAGCGGGATGTCCTCACACTTCTGGACGCCACT
This sequence comes from [Clostridium] symbiosum ATCC 14940, assembly GCF_000466485.1. Lineage (GTDB taxonomy): Bacteria > Bacillota > Clostridia > Lachnospirales > Lachnospiraceae > Otoolea > Otoolea symbiosa. The sequence goes on along the minus strand of NZ_KE992929.1, from coordinate 14,316 downwards.
CTCACCATGCGCGAAGAACATAAGGAGACGCCTGTTATCACCATGTCCATGGGGCGCCAGGGAATTATCAGCAGGGTATGCGGAAGTGTATTCGGATCCGCCATCACCTTCGGCACCGCAGGCAAGGCCTCCGCGCCGGGACAGCTCCCTGCCGATCTTCTTTCTTCTTTTATAAACAGTCTTGCATAGAAGACCGAAGGCCGTGGACAGATCACCGTCTTCAAAAAAAGGAGAGGCATTACGCCTCTCCTTTTCTCAGCTCTTTTATAGCCGCCTCCAGGCCCTGGACCGTCAGCGGGAACATCGGAAACTGCTCTCTTATTATTTGAATTGTACGGGTAGATGCATCATAATCCCAAAGCTTTTCGTGCAGCGGATTCAGCCAGACTGCAGACGTAAAGCGTTTCTTTAATGTCTTGATCCAGTCTATTCCGGCCTTATCATTCTCATGGTCGTAGTCCAGAGTACCGCCAGGCTCCAGCAGCTCCGCCGGTCCCATAGTCGCATCTCCCACGACAATCACCTTGTATTCCGGCTTCAGGTTATGGAGCACCCATTCAGTGGAAACCTTGTCCTCCCACTTACATTGCGGTGCTGTAAATAACTGATCATAAAAACAGTTATGGAAATAGTAAATTTTTAAGTCCTTAAACTGGGACGCCTGGTTCACGGCCTGAAACAGCCGGTTACACAGCTCGGCATAGGCCCACATGGAGCCGCCGCTGTCCATTAACAGCAGAAGCTTCGTCTGGTTCTTTCTCGGTCTCTCCAAGACAAGCTCCAGCCGTCCGCCCCGGTCACATGTCTTCTCTATTGTTTTCGTCACATTCAGTTCTGTCCTGGCCCCGTCATCTTTGCTGGAAAGCAGCCTGAGCTTGCGCAGGGCTATCTGGAACTGCCTGAGCTGGAGGACTTTATCCTCCCGGAAGTCACGGTAATTGCGCTCTCCCGCCACTTTGAGCGCGCTTCTGCTCATCCCGCTTCCATGCACCCGGATGCCTTTCTGCGCATACCCGGAGTGACCGAACGCCGTGGTTCCACCTGTTCCGATCCACTTATTTCCGCCGTGGTGCTGTTCCTTTTGTTCAGCCAGCCTCTGCTCCATCAGACGTCGGATTTCTTCTATATTCTTTTTTCCCCACTGCGCGTCTGCCTCTTCCCGGTCAAAGGGCGTCTGCGTCATCGCCTTCGACAGCCAGCGTTGCAGCGCCTCAGGCAGACAGTCCTGTTCCTTAACATTTTTAAAATACTCCAGAAACGCCTGGTCGAACCTGTCATAGTCCGATTCTTTTTTTACCAGGATCGCCCTTGCCATATGGTAAAATTCCGTCAGGCTGGCCTCATTCAGATTTAAATCCAGCGCATCCATCAGGCCGGTCCATTCATTCAGGCTGGTCTTCATCCCGTACCCGCGCAAAATATATAAAAAATCAGTGAACATATTGGTTCTCCACTTGTTTTAAATCATCCGTTTTCTTCAAAAGAACGCCGGCAAAGGGAATTTCCTGTTCAAGGACCTCCACAGGAATGCCTCCGATATTCAGAGCCTGAATCCAGTCCAGTATCTCCGAAGTTCCCGGCTTCTTCTGGAGTCCTTTAAGCTCCCGTATCCGGTAGAAGGCGTCCAAAACTCCCCCAATCAGCGTTTCCTCAAGCCCTGGGTAATGGGCTTTGATAATCCGCTCCATCATCGGCGCATCCGGAAACGCAATATAATGGAAGATACAGCGGCGCAGGAAGGCATCCGGCAGCTCCTTTTCCGCATTGGATGTAATGATCACGATGGGACGGACCTTTGCTTTTACGGTCTCCCCCGTCTCCGGGATATAAAATTCCATCTGATCTAACTCCCACAAAAGATCATTGGGAAATTCCAAATCCGCTTTATCTATTTCATCTATCAGGAGAACCGCCTGTCTGCTGCTTTTAAACGCCTCACCGAGTTTTCCCAGACGGATATACTTTGCAATGTCGTTTACGCCTTCCTCGCCGAACTGGCTGTCGTAAAGACGCTGAACCGTGTCGTAAACATACAGCCCGTCCTGCGCCTTTGTTGTGGATTTGATGTTCCAAATCAAAAGCTCCATTCCAAGGGATTTTGCAATCGCCTCCGCAAGCATGGTTTTTCCAGTTCCCGGCTCCCCTTTTAACAGCAGCGGCTTCTTAAGCGCAGCAGCTATGTTGACGCTGCGGATCAGTTCATCCGAAGCAATATAATTCTCATTTCCGTGAAATTGCAGCATTCTCTCTTTCTCCTTTTATAATATGCCATATTTCGCAAACAGGGCGCAGAGCTTCTCTCTGCTCTGCACCCTGCCGGTTTATTATAATGGACACAGGCCAAAAAGTCCAATACCGTATTTCTCTTATTTTCATAGAAAGCTTCTATGGAGGCCGGAACACAGGGCGGTTTTTTGTAGAAATCCGTTGCGGCTTATGATATACTATGAGTACGGTTTCACGAAAGCGTGATAGATTGAAAAAGGATGGTGTCATCATGACTCTGCTTCAATTACAATATTTTGAGACTCTTGCCCGCGTGCTGCATTACACCCACGCGGCTGAAGAACTTCACATTGCCCAGCCCAGCCTCAGTTACTCCATTAATGAATTGGAAAAGGAACTCGGGGTCAAGCTGTTTGAAAAACAGAACCGGAAAATCTGTCTTACGGATTATGGTGAGAGATTTCTCCCCTATGTCCAGAAATCCCTGATGCTGATGGAGGAGGGAACCAACACACTGAAGCAGATGGCGGGAACTGCCCCGCTGGTTGTCCGTCTCGGTTATTTCCATTCCATCTCCTCCTCCCTGATCCCCTCCATGGTTGAAGAAGTATACCGTCTCCCGGAGAATAAACAGATTCGTTTTCATTTTACCGAGGATACTTCCTTTGACATTTTTACACTGCTTAAAAGCGGTAAGCTGGATTTGGCATTTTGTACGCACCGGGATGAATGGGCTGATTCCATCACCATTATGAAACAACCTCTCTATCTGGCCGTTCCCTTTGAGCATCCTCTCTCTGAGCGTTCTTCCGTTACCTTTGAGGATTTCGCCAGGGAACCACTGGTGATGCTCGACAAGGCAAGCAGCCTGCGAAGACAGCTTGATCAGGTGTTTACAAAGCGCGGCGTTATTCCAAAAGTCGTGTTTGAAGTGCGGGAGTGCAATGCCGCCCTCCAGTATGTGTCTCTCAAATTTGGTGTCTCGATCCTCCCCGAGGTTCCTGCAATGAAGACGGAACGCGTCCGCATGGTTCCCATCGATGATAAGGGAAAGGAATTTCTCAGGACAGTTTATCTTTCCTGGGACCGCAGCCGGCCGCTGACTCCGGCGGTGCAGAAAGTCAGGAATCTGATTGTTCAGCAGTATGCATGCTCTTCTCCAGGGTGAGCTTCTGACCGCATCGAACTGATTTCATCTGACTGGAGAATGGATGAAAACGGTGAACATTATTTTAATGAATCATCATCCCATGATGCTCCAGGTACTGGTCGAACACCTCGCCGCTGCGGATAATGTAGTCCCTGAAATACTTCGCCGCCGGCGGAATATAGCGTTCTTTATTCCACTGCAGGTAAAGCCTGCGCTGTGGAATATCATTGGCTATTGGGAGGATTTTCGTATTATAAGGCGCTCCGGAAAGCGGATACGGCACAATTGAGATTCCCCTTCTGGCTGCGACCAGGCCGTAAATAATCTGATCATTTGGAGTTTCGGATACGATACACGGACAAATTCCTATCTCTTTAAACAGATTGTCAAGCTGTCCGCGCAGCTGGGCATTGGTGTCAAAGGCAATAAAATTTTCACCGTCCAGTTTCCTTAAATCCACACTGTCCCCCGACGCCAGCTCATGTCCCTCCGGTATCAGCACCATCAAAGGATGCGTGCCGATGTACGCGGCATCTATCTGGGGATAGCTGAGCCTTGTTCCAATAATCAGATCGACGGAGCCGTCCAGCAGCTTGCTTTGAATTCCCTTCCAGATTTCCTGGCTGTATTGGAACTGCACTTCCAGACGGTTTGTATCCGACTGATAGCGGACCATGAGATCCGTTGCAAACTGGGCGACCGACTGGAAGCCTGCCAAAACAATCGTCCCCACATTGGGATCAATATATTCTTTTAAGGTTGAAATCCCTTCCTCCAGAGAACTAATCGTCTTCTGAACATAAGGGTGAAATATTTCACCATACTTTGTCAATTTGATATTCCGGCCTTTTCTCTCGAACAGCTCTGCGCCTAATTCCTCTTCCAGCTCTTTAATGGCATGACTTAAATTAGACTGGCTGACATGAAGTCTTTCTGCCGCCCGCGTGTAGTGTTCCAGTTCTGCAATTGTATTGAAATAGTACAGCCACTGCAAATTCATATGCTGTTCCTCCTTAAAGCCTTCCGTTATTCCTATTATCCATGATTTTGAGAAAAAGTTCAACTTATTTATGTGCAGAATCCCCCTGGTACACGGCGGTCCAAATATGCATACAATACATTAACTTTGCTGTTCGAGGTGTAATTATGCCAGGAGGCTGGACTTATCAGTCATACCTCACGCCCTATGACTCCTTTATTTTTTACAATGCCATAGGGCAACATGAAAATTACTTTTATAATCCAGTTGCTGTTGCCAAACAGATTGTCAACGGAACAAACTACCGTTTTATCACGATAGCTGAACCAAAACGGGAGGAACTGCCGACTCGTTTTGCCGTCGTAGATATTTATAAACCGCTTAATGGCGAGGCTTACGCTACAAAAATTAATTTTCTTTGAGTTACTTGGAAGCGCTGGTATTTTAAGCCGGCGCTTCTGTCAGTCCTATCTCCTTAACATTGTCCTTATACCAGACTGCTCAATACCCCCATAAGGTCCAGCCTTCCGTATCCCCACACATTATTCGGATATACAACTGCTTTATCACGAATTGCCCCGCGGATAAACAGCCGGTTAATATCTCTCCCTGTAATTGTAGTATAATTTCCCCTCAATACCGCCCATTCCATAAGAAGAGCCGCCGCTCCCGCCGCATGTGCGGCCGCCGCCCCCGTGCCAGTTACCGAACCATACGTATTCGTACCGGCAATAGTCGGACATGACAGGGCAAAGCCAGGAGCAGCAATATCCGGTTCAACCAAGCCGCTTGTCGTATACCCCCTTCCGGATTCCGGCAGTATACCGTTATTAATTTGATTATAGGCCGTCACCGTCATCGGATTACGTGCGTTGCCGGGAGATGTTATTGTATTGTCAGGGTCCGGTTCAAGAAAATAAGTATCCTTAGAAATAATATTACCGGCCGGCAGCCAGGCATTAAAATCTCCTGCTATTGTCTCAATATTGTTAACCCGTATTGTCCATATCCCATTGACGGCATCATTGAACCTTATTAAAATCAACTGATCCCCTGACTCTTCCTCAACAATAATATTGTTGATATAAATTTTTGTCGGATTGAATAAAAATTTATATTCCCTGCATTCACTGAAGCCGGGCATTATTGCATGAAATGTTTCACCGGTGGGCGCACTGATTCCTATCATTAACCGGCTGGGTGACCTCTGCCATATTTCCATAAAAAAGTTTTTGTCTTTTTCTCCTACTCTTAATTCAAATGTTCTCGCCATGATCTGATCGGTAAAAGTTCCGTGATAATGTCTGCTGAGATTTCCTTCATTGCCTGCCGCCACACAGCATCCGATTCTCGGCAATGCCGACAGTTGATTTAAAGTACCGGCAAAGAGACCAAGACCGTCATGGGAACTTTGGGAGGAGCCCATACCTATACAGATGAGTAACGGTCTGTTCAGACGTTGGGCAATTGATAATACATATTCAATTCCAATGATAATGTTTGATTCCTGATAGCAGACAGTATCAGACGGAATGCTGAATATTTTTCGGTTAAGCTGCTTCGCCAACGGCAGCTTTACCACAATCAGTTCTGCTTCCGGAGCCACCCCGCTGAAATTATCCGTTTCCCTCCTGCTGCCTGCCGCAATTCCCGCCAGCATTGTTCCATGTCCCAACTCATCAATACTTGGTACAACGGCAAGAGGCTCCTGTGTTCTTAAGGCCATGTTAATCATTGTTTTATTGTATTCCGTTCCAAAGGTAAATCCCGCCGGAGGCTCACCATCCGTTATCGTTTGATCCCAAATGGAGAATAATCTGGTAGAACCATCCGGATTCAAAAATGCCTCATGCCTGTATTCAATTCCCGTGTCCACGATTCCAATCAGGATGCCCTGCCCGAAGAGCGATAAGTTCGGGTTGTTCCTGACTACATTAATTCCGCTCTGTTCCAGACTTATATTGGAATTCAAGGTATAAATACCTGGGAATGTGTGGTAGGGATATGTTCCCAGGCCGCACATGCTGAATTCGCTGCCAGGCAGATGTATGACAGAATATCTGTCATTCAACCGTGTAGTACCTGCATCACTTTCCATTGGAACAGATAACGAGTTATTAACTACCATATCAAAAAAATTCTCATCCAATATTCTGTGAATAAAAAAACCTCCTCTGTTTGCCAAAGCTTAGAAATCCGCTTCGGCGGACCCTGTTTTCATTCTATCTTATGAATGCTGTGAAAGAATCAGTATGATTAATCAATATATCAGGCTAATTTGGATTGTTGAGGAGAAATTGTATATACTAAGGTAAAAAAGGAGTAAAACAAGCATATGGCAGCTACGCATAAAGGGGCAATCAGTTTTGGCCTGGTTCACATTCCGGTGGCGCTCCACACCGCCACACAGGATAATGATATACATTTCAATCAATTGTGCAAAGAAGACGGTTCACGTGTCAAATACAAAAAGGTCTGTGCCAACTGCGGAAAAGAAGTCGGCTTTCAGGATATTGTGAAAGGATTTGAATTTGCTCCCGGGCAATACGTTACAATGACGGACGCTGATTTCGAAAAGGCAAAGACGGAAAAAGACAAGACAATCCAGATCCTGCATTTTACTGATTTAAAAAACATCCGTCCCATCTTTTTTGACAAAACCTATCATGCAGTCGTCGAGGCCGGAGGTGATAAAGCATATGAATTACTGCGCCAGGCCATGTTCGATGAAGGAAAAGTGGCAATTGCAAAAACAGTAATGGGACAGAGCGAAAAACTCCTTTGTCTGATTCCGACCGAGAAAGGTATCTTGGCCGAAACACTCTTTTTCTATGACGAAGTTAAAGAAATACCAAAGGAAGCAGCACATCCGGAACTGAACGAGGCTGAGCTTAATATGGCGAAAATGCTGATTGGATCGATGGATAAAGAATTTGAACCACAGCTGTACCATAATGAGTATCAGGTTCGTCTCAGAGAAATTATAGAAGCAAAAATCAATGGACAGGAAATTGTTCAGACACCGGCTGAGCAGGAAAGCAACGTAATCAATATTATGGAAGCGCTGCAGGCCTCTCTGCAGCAGATTGAAGGCACCACGCCCCCGAAGAAGCCGCGCGGACGGAAGAAGGCAGCAACAGCATGATTGATTTCGATGCAAAAGTGATACAGCCGATGCTTATCGGCGCCAGCGGGGATGCATTTGACAGCGCAGACTATATCTATGAATTGAAATGGGACGGCGAGCGCTGCATTGCCTATCTGGATCCAAAGACCGGTACGGAACTCCGGAATAAACGAAATCTTAAAATGCTTTCTAAAGTACCTGAGCTTACTCATCTACACAAGCAGGTAAAAGCCAGATGTATATTAGACGGTGAGTTAATCATTTTAAAAAACGGCAAATCTGACTACTTTGAAATACAGAAACGCAGTCTGATGTCTAATCCGTTTAAAATTGAGTTGCTTTCAAAACAATATCCTGCCAGCTTTATACCTTTCGATATTTTATATTACAAAGACAGGGATTTAACATTGCTGCCGCTTATGGAGCGCAAAGTATATCTTTCCAAAGCGGTAGGTGAGGAAACAGCACGAATGGCCTTATCCAAATACATTGAGGGCCAGGGTATGGCATTTTACACACTCGCCAAACAACAGGACATGGAAGGCATTGTCGCCAAAAGAAAAGACAGTTTTTATATAGAAGGTAAAAGAACGAAGGACTGGATCAAAATAAAAAACCTGATAGACGATGATTTTGTAGTCTGCGGATATATATTTAAGGACAATAATATGATAAGTGTTGTTCTGGGACAGTATGAGCATGAGCAGCTTATCTATAAAGGTCATGTAACTCTCGGTGTCGGAGGGGAAAATTTTCAGCGTATTAAAGAAGTGCCACAGATCCCCTCCCCTCTTTTTGCACCTCCGCATGGTAATGAAAATGCGATCTGGATTGAACCTCAATTGGTTTGTGTCGTAAAATTTATGGAGTACACGGCAAATGGCGGTATGCGGCAGCCGGTCTTCAAGGGTCTGAGACCGGATAAGCTCCCAAAAGAGTGCCGCTCCCGTGACGGCATGGGCGGTATTTGACCGCCCTTCCTTCCCATATTGAGCAGATATGTGACTGTCAGGTACTACCGTTCTCTCATGACCACATGGACGGTGTCTCCCGGCTGTTTTCCAATCAAAGCACGGATGTCCTTTCTCACCCCCAAAATATGGCCAGGAGTTCCCATTCTGACAATGCTTCCTTCGTAGGCTGTCCCGTCAAAATCCACATGCACCTTTACTCTTCCCTTGCCGAACTCTTTCTTCACATCAAAAGGAATATTTACATAGGCTCCGTCAATATCGGGTACTTTCTGAATTACAGCATCAAATTCATAAATTTTATTATTTATATTTTTCACCTCCTCATCCCATTCCCGCCTTGGTTCACTTCTCGTTTCAGTTCTCCTCAAATATATTTTGTTTTTTATTCTGCATTTTATTCCCTTTCATGAAAATGAGAACCGTTTTTTGTAATATGGACCGGGTGCAGAGCGCCTCTTTTATCTTTTTATTTTTTCAAAAAATTAGCACAAATAAAATAACATTAAAACATTTACAGAATTTTCACGCATTTTGTCTTGCAGAATCAAATAAAATCGATATAATTTAACTAAATATAGTAGAAATTCTTATCTAATTCGACAGAAAAAAGGAGGTAGTATTTATGGAAATGCAGCTTGCGGATTCAATTTTCACTTTGTCATTTGACAGCGTCGGTACAATGACCCTGGGGGCAATCCTGCTGTTGATTGGTTACTGGATTAAAAGCAAAGTTTATTTTCTGGAAAAATTTTGTATTCCGGCACCTGTAATCGGCGGATTTCTTTTCGTTTTTCTAAACTGTTTATTCTTCATGAGCGGTAGAATAAATCTGGTATTCGACGCCTCTTTACAGACAGTATTTATGTTGGCCTTTTTCACGACTGTCGGCCTCGGGGCCAGCCTGAAAGTTCTTTTAACAGGCGGCAAGCTTTTATTTATCTACTGGTTTGTAAATGTACTGATCACTGTCCTCCAGACTGGTATCGGTGTGTTTCTTGGACCGGTTCTTGGACTTGACGCCGCGTACGGTATTGTCTCCGGTCCTGTTGCACTGGTTGGCGGGCATGGAGGCGCTGCCGCCTATGGACAGACTCTGGAAGCCATGGGGTACCCCGGAGCCAGTCTGGTCGGTTTGGCTTCCGCTACCTTTGGATTAATCGTCGCCAGCCTCGTCGGCGGTCCTCTGGGCAGACGGCTGATAGAACGTTATAATCTGACGCCCGATAATGATGATGGTTTCCAAATTGATACCTCCGGATATGACGCCGGTGCACAGCATGTCGAAATGGATTATGCCAACACCATGAAAAATCTTACCGCACTGATGCTCTGTATGACAATGGGCTCCATGATTGTCGGTTATTTAGGCGGTTTAATCGGCATGGCTATCCCCACCTATGTCGGAGCCATGTTCTTCGCCGTCTTGGTCCGAAACTTAAATGAAAAGTTTCATTTTTACAATTTCAGCATTGAATTCAATGATCGGGTCGGTGATATCAGTCTGGGCTTGTACCTGTCCATGGCGCTGCTGACGCTCAAGCTGTGGGAATTGGCCGAATTAGCGCTGCCGCTGTTAATCGTCCTTTGCACGCAGACTGTCATACTGCTGCTTCTCACTTATTTTGTTGTATTCCGTATTCTTGGGAAAAACTACGATGCTGCCGTTATGTCGGCAGGACTTATCGGTCATGATCTCGGTTCAACACCAACGGCCGTAGCCAATATGACAACCATTCATACCAAGTATGGGGTATCACGTAAAGCGCTTATCATAGTGCCGATTGTAGGAGCCTTTTTAATTGATGTGTTTTATCAGCCGTTTGTAATCTGGTGCATTAATATACTTTGTTAATTACATATGGATGATACAGAAATAAAACAGAACAGTGAAAAAACGGGCAGTTGAAATATTTTTTCTTCTGCCCTTGTTTTATGAATGTCCAATGCAAATACAGTTAACTGATGGACGGACATGAGACTGCCACTCCAATTATATTTCTTCAATACGAGGACTGTCGTAATGACAAGCCCCCGATAAATGGAGTATATGACCATAGAATTATGTAGATGTGTTTTCTACTGCTTTTCCTGTTTTAAATCAATAATCTCCTTAGTCATTTTATGCAGTTCATCTTTTGAAATCTTTTTATTGACATGAAAATCGAAATCGTCCATAGTGCGAACCACCATCAATTAGGGGGCGCCAAAAACGATAACCTGCACGCTCCGCGCACGGGTCACCGCTACCAACAAAAAAGCCGAAACCCCTTGCTTTTACAAGGAATTTCGACTTCTTACCATACAGCTCCCGGCCGGACTCGAACCGGCGACCTACGCATTACGAATGCGTTGCTCTACCAACTGAGCCACGGAAGCGTTTAAAAAATGCTCTGGATTCACTCCAAAGCAGATTCTAAAATGACCTGTCCGGGAATCGAACCCGGGTTTACGCCGTGAGAGGGCGTCGTCTTGACCGCTTGACCAACAGGCCATACTGAGGTGTAATCGAGGCGACGTGATTCGAACACGCGACCTCTGCGTCCCGAACGCAGCGCTCTACCAAACTGAGCCACGCCTCGATACCTTTGGTAGTATAATATAAATATCAGGAAATGTCAACCATTTCCTGAGAAAAATTTAAAAAATTTTTCATGCAATTAATACAATTCCTTAACTGCCTCATTTTTCACCGCTGCAGCAAGGTTTTAAGTCATATTGGAAGGTTGGTCTGCGTATATCTGTCACAAATTCCAGCGCAGATATACGCAGATTTTTTTTAGCAGGAATTTTCTCCTGTTAAACGATAAGCGGCACGCTCCGTGCACAGGTTACCGTCATCAATAAAAACCGCTCCGCGGAGGCTCGCACTGCGGCTTAAACTTCCACTGCCGAAAATCCTAAATCGTCCAGGATCTCCACTGCCTTCTTTTCACAGTGTTCACATCCCTCAATTGTGACTGTTTTTGAATTCAAATCTACCTGATGCTCAATCTCCGCCGCAGTAAGGGCCTTGTCAATCCGGCTTACACAGTTGCCGCACATAATTTCTTCGCATTTAAATTTTTTCATTATTTTTATCTCCTTTACAAATTCTTATTATTTCATCAGCTTCTGGATTGTCCTGCACAGCTCTTCCACCGTTTCTTCTGCATTTCCCGCCTCAATCTCATCTATCACACACGTCTTTATATGATTTGACAACAGCACCCTGGAAAAGCCGTTTAAAGCTGCCTGGACGGCAGAAACCTGGTTCAGAATATCAACGCAGTAGCGCTCATCTTCCACCATGGCCTTAATGCCACGCACCTGCCCCTCAATTCTGTTAAGCCTTTTTAATAAATCCTTTTCTTCGGTCAGGTTCCTGTGCTTATGCCTCTCCTCGTTTCCACAACAGCTCATCCCGTTCCCCCTTTATACAGTTTTTATTCTATTTTGCTTCCCGGCTCCGTCAGCTGAGCCTGAATTAATCAAGTTTCAGTCCTTTTAGACGCAATGCGTTTGATACTACGCAGACCGAACTTAAGGACATTGCAAAGCCTCCCAGCATCGGGCTTAAAAGCGGTCCTCCAAACAGATACAGCACACCGGCGGCCACCGGTATTCCCAGCGAATTATAGAAGAACGCCCAGAAAAGGTTCTGCTTAATATTCCGGATTGTGGCGCGGCTTAATTTCACCGCTCTGTAGACATCCATCAAATCAGATTTCATCAATACGATGTCACCCGATTCAAGGGCAATATCACTTCCCGAACCGATTGCCGTTCCCACATCAGCCTGCACCAGCGCAGGAGCGTCATTTATGCCGTCTCCTACCATCATAACTGTTTTCCCCTGACTTTGCAAGTCTGCCACAGTTCCCGCTTTATCACCCGGCAGCACCTCCGCTATCACATTGTCAATATGTGCTTCATGTGCAATATATTCAGCCGTTTTGCGGTTATCACCGGTGAGCATATATACTTCCAGCCCCAGGCTCTTTAACTTATCAATTGCATGTATGCTGCTTTCTTTTATTGTGTCGGCCACACAGATGATTCCGGCCATTATTCCATCCACAAGGATAAACATCGGTGTCTTTCCCTGTTCTGCATAGATTCCAGCCTGATTCGTGAGGGCCGAAATATCTGACTGCCCTCCGCTCTGCGTTTCACCGGAGGCTGCGAGGGCTTCCAGCATTCTGATATTGCCGATCCGGATTTCATGCCCCTCCAGGACGGCCTTAATACCGGATCCGGTAATACTTTCAAATTCCTCAGGCCTTGCAAGTGACAGGCTCTTCTCCCTGGCCTCCGCCACAATTGCTTCTCCCAGCGGATGCTCCGACATCTGTTCGCAGCTGGCGGCAACGCGAAGCAGCTCCGACGGTTTCCAGCCCTGTTCCGCAAAAATATCCGTGACCTTTGGTTTACCCTCCGTAATTGTTCCCGTCTTATCCAGAACAACGGTATCTACTTTGTGACCAATTTCCAGCGCCTCCCCGCTCTTAATCAGTATACCGTGGCTGGCCCCGACGCCGGTTCCCACCATGATGGCCGTCGGTGTCGCGAGTCCGAGTGCGCAGGGGCAGGCAATGACGAGGACGGCCACAAATATAGTCAGTACAAAGGCCATGTCTTTTCCACCGGCAACAAGCCATAAAAGAGCCGCTGCAATCGCTATGCCCATGACAGCAGGAACAAAAACCCCAGCCACACGGTCCGCCAGCTTCGATATCGGCGCTTTTCTGCCCTGGGCATCCTCCATCATCTTCACGATTCTGGCCAGAGTGGTATCACCGCCTACATGGGTGACCTCCGCTTCCATGGCGCCGTTATAATTCATGCTTCCGCCTATCAGACTGTCTCCCACGCTCTTTTCGACCGGAATGCTCTCACCGGTCAGCATGGACTCATCCACGCTGCTGCTTCCCTTTACAATAGTGCCGTCAAGAGGGATTCTGTTGCCCGGTTTGATCAGGATATGATCGCCAGCCTTCACCGAAGAGGTTTCCACCTCGCGCTCCTCACCGTTTTCGTACAGAATCGCCGTATCAGGAGCCAGCTCCATCAGTTTTCTAATTGCTTCGGAAGTTTTTCCCTTGCTTCTTCCCTCCATATATTTACCCAGCATTACCAGGGTTACCACCACCGCTGCCGATTCATAGTACAGAGAGTGGACGGCCATCGGGTCGCTGAACGCCTTAAACGTCATTACCAAACTGTATATAAATGCACTTCCAGTACCGATTGCCACCAGGGAATCCATGTTAGGATTGCCTTTAAACAATGCCCGAAGTCCCACCAGATAAAATTTCTTTCCGCAAATTAATACAGGAACCGTTAAAATCATCTGAATCAGGGCGAAATTCAACGGGCTTGCATGCATATCGATGATATCCGGCACCGGCATAGGGAACGGCACCATATGTCCCATCGAAATATATAAAAGCGGCACCGCAAAACAGATTGCCACAATCAGCCTCTTTCTGCCGGCTTTAAGCGCTTCCTCCTGCCTGGCAAACGTCTCCTCCTCTTCCGCCATTCTATCTTGTTCGTCGGGAACCAGCATCGCCTTAAAGCCAGCCTTATCCACTTTCTCTTCTATCATCTCCTGAGTCACCATTGCTTCATCGTAGGTGATCGTCATCTTAGCGGTCGTCAGATTGACATTGCTTTCCTGCACCCCTTCCAGACGCCTGGTCACCCGCTCTACCGCACTGCTGCAGGCTGCACACGACATTCCGTCTATGTTGTATATTTCCGTTTTCATAGATTATCTCCCTTCATTACATATACCCCCTATAGGTATATTAATCATATATGATTTTTTCCCAATTGTCAAGCATCTAATGGAGATTTAGTTAAGCAGGTGAGGACGCCG
>NZ_KE992928.1 GCF_000466485.1 [Clostridium] symbiosum ATCC 14940 | reverse complement strand
GACGCGTCCTCCAAACCTCAGTTAAATCTCCATTATGCTGCAGCAAATGCCCCGCGTGTGAACAGTAACCATTTACAAACATAAGCCGCCTGTGGTATGCTCAGATCAGCAGTTTCGCAATTCACTGAGCTTACTAAAATAATACACAGGAGGTTGCTATGAAATATCTAGGCTATTACAACGGAACTTACGGACCATTGGAAGAAATGATGATCCCGATGAATGACAGGGTCTGCTACTTTGGAGACGGTGTATATGACGCCACACTGGCCAGGAACGGTAAAATCTTTGCCCTGGACGCCCACCTGGACCGTTTTTACAACAGTGCGGGCCTTCTTAAGATGGAGGTTCCTTATTCCCGTGAAGAACTGGCTGAAATTCTTAAATCTCTGCTGAAAGAGATGGACGACTCGGAGATTTTCGTCTACTGGCAGCTGACAAGAGGAACGGCCATCCGGATCCACTCCTTCCCGGAGCCGCCTTCCAAACCAAATCTCTGGATCATGCTGAAGCCGGGTTCCCTGGCCGCACCGTCAAAAACCATGAAACTCATCACCCAGGAAGATACCAGATTCCTTCACTGCAATATCAAAACACTGAACCTGATTCCCAACGTCATGGGCTATCAGAAAGCCCACGAGGCCGGCTGTGACGAATGTGTATTCCACAGGGGCGACATCGTGACGGAATGCTCCTCCTGTAATATCTCCATTTTAAAGGACGGCGTGTTCATCACACACCCAACCGATCACTATATACTTCCGGGCATCTCCAGGATGCACCTGATTGAACAATGTAAAAAACTGGGAGTTCCCGTGGACGAACGTCCTTTTACGGTTAAAGAGATGATGAATGCCGACGAAGTCATCGTATCCAGTTCTTCCCGGCTGGGCCTGATTGCCAGTGAGATAGACGGACAGCCCGTGGGCGGAAAAGCCACGGATTTGTGGAAAAAAGTGCAGCTTTCCTATTTTGAGAGATTTAAGAAAGCTACTGAGTAAATAAACGGGCAAAACGGCAGCCGGCGGACTGGCGTAAGCGGCGTAAATGAGTCCTCCGTCCCATAGCCGACGTCCGGCGGGACAAAAAACTCGTAACAGTTCAGACAGTATGAACTGTTACGAGGACTCAGCAGCGTTATCTATTTAATCAATCCCTCAACTGCCTCAGCCGCCTGATCCAGCCATGGCGTCTCAATATATTCTACCACTCCCTGGTCAACGCGTTCCGCAATCTGAGGATTAATCGGAATCTGGGCGAGTACCGGGATTCCATATTCTTTGGCGGTCTCCCCGATACGGCTCTCACCAAACACGGAGATTCTCTTTCCGCAGTCAGGACATTCCAGATAGCTCATGTTCTCAACCAGACCCAGAATCGGGATATCCATCTTTTTAGCCATGTTAACGGCTTTTGCCACTATCATCGATACCAGCTCCTGCGGTGAAGTAACAATGATGATTCCGGCCAGCGGAAGCGACTGGAATACGGTCAGCGGCACATCTCCGGTTCCCGGAGGCATATCCACAAACATGAAATCAATATCTTTCCAGAGAGCCTCTCCCCAGAATTGTTTAATCACGCCTCCCACAATCGGGCCTCTCCAGATCACCGGATCCGTCTCATTCTCCAGAATCATATTAGCGGACAATATCTCTATGCCTGTCGCGCTCACTCCCGGCATCATCAGATTATCGTCGGAAACCCTTACCGTCTCATGGATACCGAATGCCTTTGGAATGGACGGCCCCGTGATATCGGCATCCAGAATCGCAGTACGGTAATTTTTTGCTCTCATCTTACATGCCATCAGGGAAGTCACCAGTGATTTTCCTACTCCGCCTTTTCCGCTTACTACGCCGATTACTTTTTTGACTGTGCTCTGTGGATTTAACGGTTCTAAAAAGCTCTCCGCAGTACGGCTTTCACAATTTTCGCTGCAGCTGCTGCAGTTGTGGTTACAATTTTCGCTCATTGCCATATCTCCTTGCCTGATAAATTTTGCTTTCAATTTTTTCAGGAATGCTTTGCAGGACGGTGTTCCGTCACACGCCCTGTGATAAGTATTTCCCAAAGCCTGTTTATTATATTAGCACATTCTATGATTTTTGTCTTGTTTTATTCAGTATATTATTACTAAATATGCGGGAGAAGGGAAAGCAGGTGAGGACGCCGCCGGAACGGCCGGCGGACGGGATGCTGGTGCGGACCTTGTCGTGGCCGCTCAGTGCTTCCATTTGTGTTAGATAGATGATAAATATGGGCTGATGTAGATGTTTAAGTATATTTTGCATAAATTTACGCTATTTAATATTTACAAAGACTGAGCGGAATTAAGCCCGGAAGAATATCACCGGATTTAATTCCGCTCAATTATCTGTAATTGATGGCGGTAACCTGCACGCTCCGCGTGCAGGTTATCGTTGATTTAATATTAGTGTAATATTTACATGGGAGTCCGCCGGTTTACGCTCTCGCACCCGGCAGTCTGAATTTCCGGATTGCCTTCACAATTCCGGCATCCTCCATCTTCTTCGCAATCAGATAGAACAGCGCCGTATCGATTGGCCACATGATCATATTCTTTACCAGACGCATCGGAATCAACGCAAGAATGCCCTTACCGGACATCATGCTGAGAAACAGCGTGTTGAGGAATACGTTGCAGACCATGATGACGATGAAGTGAACCGCCAGGGTTCTCTTGAATGTAAGAGGCCTCTGGTAGAGGAATGTTCCGTAAATGATACCGGCAAGTATGGCGTTAAACGTGAATCCCGGAAAAAATGCTCCGGTAGGTTTAACCACATATTTAACCAAATCCAGAACTCCGCCGTAGAAGCCTCCCACCACAGGCCCGAACAGGAAGTAGACAAATTGGTTGACTACGCTTCCAAATCCGATTTTCAGATACGGACCGGCCTCAATTGTAAAGTATCCAAGTACGACGGAAACAGCCATAAACATAGCCGCGGTTGTGATTGTCCTGACCTGTTTCAGCTCCCGGCAGGAATCACGGTATACAGTTGCAAGTTTCTTCATAAAAAAATACCTCCTTCTGCAGAACTCTCGATCCACATCAGGAGATATATACTATCAGCGATGCAGCGGGATGCGGGATACAGGCCGCGGGGATTTCCCCTTCGTCCGGATGTCAACTCCCTGTTCATCCGACACTTGACGCCTGTATGCCTACTCTGCGTTCTTAAATTTTATAGCCTCAGTATACCACTAAAATTATACTTTTCAATAGTTCTGTGAACATACCATCCAATAAAAATTCCAAGGGCCATTCCGCTTAACACATCCGTCGGAAAATGCACAAAAAGATATAATCTGGAAAGTGCGATAACCGACGCCAGGATGAGTACCGGCACCCCCCATTTCCTGTTATACAAAAAGATGCTGACCGCTGTCTCAAAAGAGGCCAGGGTATGTCCGGAGGGAAAGGAAAAGTCCTTCGGATTCTGTATCAGAAGCCGGACACTTTCATCGATCCAGCAGGGCCGATCCCGCATCACAAGATTTTTCAGAACCACATTTCCGATGAGGCCGCCCGCTGCCAGTGAAAGCAGCACAGCCGCCCCCATTTTTCTTGTCCGTTTAAAACAAAAAAGAATAATGCCCAGCACAATAAAAAACCATCCTTTATCCCCCAGAGAAGTGACGGCTGTCATAAAGCGGTCCAGGAACGGCGTATGAAGCCCCTGAATAAAATAAAGAATTGAAAACTCCAGTTCCAGCAGAGCCATAAATTATGATTCCTCTCCCTGTGTATCTGAATATTCACGGAATGCCTTGTCCATTTCAATGTAATTGCGCTTAAGGGATACGGGGCTTCCGTCCCGGTTCAGGAAACAGTGACGGCTCTCACCAACACAGCGCACCTGGGCGGTTTCCTTATCAATTACCGTGTATTCCAGCGCCATCTTAATCCCGTTATATTCTTTCAGGCTGGTCAGAACCTGGACTGTCTCACCAAAACGTGACATACTCTTGTATTCACAGCGGATTGACAAAACCGGGCAGATAATTCCCTGTTTTTCCATCATATCATACCCCATGCCCATCTGTTCCATTATATCAATCCTCGCCTCTTCAAACCAGTGAAGATAATTGGCATGGTGGATGATTCCCATCTGGTCCGTCTCGTAATATTGTGTTTTGTGTTCATAGACTTCGAATTTCATCGTAAAATTCCCCTTTCTGTTTCTTATAGCGCAAAAGAGAGTATCGCTACGTGGCAATACTCTCCGGCAGTTCAGCTTAATTCCTGTTGCGGTGTAACATATGAAACTGTTTCACCGTTTTCAATGCTTATTCTCCAAGCCCGCTCTCGATCGCTTCGGAAAGAGTCTTCAAAGCTTCTTCCTCATCCGGTCCGTCACAGATCAGGTTGATTTCAGTACCGCACTTGATACCTGCCGCCATAACGTTTAAAACGCTCTTTGCCGTAATTTCTTTTTCTCCGCATACAATCTTAATATCGCTTTTGAATTTCATAGCGGCCTGGGACAAAACACCGGCCGGTCTTAAGTGAAGACCTGATGGATTATTGATTGTTAATTTTTTTGATAACATATTTTATTCTCCTTCACTATTATTGTCTTTATTAATAGTACTTTACGTTCTTTTATCTGAGTTTAATTAAATTCTAGTATAAGTTGTATTGACTGTCAAGTACAGGCACCATTAAATATTTCCCATGTTACTGTTCACACCATGCCAATAAGCGGCATGCTGGAAACAATAACACGCTTAGCGATGCACAGAAACTGCAAAAAAACGCAGTTTCGCGCCGTGAAACCCGGGATTTTCGTGTAAAATGCGCACGAAAACACCTCGCGAAATACAACCTGTGAACAGTAACTTTCCCATAATTTCATAAAAGTATTGTCCCCACCGCAATTATCTACAACTGCTTGTCTTCCATAATGGCGGTCTCATGCCTCCTGACATTCTCCTCTGCCCCTCGGATGCTGACAGATAAAAGAAGATAAAGAATCTCTATCACCATAGTGGCCGGAACTCTTGAAAACAGGAAATCTTCTCTCAGCAGTTTTTCCCTTGTTGCGGTTGTAATGTGATAGTCGGAAAGCTTTGCCACCGGCGATTCCGGGTTGTTCGTGATGGAAATAACCGTCACCCCGTTGCCGGAGGCTCCTTCAAGTATCCGGATGAGTCTTCTCGACACTCCGGAATTGGAAATTGCTATGATAACATCCTTTTTTCCGAGATTAAAAGCATATGCCGTCTGGGTTTCTAAAATTGTCCCAGTCGCAGCCGGGATTCCCAGTTGATTAAACTTGAATGCGGCGTCCAAAGCGACCGGTATCGTGTTTCCGACCGCCACAAGCTGTACCATCCTGGCCTTCTGTATTATATCCAGGATCCTGTCCAGATTTTCGGGATCCATCATGGCCACCGTCTGCCGTATTTCTTCCGTCTTGTTAGCCAGAATATTCTGCAGTGACTGGCCGATATCCCTGCGGCTGATGTCATTTCCCACCGATGCCTGGGATTCCTCGGACAGCTCCCTGGCCAGAGTCATCTTTAATTGATGAAACCCCTTGAAACCGCATCTCCGGCAAAATCGTGACACGGAAGCGTCACTGGCGCCGCTGGCCTGGGCCAGCTCGGCAACCGTCATGTCCACGACCTCCCGTTTGCGCTCCATGATACAATTTGCAATTTTCTTCTCGGAATCAAAAAATGAATCATAGGAGGAGCATATCACGCCGATTACACTTTTTGCCTCTTCCATATTTCACCGTTCCTCTTCTGCGTGTAATTTTATTTCATGACGTGATTATATCACAGCACCTGCTGTTTTACAATGGTATTTTTACAGAAATACAAGTTTTTATAACATTTCAGTAACAGCTCTTGCTGTCTGAACTGTTATACATTTTAAGCAATTATCTTCTGCGCATAGGAAACAGATGCCATCGCGTCGCTGCAATATGTGTCCGCACCGATTGTTTTTGCGTATTCCGGTGTCAGAACGGCTCCGCCCACCATTATTTTTGTCCAGGGAGCTTCCTGCCTCAGTCTTTGAATGGTTTCCTTCATAGCGGGGACAGTTGTCGTCATCAATGCACTCAGTCCGACCAGCGGTACATGCTGTTTGACCGCTTCCCTGACGATCTGTTCCGGCGCAACGTCTTTTCCCAGATCCAGAACATCATAGCTGTAGTTTTCCAGAAGAACCCTGACAATATTCTTTCCAATATCATGAATATCGCCTTTAACAGTCGCCAGGATGATTTTTCCCTTCTTCTCCCTGGCCTGGCCTGATTCTGCCATCTTCTCTTTGATTACATCGAAAGCAGCTTTTGCTGCTTCCGCGCTCATCAGAAGCTGGGGCAGAAAGACGGTTCCCGCTTCAAATCCTTTTCCCACATGATCCAGGGCCGGAATCATGCAGGTGTTAATAACGTCCAGCGGTTCTTTTTCGGCGAGAAGCTGTTTTGCCGACTGTGCCGCCTGCTCCCTGAGTCCCTTCTCCACACTGAGGGCAAGGCGTTCCTCCTCCCCGTCCCATGCCGGATTGTTCCCCCTGCCGTTTCCCGAGCCGGGCGCCGCTTCCGCTTTCCTTCCGGCCGTATCAGATCCCAGCCGGTTTCCGGATGTGCCGGGCGCCGGACTGCCTGAACCGGCGGCCGATGAAGCCGCCGCATTCTTATATGCCTCGATATAACTTCCGCAGTTCTCGTCGAGTGCAGCCAGGGCACGGAAGCTGTGGTAAGAACACATCATTGCCTCCGAACCGGGGTTGATGATTGCCGCATTCAAACCGTTATAGAGCGCCAGCGTGAAAAAATTGGCGTTGATATTTTCTCTTACAGGCAGTCCGAATGATATATTGGATACGCCAAGTATGGTCCTGCCACCCATCTCCTGTCTGACTCTTTTAACTGTCTCCAGTGTAGTAAGCGCCCCGAGCCGATCCGAACTGATCGTCATACACAGGGCATCTATCAGGATATCTTTTTTTCCAATCCCGTACTTTGCCGCTTCCCTGTAAATTTTTTCTGCTATGGCGATTCTGCCGTCCGCTGTCTCCGGGATTCCCGATTCATCCAGGGTCAGGGCAACCACTACTGCACCGTATCTTTTTACCAGCGGAAAAACGGCGTCCATCACTTCCTGCTTTCCGTTAACGGAATTAAGGAGCGGTTTCCCATTGTAGACACGCATAGCCCGGGCCATCGCCTCCGTATTCGACGTGTCAATCTGAAGAGGAAGCTCCGTTATCCCCTGAAGCTCACGGATTACCTCCGCCATCATGGACGGCTCGTCAATCTCCGGAAGGCCCACATTGACATCCAGAACATGGGCACCCCGTTCCTGCTGCGAAATGCCTTCCCTGAGGATAAATTCGAGATCATGATCACGCAGCGCCTGCTTGAATTTCGATTTCCCCGTCGGGTTGATGCGCTCCCCGATAATTACAGGATCATCGCCTATCTCAACCGCCGCCGCATAGGATGTAATTACCGTACTCTGCTTCTCCTGTGGCAGCTTCTGTCTTCTTCCGGCCCGCAGCCGGTTAAGCCGCCTGATATGCCCGGGCGTGGTTCCGCAGCAGCCGCCGGCAACGGAAATGCCCATATCAAGTATCTCTTCCATCGCCTGCTCAAATTCATCCGGGCCGATGTCGTATACGGTTCTTCCTCCTTCACTTCTTGGAAGGCCGGCATTTGGATTTACAATAACAGGAACCGAAGCGTATTTGATAAATTCCGCCGCCAGAGGTTTCATCTGAACCGGTCCAAGGCCGCAGTTCATTCCCACGGCGTCCACGCCAAGTCCTTCCAAAAGAGCGATAGCCGTCTGCGGCGTACCGCCGGTCAGCATCTTCCCCTTCTCATCGAATATTACAGTTGCAAAAACAGGCAGGCTGCTGATCTCTTTGGCAGCCAGCACAGCCGCTTTCAGCTCGTAAGTGTCACTCATTGTTTCAATCAGGATCAGGTCGGCACCCTGTTCCGCTCCTGTTTCTGCCACCTCCCTGAATACTGAAACAGCCTCCTCAAAATCCAGTTGTCCCATCGGCTTTAACAGCTTTCCGGTCGGCCCGATATCCAGTGCGATATATCCCCGCCCTGCCTTTTTGACCGCGCATTTGGCATTGTCCATCGCTGCCGTTACGATTTCCTTCAGGCTGTACTGTGTACCGCTGTTGTATTTGAAACGGTTCGCACCAAACGTATTTGTCTTTATAATATCACAGCCGGCTTCCAGATAATCGCTGTGCAGCTTTACCACAATATCGGGATGACTGATGTTCCATGTCTCCGGTAATTCCCCCGGTTTAAGTCCGGCCTCCTGCAAAAGACTGCCGGTTCCCCCGTCAAACAGAAGGATTTTTTCTCTGAGTTCCTCTAAAATGGCCATATTTTAACCTCTCCGGTACAGGCAGTCCGTTTTGCCGCATACCTCACATCCTTTTAATTCACACCGGAATTCATTCCTTCCGGCCCCTATCACTGCCGTCACGGATTTCGACGGCGTCATCAGAAGGCTGTCCGTCAAGGTAACCCCAACGGTCTTCTCCGCCTCCAGCGCCCTGATTATATCCTTCTGGCAGTCCAGTGAAAAGTCTCCATATCCGGGACTGAATCTGGGGCGCAGGTACTTTCCCTGCCTGAGCGCTTCTTCTTTCAGTTCCCCGTTCTTCCTGTCGCACCACGCTTCGATCATGGCGGCTGCCGCTGCCTGAACGACTACTGCACGGCTCATTTCAAGACGGCTGTACCTGCGCACCAGCAGATCCGGACCGGTTCCCAGGGTTGCCGCAAACAGTATGACCTCCTCACAGTCTTTCAGGTTTCTCGACAAATCCCTGCTCTCCACCCGGAAGCAGGTAAGATCGAGTTTCCCGTCCGGAAGAACCGAGAGCGGGTAACTTCTAGAAAAGAATCTGGGTGCCGCCGCATTTTCAAGCTCCACGAGGGATTCCTCCACCAGCAGCGCCGTTCTCTCATCCGGCTCATGGCGGCCCAGTCCAAGATACCTGTAAACCTCCCTCCGGTTTACTTCTGATTTTATACTGTCTTCCATCTGTTTTTCCGTACGCTCCTGTTATAGAATTTCCGACAGACTGTTCCCTATTTTTGCCGCCACATCCGGTTTATTCATAGAATAGACATGGATCCCGTTCACATGATTGGCAATCAGGTCGATAATCTGTTCTGTGGCATAAGCGATTCCAGCCTGCTTCATGGCTGCGGGATTATCGCCGAACCGGTCTACGATGGCCTTAAACCTGGCCGGAAGGTAAGTACCCGACATCTGGCAGATTCTTTTAATCTGCTTTACGTTTGTTACCGGCATTATCCCTGCTACCACCGGAACCGTAATGCCTCTTTCCCGGATTCTGTAAAGATAATTATAAAGTATATTATTATCAAAAAACATCTGTGTAGTGACAAAATCACAGCCGGCTTCAACTTTTTCCCTCAGATGCTCAATATCCGCCGTCTTGTTAACCGACTCCACATGGCCCTCCGGATAACAGGCCGCCCCGATGCAGAGATTTTCATCAAACTGCTTGATATCATAGATAAGCTCCGACGCGTAGCGGTAATCGGTTGCTATGGGGCCGTCCGCCGGGATGTCCCCGCGAAGCGCCAGCACATTTTCAATTTGTTTCTCTCTCAGCTGCTTCAGGACGGATTTCACCTCACTCCTTGTCGAGGAAACACAGGTCAGGTGCGCCAGCGTATTTACACCGGTTTCCCGCTGTATATCAGAGGCAATCCCGACCGTATAGCGGCTCGTTCCTCCCCCTGCCCCGTAAGTCACACTCATAAATGCCGGTTTCAGTTTTGCAATCTCAAGGGCCGCCTTCTCCACAGACTCATAGGCCTCCTCCCCCTTTGGGGGAAATACTTCAAATGAGAGTGTGGGACTGCCGGCTGCCAGTATGTCTTTAATTTTCATCGCTGTTCTCCTCTCCTGTCAGCAACTTTCGTTGCAGTTCAGCCTTCGTCCAAACTGCAGCAAATTATGTAGAGCATGTCTTCCTCTACAGGGCAAACATCATAAACGGTATAACGGCAGACAGAAGAGAAATCAGGAACATGATGACAATGAAAATCAAAATAAACGATGTCACCGGATTCCCGGCCTTTTTCCCAGTGCCTGCCGGAGTATAAACCGGCCCGGTTTGTTTCTGCTGAATCCTGCGCCCGGTTTGATTCCGGCTGCCGCCGTATGCGGGCATCCCGCTTCCCGGCTTTGCCGTCTGTCCGTGAGCCGTTTTTTTAATCTGCGGCTTTTGTTCCCGGGATATTGCCGGATTATGGTATTCACAGTCCGTTTCGTAAGCCGGATGGCGTTCATTCAGATAATAATCCCGGTTCATTATAATCGGATTCTTCACATAACTTCTGCAAACAGGACAATAATGCTTTCCCTTCATCGCCTGATCGCAGATTGGACATATTCGTTTTACCATGCTGCCACTCTCCTTTCGTCCTGACGTCTGTTTGTCATAGTATACCATGTTCCTCAGGGAACATGGAGTCTCCGACGGAAAACAGCGCCGGATTTCTGCGGTGAACGCAGAAACCGTTTATGCGCGGTATAATGCCCGCTATGCGGTCATTATACCATATATTTTATTTTTTTGAAATAAATAAGCAGGTGAGGCCGCCGTCTTGACAGACAGCGGCCGCTGATTGCCTCACGGTTACTGTTCACCCCCCGCCAAAAAACAGCGTGCTGCGAACAATTTATACATATGATTGAAAATTCATATCTTTCAGTTTATAATATAGTCTATATTTTTTTGTATACAAGCAGCGCGCCCCTCTGAACTGTTCCACGTCAGAAAAACGGGCGCCGATATCACAGACAAGATAACAGGGGGATTTTATTATGAGTAAAAGTACCTTCAGGGATTTCCTGAAACGCAAACAAATCAACATTTCTGTACAGACCTACCTCATTGATGCGCTGGGCGCAATGGCCTTCGGCCTTTTCGCTTCGCTTCTCATCGGAACCATCTTCGCAACGCTGGGGGACAAAACCCATATCGAAATATTTACCACCATTTCCACCTATGCCAAAAGCGCCACGGGAGCAGCGCTTGGCGTCTCCATTGCCTATGCTCTGAAAGCGCCGACGCTCGTGCTGTTTTCCGCCGCCACGGTCGGTATCGCAGGCAATGAGCTGGGCGGTCCTGTCGGCGCCCTGGTTGCCACCATCATTGCCACGGAACTCGGAAAATTAGTTTCCAAAGAAACGCCTGTGGATATCCTTGTCACTCCGGGAATCACCATCACTTCCGGCGTACTGGCCTCCCAGTTTGTCGGCCCCGGTGTTTCCGCTTTCATGACCGCATTTGGAAATCTCGTTAAAACGGCCACCGTCATGCAGCCGCTCTTCATGGGAATCCTGGTTTCCGCTCTCATCGGCATTGCGCTGACTCTTCCTATCAGCAGCGCTGCAATCTGCATTATGCTGAGCCTGGACGGGCTGGCCGGGGGCGCTGCCACGGCAGGCTGCTGCGCACAGATGGTCGGCTTTGCCGTCTTAAGTTTCCGGGAAAATAAATGGGGCGGTCTTTTAGCCCAGGGCCTTGGAACCTCCATGCTTCAAATGGGAAACATTGTTAAGAATCCCAGAATCTGGATTCCGCCGACTTTAGCTTCTATGGTAACCGGCCCCATTTCAACCATGGTTTTCCGGCTTGAAAATATTCCGACCGGTTCCGGTATGGGTACCTGCGGCCTGGTCGGCCCGATCGGCGTATATACGGCGATGCAGGAAACAGGCGGAACAAATATGTGGCTGGGCATTCTCCTTGTCTGCTTCATTCTTCCGGCTGTCCTGACGCCGATCTTCGGGGCTGCATGCAGAAAAGCCGGATGGATAAAGGAAGGCGACCTCAAGCTGGATTTATAAGTAACATTTATAATCCGGCGTTCCATACGCCGGATAGACATAAAGCAGAAAAGGACGAAAGCTAAAATGGGCTTTCGTCCTTTTTTGTTTCACTATGGATTATAAATAATCATATGCAGGATTGCCGTTCCATCGCCCGCGTTTTTATAGGAATGAACCGTATCGGCTCTAAACCGGATGCTTTCTCCCTGACCAACAATAAACGGCTGACTGTCCGCATATATTTCCACCTGTCCCTTGAATACGGTTATAAATTCCGCCGCCCCTTTTAAATGAGGTTCCGACTCCCAGAAGCTTCCTTCCTCCAGTTCCAGATAATATACGGCAAATCTCCTGTTCTCATCATCCGGAAAGACCGGATAGTTTCTGACCTTCCCGTTATCCTCCAGCAGCGGCTGTATCTCCGAGGTTTTCACAATCTGATACAGGTTCTCGGGGCGAACGGTCAAAGCATCAAACGGTACTTTCATACCATTCGAAATTTTCCACAATGTTGATATCGTCGGATTACCGTCTCCCCGCTCAATCTGAGCCAGCATGCTTTTGCTGACTCCGCTCAGCCGGGAAAGCTCGTCCATGCTCAGTTTATTCTCTTCACGAAGTCTCCTGATATTTTTTGCAACAATCAAATTCATTGGATCCAATTTTTTTCCATCCTCCCCCATTGACAATATATCGCACAGAATGTATTATTATATCGTATCGATACAATATAACGTTCATTTTGTATTATTATATAGTTTTTTCTTATCCTTGTAAAGGGCAAAGGAGGTTTTCCCATGAAAAAATCTGTTATAGTCAATTTCTTTAAATGGTGGTTTTCCATTCACCCATCCAATATAGCCGTCTCTGAAGACTGGCTAAACCTTGAAAAGAGGCTGAAAGAGAAAAAGGAGGTAAACCATGTTCCGTTTATCTGATTTTCTGATTTACTGTTTTATTACCGCATACTCGCCGGGAGCCAACAATCTGCTTTCCATGAGCAATGCGATGCGACTTGGCTTTTCCCGGAGTATCCGGTTTAATTTCGGAATTACAGCAGGATTCTCAATCGTTATGGCGCTTTGTACGATATTCAGTGCAGCCCTCTACTCTCTTCTGCCAAAAGTAAAAATCGTCATGCAGGTTTTAGGAGCTGCCTATATGCTGTATCTCGCATGGAAGGTCTGGAGAAGCACCGGAGTTTTGAATAATGGAACCGGAAAGGAGGCCGGCTTTCTCTCAGGTATGATACTGCAGTTTGCCAACCCCAAAATCTACATATATGCGATTACTGCCATGTCCCTCTATATTTTACCGGTATACCAATCGTTTGGGGCATTATGCGGTTTTACCGTCCTGCTGTCGGTAATCGGTGCCTCAGGCACCTACGTATGGGCGCTGTTCGGAGCTGCTTTCTGCAAATTTTTCTCAATGCATGCCAGGATGGTGAATTTTGTTATGGCAATCCTGCTCGTGTATTGCGCCGTATCCCTGTTTCACTGACCGCCGTTACGATATCCTGCACGCTCCGCGCAGGGCTCACCGTTTCAAGCAAAAGCCGCCGAAACAAAGGCAGACTTCTCTCTGCATGTTTCGGCGGCTCAGAATCGTAAATCAGATCGGCGTCTGCTCCTCTCTCTCCCTTGCTCCCTCTTTTTTCTCCTTCATCCGGCGGAAATAAGAACTCATCTCATCAGCCATTCCCGACAGTCGGTTGAGAAGAGTCGAAAAATCTTTCAGCATCTCATCGTCCTGGAAATACGGATAAACAATATCATGATCCACCTCGCTCCACCCCTCTTCAAACAGGGTCCTGGCCTGTATCTCCACGTAATACCCCTTATACTTGACAATGTAATGGAGAGAACGGTAAATCCCGTCTGATTTGATGTCTATCAGGCTTTCGTCATAAATCCGGCTGTCCCCTGTCCTCCTGTAAACCTTGGGGCGTTCCGCTATATAGTAATGTTCCTCATTCCCGTCAAAA
This sequence comes from [Clostridium] symbiosum ATCC 14940, assembly GCF_000466485.1. Classification (GTDB taxonomy): domain Bacteria; phylum Bacillota; class Clostridia; order Lachnospirales; family Lachnospiraceae; genus Otoolea; species Otoolea symbiosa. Next base: position 2,927 of record NZ_KE992928.1, on the reverse strand, counting down.
TCTGCTTCCCGGTCTTCCACATACTGCTCCGGGTTATTTTCAAATACAGAGGTAATATATTCATGAAAATGCTTCCAGTCCTCACGGTATAGGAAAAACACGCGGATGCCGATTAAATCCGTCACATATTTACAGTAATTCGTACTGTTAATCTTTTCAAATTTCTCAGGATGTTCTTTCCTTTTACGGATAATCTTTTCTATCAGATGCCCCGGTTCCTTTGTCCTGTAGCGGTAAGAATGGATTCCGGCCTTCTCTATATCATAAAGGTATTCATCCACAAAATCTTTACCGATTCCACGGAGCTTCCGTTCCAGCCCCCTGTAATTGTCATGGATTGCCTGAAGCTCCTCCCAGGTAAGGCCGGCCGATTCAAAATCTTCGTAATCCATATTGTATTTCTCAAAAAATGTTTCTCTGCTAAACATCCTCTCTCTATACCTCTCCGGCGCCAATCGAATTCAGGAACCTGGCGAATGCCGCCCTGCCTTCCTCTGTGCATTTATAAACTCCGGCGTCTTCCAGAACCCGTTCAAATACAAGGCCTACCTCATTCTTTAATATCTCTTCCACATTCTCTTTCGTGACCGCTTCATACTTTGGAAGAAATGCTTCCACCCACGCGGCATGCTTTTCAAGCTCCCCGCAGCTTCTGATATCTCTGCCTTCCACAATATAATCACCCAACAGCGCCAGCTCATCTTTCAGCCTGGACGGCAGCACCGCCAGTCCCATTACTTCGATCAGACCGATATTTTCTTTCTTTATATGATGAAGCTCCTGGTGAGGATGAAATACACCCAGCGGAAATTCTTCCGTCGTAATATTATTCCTCAGCACCAGATCCAGCTCGTACATCTCTCCGTTCCTTCGGGCAATCGGGGTGATCGTATTATGCGGTTCTCCCTCCGTCCGGGCAAAAACAAACGCCGCTTCATCCGTATAGTCTCTCCAGGCGGCAAGCACCTTCTCTCCAAGTTCAATCAGCCGGTCCGGGTTCCCGGATCTTGTGCGCAGCACCGACATGGGCCAGTATACTATTCCCGTCTCCACATCCTCAAAATCTTTGATTTTAAAATATTTTTCGATCGGCGCTTTCGCCATGGCGAATGTGTAATGGCCTCCCTGAAAATGATCATGGCTTAAGATGGAACCGCCGACAATCGGAAGATCCGCATTCGAGCCCAGGAAATAATGAGGAAACATTTTTACAAAGTCAAAAAGCTTGACAAAGGTTTCTTTTTCTATTTTCATCGGAATATGGCGGCCGTTGAAAACGATACAATGTTCATTATAATAAACATATGGTGAATATTGGAACCCCCACTGGCTGTCATTGATTGTGATTGGAATAACACGGTGGTTATTGCGGGCCGGATGGTTCACGCGGCCGGCATATCCTTCATTCTCCCGGCAGAGCAGACACTTCGGATATCCGCTCTGTTTAGCCAGTTTGGCTGCTGCGATAGCTTTCGGATCTTTCTCCGGTTTGGACAGATTAACCGTAATGTCCAGATCGCCGTATTTAGTGCTGGTCACCCATTTCATATCCTTGCAGACGCGGTATCTTCGGATATAATCGGAATCCTGGCTCAGTTTATAGTAATAATCCGTAGCCGCCTGTGATGACTGTCCGTTATAAAGCTCCCAGAACGTCCGAACCACCTCGGACGGTCTCGGCATCAGGCAGTTCATCAGCCGTGTATCAAATAAATCCCGGAACACTACACTGTCTTCCGGCAGGACTCCGGACTCATGGGCATAATCCAACAGCTCTTTCAGTGTCTCCTCCAGGCTGACTTCTCCGATTTCCGTCTCCGGTTCACCGTACTCGTCCAGTTTCAGGACATCCAGAATCTGATTCGTCGCATAAATCCTGTCCTCTTCCTGAATCAGCCCTGTATCAAGACCGTATTTTACCAGTTTTTTGATCGCTTCATTTACCATACCACGCCTCCTGTTATCAATCATGTGAAAAACACATTTACTTTATTTCCCAATCCGCCCGGCGGCCTGAGTCTCCGACGGAAAACAGCGCCAGCTTTCTGCGGTGAACGCACAAACTGCAAATGCGCAGATATAATGCCCGCTCTGCGGACATTATATCATGTTCACTGCGTTCACATGAGTCTCCGACGGAAAACAGCGCCAGCTTTCTGCGGTGAACGCACAAACTGCAAATGCGCAGATATAATGCCCGCTCTGCGGACATTATATCATAATCACAGGTGTGATTCCAGACGTTTTGTTACGACTCCGCCGAGAATGCCTATCAGGGCGCCCGCTGCGGTTCCTGCCGCCAGCAAAAACGGCAGATAGTAAAAAACGGCGCTGTTTTCCACGACGAAGGCCGCTACACAAAGCTGGCCGACATTATGGCCGACTCCTCCGATGATACTGATTCCCAATTGGCTGAACCATCCTCTTTTTTTGCAGAAAATCATCAGTGCGAGACTGAGGGCGCCTCCTGCCAGACTGTAAATCATCATCGCCATATTGCCATACGCAAAACCGGTCAGAAGAACAATCCTTGCCAGCGCAATGGCTATGGTTCCTCCTGTTCCTATGAGGTACAGGGATACGATATTCACCAGGTTTGCCAGTCCCAGTTTGACTCCCGGTATTCCGAGGCTGATCGGAACCAGTGTTTCCACATAGCCTAACAGCATGGCCAGTGAGAGCAGAATGCCATAGAGCGCTATCTTCACCGCCTGCCGGTCGCCTTTGCGGGTTTCTCTTTTATAATTCATAGAGGGTGTCCTCTTTTCTCAACCTGCGGCGTCAGTTACGGGTTGACGCCTGTTTCTCAGAATCCATACGGGTAAAAATCTTTGATGCGGACTTTCACCGATACCATTTTATCGAAATGAAGAAGTTTTGTAAAGCAGAACAATAAATGGAGATTTAACTGAGGTGTGGAGGACGCG